>JAGNSI010000015.1 GCA_017988135.1 Pseudarcicella sp.
AAGCCGTCTTGTTGTAAGAAAACGCCTTTTTCTTTGCTTTCGGGCAAGTACATTTTTTCAATGATGTCTTGCATCGAGCTACTTTCTTGTTCGAAATTGAAGTTTGTAATTTTTGTTAATTCTTGGTATCGTGTAGCATGGTTTTGTTGTAAGTAATCAACCACTTCTAGCAAATATTTCATGCACCAACGTGCTATGTAGCTGGTATACCAATTGTTATTTACATTGTTTTCGTATTCATTTGGCCCTGTTACACCCAACATCACGTATTGTTGCTTATCTGCTGACCAATTGACACGCTGAGCCCAAAATCTGGCTATGCCCAATAATACTTCAAAGCCATATTCTGCTAAATATTCTTGGTCGCCTGTGTAGTTGATATAATCGTAAATAGCATAAGCGATAGCTCCGTTTCTATGTATTTCTTCGAAAGTTATTTCCCATTCGTTGTGGCATTCTTCCCCATTCATGGTTACCATAGGGTAGAGGGCAGCTCCGTTTTTGAAGCCTAGTTTTTCGGCATTCTCAATTGCTCTGCCCAAGTGTTTCCAGCGGTAAATCAGAAGATTTTTAGCTACTTGTTGGTTGGCAGTAGCTAAGTAAAAAGGAAGGCAGTAAGCTTCTGTATCCCAGTAAGTTGTGCCACCGTATTTTTCTCCAGTAAATCCTTTTGGACCTATATTTAGCCTTGCATCTTCGCCCGAATAGGTTTGGTACATCTGAAAAATATTGAAGCGAATGCCTTGTTGTGCAGCTACATCACCTTCTATTTTAATATCGTTCATCTCCCATTTACTAGCCCAAGCTTTGGCTTGTTCTTCTAGCATGGTAGCGAAACCTTTAGCGGATATTTTTTGAAGGTAAGTTTTTGCTTCTGCAAGTAGTTGGCTTTTTTCGTAATTTTCTGAAGAAAGATTACAAGCATATTTTACAAGCTCTGCGGTTTGGTTTTCTTTTAGTTCAAAGTTCAATTCTAAACCAACATATTTTTCTCGGCTTATAGTTTTACTTTCGAATGCTATTTGTTTATTATCAATATTTAAGGTTACTTTTTGTGCTGTGGCTACCTCAAAGTTTGTTTTTTTTGTTTTGATAACCAAATAGCTTTCGTCGTTTTGGTTGTGTTTGGCTACTTCATCCCAAAACTTTTCATCATAGTTTGAGTCTTTGTTTTTGATGTCACCATCTATATAAGCTGTCAGGGTTATGTTTCCTGAGAAATTCAATGGGGTTAATTTATATTGAATAACACCAGCTTGGTCGTCGGCTAAAGAGTTTAGTCGAGTGCTTTCTATTTTTAGGCTTTTTCCTGAAGGTAAAGTAGCGGTACATATTCTGTGTAAATAACCTTTTTGCATGTTGAGTTCACGGCGAAATTCGGTTACTTTGGCAGTGTTGAGGTCTAGTATTTCTTCGTTTATTTTTACAGAAATACCTATCCAATTGGCGGCATTGAGTACTTTAGCGAAATATTCTGGATAGCCATTTTTCCACCAACCTACTCTGGTTTTGTCTGGGTAATACACGCCAGCTACGTAATTTCCTTGAAGTGTTTTGCCTGAGAAATCTTCTTCAAAATTGCCTCTTTGTCCCATTCTGCCATTTCCTAAAGAAAAAACAGACTCAGATATTTCGTTGAATTCGGGGTGAAAGCCGTCTTCTATGATGCTCCATTCGTTGTGTACTAAATAATTTTTCATTTTTTATGTTTGTTGAATATAATTGGTACTGATGTAATCTTATGATGACAAAAATAGGGTTATTATCCCTTAGTTGATTTTTTGAAAAATGTTTTTTTTGAATGTTTTTTTGTAAATATTTTATTGATAGGATATTTTGAGTTTTTGGAAATTAAAATAGGCAAAAAAAGGTATCATTTTTATGTGATACCTTTTTGAGTTAATTTAAAAAAATGATAAAACTAATAGCCTTCGTTTTGTTTTAATTTGTTATTGATTTGGATTTCAGTAACAGGTATTGGCATTAATTTTAGGTTGGGTTTGTTTTGAGTGTTTGGTTTTAAACCCCATGCATCACCCCATTTGTTGAAACGAATCAAATCGTTTCTACGCCACATTTCAAAGGCAAATTCTCTTCCTCTTTCGTCTAATAAATCATTCCAAGTTAGCGATGTAAGCGGAGAAGCGTTTCTGATAGTTCTGAGTTGGTTTACGGCGGTTAATGCCAAACTTGGATTGTTTGCTTTTCTTGCTTCTGCTTCTGCTTTCATAAGTTCTATGTCTGAATACCTAAATACTACATAGTCGTTGTTTTGGGTTTGATCTAAAGACGTAGGGTCATAAGCATATTTGTTACTTCTTGCACCTTGTATTTCAGCACCGCCTCCAATATCAAATTTATTGTTTGGGTTTACTTCAAATCTGATATTTTTTGATATTTTGATGTTTTTACCCTCTTTGTCTTTCATGATTGTTCCATCTACCCATTTTATTTCTTCACCTACAAACCAAGATTTTAGTCTGACATCGTTGGCATCTGTGTATTTGTCATAAAACGTTGGCAAGGTATGGTATCCATTCCAAGAACCAAATGTTTTGGTGTATCCGTTGAATGCACCGGGGTAAATTCGTTGAGGGAAACTCATTACAGATGCTTTTTCGTTGGTGCTATTTACGATAGAAAAAATAATTTCTTTGATTTGTGGACCATTGTCGTGTCTGAAAATAGATTGAAAATCATTTGTATAGCCAAATTTATTAGAAGCTATGATGTCGTTGCATTGTTTGATAGCTTCATCCCAGTTTGGGGTGCCGCCATATACTTCAGCATTTAGGTACATTTTAGCCAAAAGCGCTTTTGCCATCCAAACTGTAGGAAAACCATATGAAGTTTTAGTACTATTTACAAAAGATGTATCGCTTAAAACTTCGTTAAGTTCTGTAACTATGTGATTGTAAACATCTTTTCTGGGGCTTGTTTCGGGCGAAATACCATCTGTCATGTCTACTTTGGTTACTATAGGTACATTGCCAAAAAGGTCTATCAAGTGCCAGTAATAATATGCTCTCAATGTTCTGGCTTGAGAGATGTATTTGGGTACTTTATTGCCACCTACTTCTTTGAAAAGTTTGATTACCGAGTTGCATTTGCTTACTCCTTTAAAAGCCCATTTCCAAGCTTCTAAGGTCACTGGGCTAGATGAAGTGAATTCGTGCATGTGCATAACTCTCCATTTTCCTCCGTCATCCCAGCCACCACCTTGTGTAGGTATTACCAGCTCGTCTGTTGCGGCTTCGTGTGCTTCCCATGTTTTTTGGTTGTCGAGCATTAGTCTTAAATGCTGTACAGGGTCGCCTACTCTTTGGATTAATAATTTTTCATTTCCTGTTTTGAAAAATTCTTCTTTGAATCCACTTGGTTCATTTTCTTGTAGATCACTACAAGCAATTGAAAAACAAGCTATTGTTGCTATTAAAAATTGATTTATATTCTTTTTCATTTTTATTTTATCATTAAAAAGTTAGATTCAATCCAACTGTGAAAGCCCTAGTTTTGTAATAAATTGGTTCAATAGTATTGTTTGAAATGTTTTGATTTAATCCAATAATACCCGGCGAAATTCCAGAAAAGTTTACTTCAGGGTCAAGTCCTTTAAAGTTGGTAATCGTAAAAAGATTGTTTGCACTTACATAAAATCTTGCATTTCTTACAAATTTTAATGCTTTAAAATCATAAGATAATGTAGCGTTATCCATTCTGATGAAAGAGCCATTTTCTAAGAATTGCGTAGAATATGCCGTAATGCCAGTGATTTTTTCTTCGATAGCTTGTTTCGAAATGTTGTATTTGGCTGCATCGTTGGTTCTTCCTAAGTCAGCTGCTTGTGCATTGTATATTTTGTTGCCAAAAACACCTCTAATTAAGAAATTTAAGCTTAAGTTTTTGTAGCTAATTGTATTGGTCCATCCCAATGTAAATGATGGTAAAGCTGAAACTCCTTCTATGATTTTTGCATCTTTAAAGTCTGCTTTTAGGACTTTCTCGCCTTTTAAATTATAGTATGAATGTTTGCCTGATGTGTCGAGACCAGCGTATTCTACCATTCTGAACGTTCCTATTGACTTGTTAGGGGTTATCACTTGTACCGGAACGTTTGTTAGTCCTCTACCTCCAATATATCCTGTAAGTTGTTCGGTTTTTTTGAAAATTCCATCAGACAAGCTTTCTATGTTGTTTTTGTAAGTATCGAAAGTAATGCCTGTGATCCATTCTATATTTTTTGTTTTTACGGCATTCACATTGATGGCAATCTCTATACCTTTGTTGGTCATGGTACCTCCATTAGCTACAATGTTGTCTACAGCATATG
Source organism: Pseudarcicella sp. (assembly GCA_017988135.1). Lineage (GTDB taxonomy): Bacteria > Bacteroidota > Bacteroidia > Cytophagales > Spirosomataceae > JAGNSI01. The sequence goes on from JAGNSI010000015.1 coordinate 4,331, forward strand.
GCGGATTGGGTACATCGTATCTATAAATCATGTCGGTGGTTTTTTTGTAAAACAAGTCTACTGTACCGTTGATTTTTCCTTTTAAAAGTTCAAAATCCAATCCTAGGTTAGATACCGCAGTTTTTTCCCATTTTAGGTCTGGGTTTGCCAGTCTCGAAAATTCTATTGCTTTGTCTGCCAAGCCATCAATAAATATGACGTTACCGGTTCTGTAAGAAGAAAGCGAAGTATAAGGATCTACGTTTTGGTTGCCCGTTACGCCATAACCTAATCTTAGTTTAAGGTCGCTTATTGTAGTAGAATTTTTTAAGAAATCTTCATTAGATATTTTCCATGCAACAGAAGTGGCAGGGAAAAATCCCCATTTGTTGTTTGGTCCAAATTTGCTTGATCCATCATTTCTAAAGGAAGCAGATATGAAATATTTATTATCGTAGCTACCATTTATTCTACTGAAATATGAAATAAGCTTATAGTCGTTAAGTGTTCTAGTGCCTTCTAATCTGTCAAATCCAGCAGGTGAGTTTCCTGTTGTAATACCATCATAAGAGTTGATGTCATTCAAGAAGTGAGTATTTACACCCGAAATACCATTGTTTCTTTGTTCTGTTTGGAAAGAATAGCCCAAAAGAAATTTAACATTGAATTTGTTGATGTTTTTGTCAATATTTAAAAAACTTTCTACAAATTTATTTGTGCTAGTGTAATTGCTTTTTTCTGCTCTACCGTTTCCTTTGGTGCCATCATAGTGTGATAAGGTTTTATAACCGCTACTGATGTCGTTTGTAAAAACAAAGCCAGCATTATTTTCAAATGTGATTCCTTTGGTGATTTCGAATGCAACTCTACCACTTAAATTGTACTTTGAGCTTTCATCCAGTCTAGTTTCTTCTTTTAATAAAGCCAATGGATTGGCATAATCTTGAGTGGTGGATTGAAAGAAGCTTCCGTCTGGGTTGTACACATTCTGGGTAGGTAAAAATATAGCAGATTTTCTCAATGCGTTGTAGTTGATTTTGTTGTTATCGCTAAAAAGTGTAGCCACAGTAGCGCCTACTTTTATTTTGTTTTCAAGAAAGCTGTGGTCTATGTTTAGCCTGCCAGTGTAACGTTCGTAAGCCGAGGTTTTTATAACACCTTTTTGGTTGTAGTAACCGAATGAAGCGTTGAACTTAGTGTCTTTACTGCCCCCTGTTAAACCTAAATGGTGGTTTTGTCCGCCACCTGTTTGCAGAATTTCGTCTTGCCAATCAGTATTTACTCCTTTGTCTGGCAAGGCTGCGTCAAAGGTTTTGTTTTGGGATTTCAAAAGTGTCCTTAAGTCGTCAGCTGTTGCTAAGTCTAGTTTTCTAGTAACATTTTCTGTTGTGAAAAAAGTGTTGTAAGTGAATCTAGTTCCTATTTGTCCTCTTTTGGTTGTAATCATTATTACGCCGTTAGAAGCTCTTGTTCCATAAATAGCAGTAGAAGCTGCATCTTTCAAAACCGTTATTGTTTCAATGTCTTCAGGTGCTACTAGGTCTGGCGATACGCCTGGCACTCCGTCTACTACATAAAAAGGTTCGGTACTGCCATTAAGTGTAGAAGGTCCTCTCATTTGTATAGAAGCTCCTCTGCTAGGATCTCCACCTTGTTTGGTGATGTTTACACCCGCTACTTTACCTTGCAATAAAGAACCTAGATTGTTTACATTTCCTCGGTTAAAGTCTTTTGAGGTTACATTTGTTACAGAGCCTGTTGCATCTTTTTTACGAGCTGTACCGTAGCCTACTACCACTACTTCATCTACAAGATTGGTAGTGCTGGTGAGTAGTATTTCTATTTCAGAAGCATTGTTTGCGATGTCTACTTCTTTGTTTTCGTATCCTACACTACTAATAATCAATGTTTTTTGGTCAGCATTTAATGTTAATGAAAATTCACCATTTTTGTCGGTCAAAGTACCTTTTAATAGGCCTTTAGTTCTAATACTTACACCAGCAAGACTTTCGCCTGTACTTTCGTCTTTTACTTTGCCTTTCAATTTTTGCTGCTGTGCATAAGAAACAGAATGTTTCACGCACATCGCTAAAATTATTAGCACGGTTAATAGTTTTTTCATTTTTTTAAATATTTATGTTTGGAATTAATCCCATTATTGGGGTGGATGAAATTGAATATTATAACTAATAAAGAGGGTTTTATTTGTATTTTTTTGTTGTTAATTTGTACTTAAATTTTAAAAATTATTCATTTGTAATTAAAATATAACTTATTGGGCTTTAAAATTATATTTTTCTAGTATGTTTTTAGATTTAATCAATACACGGGGTGCTTGTCTATTTTTTATTTAACAATGATATTTTTTAACAAAACTTTAACTAAAAGTATAATATTTAGAAAAAAATCACGTTTTTTGTCAAAAAATCAGTCAAATCATTAAAAATTTTAACAAACATTATGGAAGAATATCAAGAAAGTAATAATAACAAAGGGATTTTTTGGAAAGTTGGTTTTGGTGCATTGACTTTATTGTCGGGTTTTTTGGGTTATCAGCTTTCAGAAACAAAAAACGTAACAGTATCTCAAGAGCAAACTATCAATACAAAAGTAGCAGAGTTGACTAAAGTGACTACAAGTTTAGATTCTATCGGTTTACAACTTGAGGCCAAAAAAGCTGAAATACAAGCTTACGGTGGAAAAGTTGATGAGCTTGAAGCTGCTATTGCACAGTTGAATGAAGATAAAAGAAAATTAAAAAATGTAAACGGTTTTTCAGAGAAAAATTTCAATTCTAAAATAGCAGAATACAAAAATTTATTATCTGCAAAGGACATGGAAATTGCCAAACTTAAAGAGGAAAATGGCGTATTGACTACAACCAATCAGAATTTGAACACTGAAAATCAAAACCTAAATACTTCTATAGGTTCTTTGAAAACAGAAAAACAACTTTTGGCAGATTCTAACGATGCTGTAATTAGAAAAAACAGAGAATTGTCTGAAAAAATTACTATCGCAGCTGCGTTGAAAGCACAAAAAGTAATTGTGAATATTCTAAAAAGCAATGGAAAAGAAGATGATGGCGGAAAATACAAAGCTTCTAGAGTAGATAAAATTAAAGTTAAATTTCACTTAGCTGAAAATCCAGTTACTAAAAAAGAAAGTAAAACTGTATTTTTGAAAGTGTTGGATCCAGATGGAGCAGTAATTTCAGACAATCTTTCGGGTTCGGGTACATTTACATATAATGGAAAAGAAACTACTTTTACTACCAAAAAAGATGTAACATATACCAACAACGACCAAGCTGTAGATATTATTTATGGTAGAGGAAATGCTGTAGTTTACAGACCAGGTCATTACAGAACTGAGCTGTATTCAGAAGGTTTCAAAATAGGTGAAGGTAGCTTTGATATAAAGTAATTCTATCTTTTACACAAAAAAAAGCTGTAACTATTTTTATTAGTTGCAGCTTTTTTTGTTTTGAAATAGGCTTATTTTTCGTTGTTAAATTTTTTCCAGTTTAGTTTTCTTTATTTTTTTACAGATTACCATCTAGTTTGATATCTTACATTATTTCTTCTTCTATTTGCCATCCATTCTCTTTTTTGTTCCAACCTTTCATTTTCTAAATGTTCGTATCTCGAATTTTGATAATTATTGTTTCTGTTACAAGAATTTTGATATTCATTTCTAGGTGAATAACCATATTGAATAGAGCCAAACCCTCTTTTGTCGAAACGGTTGAAATCGCAATTATTTCTATCGAAATACACACCAAATCCTCTTCTGTTTACCCCACAGGCATCAAAACCATAAAAGTTTCTGTCGCAGTCTTGAAGGTCAATCCCTATTTTATGATTCAAATAAACTACATCGTCCCAAATTCGTTGTTGCTCAAAGCTACTGTAGTATCCGTCAGATTGGTAATTGTACTCTTTCATCTCGATGTCTCTTAGTCTGTAAAATAAATTATTGGTTTCCGAGGGACTCAAAAGTCCCGTTTTGCTTCCTTCGCTTATCCTTACCCTGACATCCCAGTGCCAGTCAAAACGATTGTCGCAATAATATTTGTCAGGTCTGTTGGAATTGCAAGTAGTTTGTGCTTCATTGTAGCTAAACTTTCCCAAGAATAATAATGTAAGTATTATCGTATTTTTCATGTTTTTTAAATTTTTGTTTTAAAATATCTTCAAAAAAACATATTTTATGTAAACATTGCTGTTAATAAAGATGTTAAAAAAGAGTTAATTTTTTTAAAAGAAAACCGGAGAACTATTGTAATTCGAATTATTAATGAAACGATTTTTAAATTGCCCTGATAATTTTATTATTTAGAATTATTATAAATAAAAAATATTCTTAAAAATCACATTCAAGAGCTATAACATTGTACAAATAGTGTTGTAAATTTGTATGTTTTATATTGAGTTATGCAAAATACATTCACAGGCTTTAGTTTATCCTACAAATCTGCACCACTGCACATCAGAGAGCAACTTGCCCTTAACCAACAAGACATAAAGTCTTTTTTGTTGAAGGTGAAGGATGTATTTGGGGTGAATGAAATGCTAGTAGTATCTACTTGTAACCGTACTGAAGTGTATTATTCTTCTACAGAAGCTTATTCAGATTCAATAATTAAATTGCTCCTCACCGAAAAAGGCATTACTCAAGCAGAAAACTATTTTCATTATTTCAAGCAATTTGATTCTCAACAAAATACAATACAGCATTTGTTTGAAGTAGCTACTGGCTTGCACTCAAAAGTGGTTGGAGATTTGCAAATACCCAATCAAATAAAAAATGCTTATCAGTGGTCTGCAGATGTAAATATGGCTGGTCCATTTTTGCACAGATTGATGCATACCATCTTTTTTTCAAACAAAAGAGTAGCACAAGAAACCGCTTTCAGAGATGGAGCAGCTTCTACATCATATGCCGCTGTAGCACTTACGCAAGAGCTTACCCAAAATATTATCAATCCAAAAGTATTGATAGTCGGTTTAGGTGAAATAGGTAAAGATGTTTGTAAAAATTTGCGTGATCAAGAGTTTTGTGAAATTACATTGGTAAACAGAACGCATGCAAAAGCCCTCAAAATAGCAGAAGGTTCAGATTTTAAAGTAGCAAAATTCGAAGATATTTATAGTGAAGTAGAGAAAGCCGATGTTGTGATTTCATCTGTAATGATGGATAAGCCATTGGTGACAGCCGAAAAGCTAAAACAAATGAAAATGTTTAGCTATAAATATTTTATAGATTTATCTGTACCAAGAAGCATTGAAGACGAAATAGAAAAAATACCAGGTGTACTGGTTTATAATATAGATAATCTCAAAGAAAGGGCAGACGAAGCATTGAAGTTGCGTATTGCAGCCATTCCACATGTAAAATCTATTATTGCAGAATCTTTGTTGAGTTTTAATGATTGGTCTAAAGAAATGGAAGTTTCGCCAACGATAAACAAACTCAAAAACGCCTTAGAGCAAATTAGAAAAGAAGAAATTACACGCCACTTGAAAGGTTTGACGGAAGAAGAGACTGATAAAATTGAAAAAATCACGTCTGGTATCATCCAAAAAATCATGAAATCTCCAATCGTTCAGCTCAAAGCAGCCTGCAAAAGGGGTGAAGCAGACCAGTTTATAGGGCTGCTCAACGACCTTTTTAATCTAGAAAATGAAAATTTAACCAGCTAACATTTAAAATGTTAAAGGTATTTTGTGGTATTTCTTCAAACATTTTAAACCCTCTTTTAGTACAGGTTTTACAAAATCAACGTTCTTGAAAATCAAGTTTGCTTGTTTCATAGCGTCAGACTTTTGCTTATCTTTTGCACAGTAGTCATTCTTTATGACTTTATTATTTTCAAACACCTTAACGATCATGTTTTTTTCTGTTGTATTTATAATAATGTTTTGAGACTTTTTCAAGTCGATAAAGGTGCTTTCAAAGTCACTTATATCAAGTTTTATTTTCGTTTCAATACCTTTGTTTATTAAAGTATAAGTACTTTTGTTTTTATTTCTAATATATTCAAAGTCAATATTTCCATATCCAATTTTTAGGCTATTGGTCAATTGATTTATTTCAGAAGGAATATTGGGTTGAAACAAAATGGTGTTTTCAGACAGCAAAGGTCTGAACCCTAAAAAATATTGATACCAAACCCTAAGATGTTCGGCATTAGACCAAGCTTGTAGAAAAGTGCCAGTATTTCTAACCCAATTTTTATTAGGCAAAGGAAGAGCGTCGGCATTTTCGGCAAGCGAACCTATAGCTCCTGTGCTCAGCGCATGTTGGTTCATATTTTTGAAAAGCTCAAATGCTTTGTCTTTTTGAAAAGCTTCTATCATTCTTTGCATCGCTATGCCGTTGTTCCACAACCAAATAGTTCCATTGTGGTAGGCTTCGTCTTTGTGGTAATAATGCCAGTGCTCGTGGTAAGGGTGAAAATCATCGTCTAGCTGGCTCAAAGAGGCAACTCCCCAAGGATATACCAGCGATTGCCATGTTTTTTGAGTAATTTGATGTTTCAGGTTTTCGTTGTCGAGTAATTCGTAACAATACAGTTTGTTGGGTCTATTTTTTGAGTCTTTAATATTTTCTTTGCTGATATGGTCTGTAATATCAAGGTTTTGATTGTTTACAAAATCGTTTTTGAAAGCATTTTTGACTTTCTGTATCAATTTATTACAAATACTTTCAGTAGGGTAGTCTTTCATGTATTTAGCAAAAAAAACAGTGTTTTGTAATTGTAAGAACCAAAGTGCCTGAATATCATTGGCTCTATTTCCTCTCGGCGAAAGTGGTGTAATGCCTTTTATTTTTGCATCCATCCAAGTATCCGCATCGTCGTGTGTAAGATATCCGTCTTTGTCTACCCAATTTTTTAGGCTACCATCGAGGCTTTTTTTTATGGTTGGGTAAAGTGAAGCTATTATAGACGTATCTCCCGAATAGTCGATATAAGCTTTTATTTGGTTGATATACAGCGGTGTTCCGTCTGTGGTGTTATAGATAATATCTTTTGGTTGTGCCCTGTTTGGTATTCTTCCATAGTGAATATGGTTGCTATCCAGGTTTTGAAATTTAGCAAAATTTAGTAAAATTTCTTTGGCATTTTCAAATTGCCCAGATACTAAGCAAGTGCCAGGCATAGAAATAAACATATCTCTACCCCAATATTGGTTAAACCAAGGCAAACCAGCATAAATACCTTTGCCTTGTTGCTGGGTAACAAGCTGGTCTAAAGTAGCTCCAATCCAAGGTAAGGCTGTATTTAGTGATTTATTATTGCTATTTATTTCATGACTTTTTGTAACGTCAGCTATTCTATTTTTGCGTTTTTCTAAAAGTGAGCTTAAGTTTTTTGTGATATATTTACTTTTAGCTAAAGCTTCTTCTAGGTTGTTGGCTAAAGTTAGCAGAAAACCCTTTCCTGAGCTTGCTGAGGTAATGATTGTGCTTTTTGAATGGAAGTTTACAACCGTTTTTTCTTGTATAGGGCATAAAATAAGTATTTGCTCTGGGCTTTCTTTGGGTTTGAATATTACATAGTTTGCTGTGCTTGAAATATATTCTATCAAAGAATTGTTTAGTTTAATGCCGATTGTTTGGTTTTTATTGCTTGAAATTTGCCACACCAAAGCTTCTTGGTTGTCTAACATTAGAAAAGTTTCTGTGTGCTTGTTCGCATATATTCTTTTTAGTTTGTGAGGATAAGCTAGCACATTTGCTGTTTTTCTAGGGAGTATTTTTTTATCAACCAGTATCTCGTAATCCGATAATATTCTGTTGCCACCTATGTTCCAGCCCATATGCCATGCATAAGTGCTGTCTGAGTGTGTATTTCCATAAAAATAGCCATCTTTTTTATCGGTATACGAAAACTCTCTGGCGTTTTGTGGAAGTATATTTATTTGTAATAGATTGAGCATGTCTGTTTTAGGTATTTTGTTGGTTTGCGAAAAACTGTTGAAATAGCTACACAGCAGGGTACAGCAAAATAGGCTAAAAAAGTTTGTTTTTTTAGTTGAAGACATTGTTTGTTGATGATTTTTAGTTTAACCTTTTGTTTGTTAAGCTATGAAATTAACACTAAGTTTTTAATAAAAAAATTAAACCAATCATTTTCCTTATTTTACATTTCGCCTTCTACGCCAAGTCCAAATAAAGCGAAATCATATTTTACAGGATCTTGGTCGTCTAATTTTTTTAGATTTAGAGTGAGTTCAAGTGCAGTTTGCCAGTCGGTCTGTTTTCTAGAGATAAGTCCAAGCTTGCGGGCAACTCTGTCTACATGCACATCACATGGACATACCAGCTGTGAAGAGTTTAGCTGTTGCCAAATGCCAAAATCTACGCCATTTTTATCTTTACGAACCATCCAACGTAAAAACATATTTAGTCGTTTACAAGTAGATTTTCTTTCGGGAGTTGCTATGTGTTTTCGGGTTCGTAATGGGGCAAATTCGTTTTTGAAAAATAAATCATGAAAAGCTTTTAGGTTGTTTTCAATATTCTGTTTGGGCTGATTGTTTATCAAAAAAGCATTTTCTAATGAATCATTCTCTTTGTAATATCTTGAAAAGAAATCTATAAAGTAAAGTGTATCAGTGGCGTTGAAGGTGCGGTGTTTGAAGCTTAAAAAACGTTTTAAATCGGATTCTTGATGGTTTTTTATAAAGTCATATGGCGAATTATCAAAAGATATGATTAGTTCATTGCATTTGTTGATAATGGTTTTGCGTTGCCCCCAAGCCAATATAGACGCAATGAATCCCATTATTTCTATGTCTTGTTTGTGAGTAAACAGATGCGGAATACAAATGGGGTCGTTTTCAATAAAATTGAATTGATTGTATTGGGTGTATTTTTTTTCTAACAGTTCTGTTACAAATGGAGATATTGCCATGGCGAATGAAATAAAAGATAAGGTTTTACTTTTTTAACATTCGTCCTATATAAATAAAAAGCCTAGAAATCATGGAGAAAAACCAGATTAATGTGGTAAACAAAAAAGAGAAAAATGTAATAAATGGAAAAGCTAAAACATAAATAATGTTAAAGACAATCATTCCAATTGTAATGGGTTTCTTTTTTTTCAAAACTAATTATAAGAGCAATTTTAGGTGCGAAATTTTATCAAAAATCGTTCAATGAAATTAAGGTAGAAGATAAAATATTTCGGTTCTTATTTTTTTGTCTTCGTTGCTCAATTTTTGGTAAGCTTTAGGCGAAAGCTTCAGAATGGTGTTTCCTGAAGGTTCAGGTAGTTTGCCTATTACTTTTACCCAAGTAAAGTGCCCGTTTGAAATATTTTTTACGTTTATTAAAGTGCCAATTGGTGCTGTTTTGTGCAAAGCCAATAGTTTGCCAGATTTGTCTTCTACGTCTATTAATTCAGCAACGCCTGTTTCTACTATTCTCTTGTAACCTTGTTGTGTTTTGTTTGGGTCTGTAGTTCTGGTAATGGGTAGGTCGTTTTCGTCGAAAACTTCTATCGTTTTGGGTGCATCTGTTTTAGTGTTAGCATTATTTTTTAAGTATTCTTTTTCGCTTACTATCAGTGTTTGCCCTTTGCTAAGTCCGTCGGTTTTTAGGTTATTCCACTTTCTGAGATCCACCATGGTTACTTTGTACTGAGTAGCGATAGAAAACAAAGTTTGTTGGTCGTCTACTACATGGGTTGCCATATTTACCGTTTCTACTTTAGGGCTTGGAGTTACTGTTTTTTTAACAGCAACTACTGGCGAAGTAGCAATAGGCTTTGTGTATGGAATTTTTATAATTTGACCTATTTTTACCGATTCTGAAATTTCAGGATTTGCCAATTTTACTGCTGCAACAGAGCTACCGTATTTTTTCACTAACGAATACAGTGTTTGGTTGGGTTCTACTTTGTAAATAACATAAGTTTTGCCGCCCTCTTTTTTTATTTCTGTAGAGTCTAAAGTGTTGGCTGTTAATTTTTTTGTAGCTAATAATACTACTAAGATTAAGAAAAATGATTTTATATTAAAATTCATAAATTAGTATTTGGTTTTTGTTTCGAATAAAAAAAAGTTTACCCGAAAAAATAACGAATGTGTTTAATCCAATGCCTTTACTACTGCTTAATTGCTCATGAAGTAAAATATTTTTGGATGAATCAATAACTAGCAAGTAGTTGTTGATAAGATTGTCTTGGTAAATATAATAAGAAATAAGAATTTTATCTTCAAATTCTAAATATTCAATAGATTCTTGAGCGTCTATCTGTAAAAAATCGTTTAAAAATTCTTTAAAAACCTTAAAATATTCGTTTGTCAAGTTGTAAACATGAGGTGCAAACAAAAGGTTTTTATTTTTTAAAGATAGATTTTCTTGAAGTGTTTCTGGTGTTGCTGTTTCTCCAGAATCTATTTTTATGTATTTGAAAGTGGCTTCTTGTTTTTCATTAAAACGTTGCAAGATGACTGTATCTTGAACGATTTCTGAAAGTGAAAAATTTTCTACTTCCCATTTTTTTTTTTGTGAAATAATTTCAATGCCAGAGGTTGCAATGGTTTCTGTTTGTTGAGTGCTAGATTGCTCTTGTAATAAAACTATGCCATTGTATGAAGCCAAAAGGCTCATCCACCACTTTTTGGGTAAAGTCCAGTTGTTCAGTATTATTTTGTTTTCATCAAAATCTATAGCTGTGAGGCTAGCTTTTCTTGTGTTTTCGTCTCGGTTTTCGAATACTACAATGGGTTTTGAATGGTCGAAACATACTTTCCAGATGGTCGATTCTGATTGGTATTCGAGTTTATTGGTTATTTTTTTCATTATTTACACAGCGAATCTGCCACTGCTATGGCGTCTGGATAGCCTTTGGCTTTAGATTTTTTCCAATAAAAACAAGCATTGTCTTGTTCTTTGTTTTGGTAAAAAACCATTGCCATACCGTATAATGCTTTGCCAAAGTTGGGGTCTATTGTCAGTGATTTTTCAAAATCTGCTTTTGCTTTTTGAAAGTCTTTTTGTTGGAAATAAATATTTCCTCTATTGTACAGTGCATTTAGTTCGTTGTTTTTCAGGGAAATAGCTTTGCTGAAATCTTGAATAGCTTTTTCTGGTAATTGTAAAGCTGCCTGAACTATGCCTCTTTGGGTGTAAAGTTCGGCAGAGTCTGCCTGTAGATTTATGGCTTTGTTGCAGTCAAGAATAGCTTTGCTCCAGTCAAATTTATCCATATTTAATGTTGCCCTGTTATAATATGGACGGTAATCGTTGGGGTTTAGCTGGATAGATTGGTTGTAGTCTAATAAGGCACTTGCTAGATTTTTATTTTCAAAATTGGCAACACCTCTCATATTGAATGCTTCTGCATTTTTGTCGTCTTTTTCAATAGCTGTATTTAGCAATAAAATAGCTTCTTTGGCGTTTCCTGCTTTTAGTTGTTCTTTGGCTTTTTTTACGAATGCGTCAGAACTTCCGTTGCAAGCGTTTAAAAAAAGTAACACTAAACAATAAAAAAAATTATTTTTGTATAAAATTTGGTTCATTTATTCTAAATTTTAGTATTTGAAATACGTTTACAAAAATACCATTTTAAACCCACAAAATATTGATATGTCGAAACTATTGAGTTTGTATTTGTGCTTTTTTGTTTGTCAGATTGGTTTTGGGCAATTGCTAAATAAGCCTGCTCCGAAATTTGTTTTGACTACGCAGTTTGGGAATGTTAAAAAAGAGAATTTTAATGAAGGTAAATCTATTATTTTGGTAATCGCCGATAGAAAAAGTAAAGCTGAGCCTCCACTTTGGTGTGAAAGGTTAGATAAAGAATTTTCTAAAAAACTTTCGTATTTAAAAATTGCTCATGTGGGCTCTGTGCCTAGTTTTATGAGATCTACAGTAATGTATTTTTTGAAAAAAGAATCTGAGTTGATGGTTGATTGGGAAGGTCTTGTTTGTAAAGAGTATGGCTATAAGTCAGAGCATTGTGCTATTTTTTATATCAATAACAAGGGAATTGTAAAGGCTGTAACAGATGGGTTTTTTTCTGAATCTAAGTACAATGCCTTTGTTTCGGGCATAAAAAAAGACCTGAATTGAATCAGGTCTTTTTTTATGTTAATTAATGTGGTTGAAACTTGTTTTACAACGAAAACTTAGCTTTCACGGTATCAACAAAATCTAATTTTTCCCAAGTAAATAGCTCAACTTCTTTTTCGATAATAGTGCCATTCGGTGATTTGAATGTTTTAGTAACTATTTCGTTTTTGCGACCCATGTGTCCATAAGCTGCTGTTTCTGAGTAGATTGGATTTCTTAGTTTTAAGCGTTGCTCGATATAGTAAGGTCTCATGTCGAATATTTCAGCTACTTTGCTAGCAATTTCGCCGTCAGTCATGTTTACTTTGGCTGTTCCATAAGTGTTTACATATAAGCCACAAGGTTTTGCTACACCAATGGCGTATGAAACTTGTACCAATATTTCGTCACATAAGCCAGCTGCAACCAAGTTTTTGGCAACGTGGCGTGTAGCATAAGCTGCCGAGCGGTCTACTTTAGATGGGTCTTTTCCTGAGAAAGCACCTCCACCGTGTGCACCTTTTCCGCCGTAAGTATCTACTATTATTTTGCGACCAGTAAGACCAGTGTCTCCATGTGGTCCACCTATTACAAATTTACCTGTTGGGTTGATATGGTAGGTGATACTGTCAGTAAATAAGGCTTGAAGCTCTGGTTTTAGCTTAGCTTTTACTCTCGGAATTACAAGATTGATAACATCATTTTTGATTTTTGCTAACATTGTTTCGTCAGTATCAAAATCATCATGCTGGGTAGAAACCACTATTGTATCTATACGTTGTGGAACGTTATCGTCTGAGTATTCGATAGTTACTTGTGATTTTGCATCGGGTCTTAAATAGCCAATCACATCGGTGTGGTTGTTTCTAATGTCAGACATTTCTTGCAATATTTTATGGGCCAAGTCCAATGCCAATGGCATATAGTTGTCGGTTTCTTTGGTGGCATAGCCAAACATCATTCCTTGGTCTCCGGCTCCTTGTTCTTCAGGGCTTTTTCTGTCTACACCTTGATTGATGTCTTCAGATTGATCGTGAATAGCCGAAAGTATACCGCAAGAATTGGCTTCAAACATATACTCAGACTTGGTGTAGCCTATTTTACGAATAACTTCACGTGTGATTGCTTGTACGTCTAGGTAAGTGTTTGTTTTTACTTCTCCAGCTAGTATTACTTGACCTGTGGTAACAAGGGTTTCACATGCTACTTTTGATGATGGGTCAAAAGCCATAAAATTGTCGATGAGTGCATCTGATATTTGGTCAGCTATCTTGTCTGGATGCCCTTCTGATACTGATTCTGATGTGAATAAATATGCCATTATTTAATTTTATTTTTTAATTCTTAATATTTTGAATTTCCAGTTTGAAAGATTTGTGTTTTCTATCTAAATTGTTTTATCAAATAACAAATTAACAATATATTGATTGGTATTTAAAATTTAAACTAATTTTTTGATGCGATTTAGTTTTTTTATCTACATATATCTATTGAATGATAATTTTTATCTATTATTGGTCTTTTTTTTGTGTTTTTTCTTTTGATTTTAGTCTCTTTAAGCTAAAGATATACATGTTTTCTACCTTGGTACGAGCCCAAGGCGTTTTGCGTAAAAATGCTAAGCTAGATTTTATTGACGGATTATTGCTAAAACAATTGATAGGTACTAGTTCTGCCATTTTTTGCCATCCGTTGTTTTCTACCAAATGAATTAATATTTTTTCTAAAGTAACGCCATGTAATGGGTTATTTTCTTGTATTTCTAGTTCTTCCATTTTTGTTTGTTTATTTCTGGAAAACATTACTGTTTTTTGTCTGATTTTCTATTTTTCTTTTCAATCTATTATAAGATTTTAACATATTGTCAATCGATATTTCTTTGATAGTATGTTCATTTTCTTCCACAGTGACTACTTCTTGCAAGTCGCTTAGTGGTGAAAAACGAAAAGAAGCATATCCGTACAATCCTAGCACTGGTCTGTTGTAGGCTGATGCCAAATGTACAATAGATGTGTCTGGAGAAATAACCATTTGTGTATTTTTTATTGTTGGATAAATTTCATTTATGGAGCTGGTCGAATAATAGACACATTTTTCTACTTTTTCGGCAATAGTTCTAGCTTCTTGGCTTTTTTCTGGTGACGATATCAAGATTATTGAGCTAATATCTTTTTGTATTGTTTTTAAAAATTCTATCCATTTTTCGTTTTCCCATTCTCTTTCTTTGGCACTACCCGAAAGATTGACACAATAGAAATCTTTGATGTTATTTGTATTACAGAAAATATCAAATTTGTTTATATTTTCTTTTGTAATAAACAATTTTGGTAATATTTTGTCTGTAATCTTTATTCCTAAGGGTTCAAGAGATTTTAAATTCATATGGATCATATGCATCTCTGGGTTAGTCTGTTCTGAGGCTAAAGCATAGTCGAAAATTTTATTTTCAGGGTGAAAACCTATTTTAAATTTGGCGTTGTTGAGCTTTGCCAACCATTGGCTTTCTGACGAACGATGTGCTTTGGGGTCTATCCATAAGTCGAATTTTTCATTTCTAAGTTTCAATAAAGTATGTAGAATATGGAATCCTTTTTTATGTAAATGTACTTTGTCTATAAATGGGTTGTTTTCTGCTACTGTATAGTTTTTTACAGACGCTAAAATATGTATTTTTGCTTGAGGGTAGTTGGATTTTAGCACTTCAAAAAGTGGCATTGCAAGTATCAGGTCACCAATTCTTCCAATATGTACTACCAGTATTTTGTTGATTTGTAAAGGTATTTTTTTTTGTGTAAACATATTTGCTTTGTTTTTTTGAAAGATGTTTACACAAAAATAGCTCTTTTTAGGGAGCTATTTTGTAAGTTTTACCAACAATTTACGAATCCATCGCCATTGTCATCAATATTGGTTTCAGGGCGTAGGGTTTGTTGTCTTTTAGTTTTTGTTTAAATTTTTTAATCTGTATTTTTAGTGCCTCTATGGCGTTGTCTACTGCTTCTTCAAATGTTTTTGCCTTTTGTTTTACAAATAGTATCATACCGGGCAAACTTATTTTTACTTCTAATAATTTATTTTTGGTTTTGCTACTTTCACCTTTATCTAGCCTTAGGAAAACTTCTCCTACTGTTATTTTATCATAGAAAGTGTCTAGTTTGTTTAATTTAGCTTGAATAAACTCAAGCAACTTGTTGTCAGCATCAAAATGTACCGAATGCACTTGCAATTTCATAAGCAAAATATTTAAAATGTGAAAAGATAAATTTTATTCAATATTAAATTCAAAACGTATTATTTTACAGATAAATATCGATTATTTAATATTTACTTAACTTAAATTAGCTTATTTTAAATTATAAAACAAGTGAAATCTTATGATTCTTTGAAAAGTTAAATCAAGTTGCCATCAACTATAAGTGAGCTTGATAAATTATTGAAATAATAACATTTTTTTTTTAGGCTTGCTATTTTTTTGACTTAAAAAAAGCATACGTTCCTTTTAGAAACCCTTGCAATCCAGAGCTGTGGTCTTTTCCTGTTAATGTGGTTAGGGTTATGTTTCCACCTTTAGCTTTGATGTTTTCGTAGGCTGTTTGGCTATTGAGGTATAATACCAATTGGTCTGTATCGCCGTGAAAAAGTTTGATTTCGGTTTTAGGTTTCCAGTTAAATACATCATTGTCGGCTAATGCTGTAAAAAAAGGAGCGTCGGTTTTGTTTCTTATAGCATTCTTGAAGGCATCGCTAAAGGCATCATTTAATATAACTTTAAAGTCAGCATTATAACCGGTACTGTCAAACTTCGCTGCATAAGGAGTTTTGAAAAAATCAGCACCTTTGCGGTTTAGTTTATAGATGCGGTTGTAGGTACTCATCAGCCACATATAATTGAAATTGTAGGTAGGGTTGCTATACGTTTTTTCGAGTACCAATTTATCTAGAAAAGCAGTTTTGTTATAGGCACCTGATCCGCAGCTTGCTCCAAGCACATTAAATTCGTTTTCATTGGTATTTTCTTCTATTTTTTTCAGGGCAGACATAGTGGCAAAACCTCCTTCGGAATATCCTGTGAGCATAAGTTTGTTTTTCCATTTAATATTGTTTTTTCTTAAAAATTCTGCAGATGCTCTAGTCATGTCTAAAATTGCCTGAGCCAAACTTTCACGATGCTCGTAAGGGTGGTCCAACTTTTCGGAAGCACCGTAGCCCAAATAGTCTGGACACGAAAATATATAGCCAGCAGTACTGAAAGTTGCAGCAAAATTCACATCACCAAATGGAGTAAAGCTAGACGGGGGAGCCTCATTTTCTTTAATAGTTCTGTGTTGGTAGCTCACCATAATCAAAGAGTCTGTTGAGCGAGGTACTATCAAGCAACCAGATGCTACAGTGGGCATTTTGTTTTCGTCTAGCGTTTTATAAGTAATTTTATAGACGTCGCTATCGTATTTGAGGTCTAATGTATCTATATTAATATCAATGTTTAAAAATGATTTAGCTTGCTTAATTGTAGTTTTAGCATCTTTTGCAGTATAAGTGGTTAATTTGTTAGCACTTATGAGGTATTTGTCGGTAGCTACTATTTCCGGAGAAATTTCGTTATTTTTACACGAAACTATTTCTAAAAATGCCAAAAGGCAAAATACACAATAACGAGAAAATAGGGTTGGGGATCTGTGAAACATGTGTTTTTATTAATTTAAATTAAATGATTTTTAAGAAGCGTAAATTTAAAGATATTTTATTTGTTTTTACCTTAATAACTTTAGTAATCGGGTTAGTTTGGTTTTACTATACAGATAATCAGCAAATTATTGAGGGAAATTACCAGTTTCCAGAAATGGTGGATAGTCTTAACAACGAACCAATAGATGTAAACGATAGTTTGATTTTTGATACTTTAGATGAATCAGATTCATTGGCAAATAATTTACTTTTGGAATACCAAGACGACAATCAAATAGTATTTGAAGTAAAAAAAAAACAGAAGGGTTTTGTGATAGAAGCCCGCAAAAACAGTAAAATTATAGCATCCAAAGAAGTAGAAAGCCAGTTGGAAATAGTAAAATTTGAAACAGCAGACCTCAATGAAGACAAAAATACAGAAGTGCTTTTTTTTAATAAAAATAAAAAATGGGAAATGATTGGTTACGAATTGATAGGCAATAAATTTATATCTTTTATACTGCCCAAGTTGCTCGGTAGGCAAGCTATGGGTTATGCTGGAGGCGACAGTTTATTTCTTGAAAATAATAAAATTAAAAAATCATTTCGATTCAATAATGATCAATTTGCATTGTTTCCAAACGGTACTAGAGTTTGCGAATATCAAATGGGTTTTAATAGAAATTTTAATCTTATACAATCGTTAGACTTTGAAAAATAGTTTTATCCTTACCAAAATGACAAAAAAATCATTAATTATAGCTTTTCTATTTTTAGCTCAAACCATACAAAGCATGGCATCGCAGTTGTTAATTGTGATGGATGATAGTCAAAAAAATCACTTAAAGGCTTATGGTATAGCTTATTGGGTGTTGAAAAATCATGAAACAGAAGTTGAATGGTTGCTCAACTATAGGGGAGGGGCTTTTATGTTTCCTGAAGTACAGAAATTTCAAAACGAATTGATTATCAGAGGAGTAAGTTATGAAGTGATTTCAGAAGCCGAAGCTGCTAATATACGTGCAGAGCTATCATCACCAGAAGTAAATATGGATGTTGTAAAACTTCAAAAACCACCGAAAGTTGCCGTTTATTCGCCCAAAACATCTATGCCTTGGGACGATGCTGTGACATTGGCAATGAAATACGCCGAAATCCCTTACGATGTAGTATATGACAACGAAGTGATGGACGGTAAACTGCCAGAGTACGACTGGATTCACTTGCATCACGAAGATTTTACGGGGCAGATGGGGAAGTTTGGCACACATGCCGATCAGCCATGGTACCGAGCTCAGGTGAAAGAAGATAAAAATAATGCTCAAAAATATGGATTCGAAAAAGTATCGCACCTGAAATTGGCAGTAGCCAAAAAAGTAAGAGAGTTTGTTGCAGGAGGAGGTTATATGTTTGCTATGTGCACAGCTACTGATACTTACGATATAGCTTTGGCTGCCGAAGGACTTGATATCGTGGAGTCTTTTTATGATGGTGATGGTGCAAACCCCAATGCCAACCTCAATTACGACAATGGTTTTGCTTTTCAGAATTATAGTATTATTTCCAACCCACTCAAAGGCGAGTTTTCAGATATCGACAATTTTCCCAACTTTGCACCACGTCCTATTGAGGAGAAAAATGATTTTTTTAGTTTGTTTCAATTTTCGGCAAAATGGGATCCCATTCCCACTATGCTTACTCAGAATCATGAAAGTACCATACATGGTTTTTTAGGGCAAACTACTTCTTTTAAAAAAACATTGATAAAGCCAGATGTAATTATAATGGGTGAAAACAAATCGCTGGGCGAAGCAAGATATATTCATGGTACTTTTCTGAAAGGTTTTTGGACCTATTATAGTGGTCACGATCCCGAAGATTATCAGCATTTAGTTGGAGAAGAGCCAACGGATTTGAATTTACACCCCAATTCGAGCGGTTATCGCTTGATACTCAATAATGTGCTTTTCCCAGCTGCAAAAAAGAAAAAACAAAAGACTTAATAAGTTTATCAAAATTTATAAACGCTTTTGAAAAACAGGAAAGAAATGGGTTTGAAAATAACTTGGGCAACCTATTAAAGGAGCTAACAGATTAGGCATAAAAAAATCTTTCAACTTTTGCTGAAAGATTTTTTTATGATTTGATATCAATATTACCAACCGTCGTCTGCTTTAGGTTTTACATTTGCAGTAGAAGCTTTTTTGGGAGCTGGCTTTGCAATAGAAGGAGCAGATGAAGATGTTGCTGAGGCAGATAAACCTTGACCTCTCAATGATTCTGACAAAGCTACTTTACTGTACACACGACTTACTATTTTCCAACCGTTTGGTAATTTCAACATGCTTAATAAATCTACAAATTTGAATTCACCAAAATATATTTCTACTGTAGCTAAAGCCGAATTGCCTACGTAGCTATAAGTTAATATTTTATAACTTTCGGCACCTTTGGCACTCATTCCTCCAGCAGGCACAGTAGCTATAAATCTTTTAGATGTAAAATCTTGAATGGCTCCATTAGATTGTACAGTTTTTAGCGAAGCAGAAGGGTGAAACGCTTTTCCAAGCTTGGCTGTATCGCCTTTCATTACACCTTCGAGGTAATTATTTACCGTTGCTTTTACATTTTCGTCTTCTGATTGTGCTTTTGTACCGAAAGAAATGCACATACAAACCAACACGGCGAACGTTGTGGTTTTTAGTTTTTGTATTGTAGTCATGATAGAAATATTTAATTCAATGCTAATTTAAGATTGATTTTTAAATTAACGAAAATTAATTGATATTTATTCTATCTGATGCGTGTAATTCATGCCATCCATAAAATACCAAGCTTTTTCTGGGTAAAGTATCGACTGTGCTATTTTTATTTTCGACAACGAATTATTAGCTATGTTTCCAAGGCAAATGATAGAGCTATTGTCTTTTCGATTGTGCATATAATAATTTTTGAAACCATGCCACCAGCCAGTATGGTAAGTAAGCCATGAGCCATCATCTAAAAGTTGCAAACGCCATCCGAAACCATAATTTCTTGTTGTTGGTGCTTTGAAAGTATGTGCAGGTTGAAAAGCATCATTTTCTAAACTGCTCAGTTTTACCAATTTTTCGGAGTTCAAAGCCATGTCCCAAAGATACAAGTCTTCAACGGTAGAGTACACGCCTTTGTCGCCAACAGCA
Organism: Pseudarcicella sp.; assembly: GCA_017988135.1. Taxonomy (GTDB): domain Bacteria; phylum Bacteroidota; class Bacteroidia; order Cytophagales; family Spirosomataceae; genus JAGNSI01. Next base: position 24,226 of record JAGNSI010000015.1, read on the forward strand.
CCGTCCAAAAAGTCAAAAGGATATGATTTACTACTTTTGGCAGAATTGTAGCCTCTTGCAGCATGGGCTACTTGTTCTGGATTTTCGGGATCATAAATAAATGAGTTTTTCATGCCGCATGGTTCAAATAGATTTTTTTGGGCATATTTTCTGAAACTCAACCCTGTGATTCGCTCTACTATATTTGCCAACACTACATAGTTTGAATTGTTGTAGCTATAATTTTGGTTGGCGTTGAAATATTTTTTGGGTTTGTATTTTGCAAACATTTCTACCACTTGTTGCGACGACAATGGGGCTTTTTTATTGGCTATTTTGTCGAAAGCATAGGTGTAGTCTGGAATTCCAGAGCGATGGGTCAATAAGCTTCTGATAGTAATGGTTGAGTCGTAAGGGAAGTCTGGAATAAACATTTTTACAGACTGGTCATAATCTAGCAATCCTTTTTCTTTGAGTTGAATTATTGCTACAGCTGTAAATTGCTTCGATACTGATGCTAGCTGAAATGGTGTACTAGTGGTGAGGCTATCTTTGTTTTCAAAATCACCCAAGCCAAATGCTTTTTTGTAAATAATTTTACCGTATTGTGATACCAATACAGTGCCATTGAAACCATTTAGTTGATGCAATTCATTGAAAAAAGTATCTAATCGTAATGCTTTTTTTGTAACAATGTTTGGGTCGTAAATTCTACCAATACTGTCGTTTCTTAATGTTATCTTTTGTTTGTTTTTTTCTGAGTTTATTCCTTTATAATGGAATGATGAAAATGCAAATAGAAAAGTAATAATCGAAAATGAAATTACTTGAAAATATAATTTTAAAAATATCTTATTTTTCATAAAAGCTATTTTTACAAATGGGTTGATGCGTTGATTTATTTTAAAAAACTACATTGTTTGAATATCAAACGAATAAAACTGTTTTTAAACATACATAAGCAAAAACTTTACCAAAATTAAAAATAATTCGAAGCTTTTTGTTTGAGAATTTTAGAATAGAAAAAAAATAAAATCAAGTCAGTTTAATTTACATTGTTTTTAGAGCTTTTTGATAGGCTTCTAAAACTCTTTTTCTAGCAAATTCATGATTTACAATGGGTTGTGGATAATGTGTTGTGCCAAATTCTGGAACCCATTTTTTGATATAAACCAGATTTTTGTCGAATTTTTGGGTTTGTAATGTGGGGTTGAAAACCCTGAAATAGGGTGCGGCATCACAACCGCTACCAGATGCCCATTGCCAGCCACCATTGTTTGCCGAAAAGTCAAAATCTAGTAACTTTTCTGCAAAATAAGCTTCGCCCCAACGCCAGTCTATCAGTAAATGCTTGGTAAGGAAACTGGCTACAATCATTCTTACTCGGTTGTGCATAAAGCCTGTTTGGTTGAGTTCTCTCATGCCAGCATCTACGATAGGGTAGCCTGTTTTGCCCTTGCACCAGCTTTTGAATTCATCAGGGTTGTTTCGCCATTCTATTTGTTCATATTGTTTTTTAAAAGAAAGTCCATCTGAAATATGCGGAAAATGATGTAAAACATTGAAGTAAAAGTCTCTCCAAATTAGTTCGTTCAGCCAAACATCCGATACTGGAATAGCTTTTTTTACCAAAGATCTTATGCTCACCGTTCCAAAACGCAAATGTACAGAAAGTCTGGATGTACCCATTTTTTCAGGAAAATCTCTGTTTTCTGCATAATTTTTTACTATACTTAAAGTGGTTTCTTTAGCAGGGAATAGGTTTTCTGTTGCTTCAAAACCCATTTCGCTAAGGGCTATTATCGGTTCTGGTTTTGTTTGTATAAAATGCTCAAAATGCTTTTCTGTTGGATAAGCCTTTGTATAATAATCGTTCAATTTTTCTTTCCATTTGTTTTTGTATGGAGTAAAAACGGTATATGGGGTTTGGGAGTTGGATAATATTTCGTTTTTGTCGAAAAAAGCTTGGTCTTTGAAAGAACAAAAATGGGCATTGTTGGCTTTTGCTATCGTTTCAATTTTTGAATCTCTGATGTTGGCATATTTTTCATAGTCGTAATTACAGTAAATAGATGCGATATGATTTTGATTGAATAATTCTAAAAAAATAGTTTCTGGTTTGCCAAAAAATACTTTCAAATCGCTTCCAATGCTGTTTAATTGTAGCTGAATATCCTTTAATGAGTGATGTATAAACTGAACCCTACGGTCGGTTTTATCGGCTAGTTTATCTAAAATATCGCTATCAAAAATAAATACAGGCAATACTTTATAGCCAGATTTTAAGGCGTGATACAAGCCAGCGTTGTCTGCTAATCGTAAATCTCTTCGAAACCAAAAAATAACTATTTTTTCCATACAGATTTTAACCGCTTTCAATCCAAATTGTTTAGTAATTTATTCTATACCCAAAAATGCTGTTTCGTATTTTATTTCACTCATCACAAAATTGCTGTGTGTACTTCCAATATTGTCTAGTGCCGCAAGTTTGTTCATCAAGAAACTTTGGTATTCTCGCATATCTTTTACGATAATTTTTAGAATAAAATCATAGTCTCCCGAAATATTATAGCACTCTTGTACTTCTTCTAAGCCTACTACTTCTTTTACAAATTTGGCACCTGCTTTTTGTGCATGCTCTTTGAGTCTTATACTACAAAAAACCATTAGGTCTTTGGTGATTTTTTCACGGTCGAGTAAAGCAACGTATTTTTTGATTACGCCATCTTTTTCAAGTCTTCTCACTCTTTCGTAAACTGGTGTAGGCGAAAGATTTAGGCGTGAAGCAAGTTCTTTGGTTGTCAATAATGCATCTTGCTGAAGGTGTTTTAATATTTCTTTGTCGGTATTGTCGAGTTTCATTTTTTCTTTTCTGTTTTATTATCCAATATTAATCTATTTTTTAGTTAAAAAAACTAGAATGTCTTTATTTTATTGATTTTTTGTCTGTATTTGTTTGGTTAAACTTTTTTATGGGTTTTAGAAATAGCCTTTTTTTTATTCATCGATAAAACAATTTTTTTTAAAAGCTCTGGTCTTCTTTTTGTTTGTTATGTTTTATTTGCCAATTGAATTTCACAAGCGATTTGTCCAATATTTATTCAGGCTAAGTCTATGTTTTTAAATCCATAACCACAAGTTTTAGTAGCAAAAAAAAAATCACCCCAAATTGTTACATCAAGGGTGAATTTCGAACCAATTTTAGTTTGATATTTTGAGGGTGAAGTTTAACCAATATTTTTATTAAAACAGTGGATATTAAATAGTAAAACCCCAATATCAAAATACCTAAAGCTAGGCAAATCGAACAGAAACCTTATAATACAATGGTTTTTTGCCAACTTATTTTATAAAAGTCATTGCTAAAGGGTATTTATAAATGACACCATCGCCTGCTTTTATTGCTCCAATTATTGTGAAAATTATTGAAACAAACATCAAAGCAAGTAGCATTGGTATTCCAATTAAAATAAAACAAAGTATTGAACTAACCGCCACATAAATTAACAAACTAATGTTCCAATTCAATACATTTTTACCTTGCTTATCTACCAATTCACTTTGGTCTTTGTTTGCTGACCACATTATAATAGGCAATGCAATACCAAAAAAAGGTACCACATAACTAGCAAGTTGTGATAGATGCAATAGCATACAGTAGTGATTTTGTTCCATATCCCAAGGTTTAAAAGCTTTAGGGTCTTTTTCTACATTTTTTTCATTTATTATTTCCATAATACATATAATTGTTAAGTGATTTAAATATTTAACGAATATCAAATTTTGGTATTCATTTCTATAAATCTTCAAAACTATCAAAAGTTTATTGAATTAGACATATTATTTGAACATTAATTTTATTTGACTTCTTTGAATTACTAATATCTAGGATAAGCTCAATCCGTGGTCTTTATTTTTTTATTTTAAGATGATTAATCCATGTTTTGCTTTTTCACCATACAAAATAGTTGCATATTCATTAGTAAAATAATAGAATTCTTTAGTTTCATTACTTCTAGCTTTGATATAATCACTATATTTAATTTCAATTCCATTTTCAATTACAATAGGATTGTTGTTATTTTCAGAATAAAACATTCCACCAAATATTCCTCCCTCACTCTCAGCAATAAATTTATATGACGTAGTTATTTCTTTGATTCTAGCCCGTTAAAAACCTGGACACAATAATTGATTAATTTTATTAAATTTGTGTATTATGGGAAAACATCGTAAAACTTGGAGTAAAGATGAGAAA
>JAGNSI010000016.1 GCA_017988135.1 Pseudarcicella sp.
ATGCCAAAATACAACTTGCCAAGAAAAGAGCTAGAGGATACCGAAATATTGATAATCTCATCAACATGACTTACTTTATTGCAGGTAAACTTAAATTTGATTACCCACAATATTCAACATAGACCCATAAAAAACAAATATTCTTTGTATAGTATTATTATGTATTTATTTTGTTCAATAAAATAGGTGGTTTTTGTCATATGATTATGAGTTTGTTTAAAAGATATAATTTGAATATTATTTCATTGTAGGGGCGAACCTATGTGTTCGCCCATCGAACATATATGTTCGCCCAGTTATGAGAACCTTTGTTATTCCCCCTGAAATAAGAACCAGTATTTAGTAAACCGGTTAAAGGGCAGACTCGTAGGTCTGCCCCTACCGTTTAAATGCAAATTCCTTTCAATTTAACATTGCTCAAAACGAACAAAATCCTCTGAAACATTTGCATTACAGTGTGCTTAATCCCATTTTCAAAGCGCTTGCTATTGTTTCAATATTTTTTCCAATCAAAAGCTTGTTTTATCTCACAAATTCTTTTATAAAAAATAACATTCTCAAAGAGGCTAATTTATTTAAAAATGATTTTTGTATCTTTGTTTTCTATTCAAATTTTAGCAAGCCAAAGAGATGTTTGAAAATTTAAGCAGTAAAATTACCAGTGCCATGCGTACCCTTAAAGGAAAGGGTAGTATCACCGATGTAAATGTAGCCAGCACCGTCAAAGAAATACGAAAAGCTTTGATGGATGCCGATGTTAATTATAAAGTAGCCAAAGAAATAACAGACCGAATCAAGGAAAATGCCATGGGGCAAAAAATCATGATAGCGGTAGATCCAGGGCAGTTGTTGGTAAAAATTGTACATGATGAGCTCGTAAATTTAATGGGCGAGGCTGTGCAAAATATCAACCTTAAGGCAGATCCTTCGGTGATTTTGATAGCAGGTTTGCAAGGCTCTGGAAAAACTACTTTTTCAGGAAAATTGGCAAATTATCTAAAAAAAGGAGGAAGAAATGTATTATTGGTGGCCTGCGATATTTACAGACCAGCTGCAATAGACCAATTGAAAGTATTGGGCGAACAAGTTGGTGTAGATGTATATGCCGAGCCTGAAAATAAAAATGCAGTAGAAATTGCCCAAAACGCCATTGCTTATGGTCGTAAAATGGGCAAAAAAGTAATCATAGTAGATACCGCTGGACGTTTGGCGGTAGACGAAGCCATGATGAACGAAATTGCTGCTGTGAAAGATGCCATAAAGCCTTCTGAAGTGCTTTTTGTGGTAGATTCAATGACAGGTCAAGATGCTGTAAATACTGCAAAAACTTTCAACGACAGATTAAATTTTGATGGGGTAGTTTTGACCAAGTTAGACGGTGACGCTCGTGGTGGTGCTGCTTTATCTATACGTCATGTAGTGAATAAACCTATAAAGTTTATATCTACTGGCGAAAAGATGGAAGCCCTTGACCAGTTTCACCCCGATAGAATGGCAAGCCGTATTTTAGGCATGGGTGATGTACTTTCATTGGTAGAGCGTGCTCAAAATGCTTTTGATGAAGAAGAGTCTGAGCGTATTAATAAAAAAATTCGTCAAAATCAGTTTAGCTTTGAAGAGTTTTATTCGCAGCTACAGCAGATTAAGAAAATGGGTAATATCAAAGACATCGTAGGTATGATACCAGGAATGGGCAATGCGATGAAAGATGTTGAGATTTCTGACGATGCTTTCAAACCCATAGAGGCAATTATTCATTCTATGACCGTCAAAGAACGTCAGAAGCCTGAAATATTAGATATGAATCGCAAGAAAAGAATCGCAGCAGGTTCTGGAACATCGGTTCAAGAAATCAATAATTTACTGAAGCAGTTTGAAGAAATGCGCAAAATGATGCGTATGATGAATAAAGTACAAGACGGAAAAATGAAAATGCCTAGCTTTCCTAAATTAGGAAAAAGATAAAAAAAAAAGCCCTGATGCGAACGAGTCGTCAGGGCTTTTTTTTAAATGTTTATTGCTATTCAAAAATAATAGTTTTGTTGCCTTGAATAAAAACTCGATCTTCTAATACCAGTTTCAGTGCTTTCGCAAAAACTATTTTTTCTACATCTCTTCCTACACTTGCCATTTCTATTGCATTTTTTGTATGGTTTACTCGGGCTACATCTTGAAAAATAATAGGACCTTCGTCTAAATCGTCTGTTACAAAATGTGCGGTAGCACCTATAATTTTCACACCTCGCTCAAAGGCTTGCCTGTATGGATTTGCTCCTATAAAAGCAGGCAAAAACGAATGATGTATATTTATTATTTTTCGTGAAAACTGCGAAGTAAATTCCGTCGAGAGTATACGCATAAACTTGGCAAGCAAAATATAGTCGGGCGAATACTGGTTGATAATTTCAGTTATTTGTGTTTCGTGCAAGTTTCTATCAATATTTTCGGCAGGCAAATAATGAAAAGGTATATTGAACTTTTCGGTTAAACATTTCAATGTTTCATGGTTGCCTATTACTGCTAATATATTAAAAGGGAGGTCGCCAAACTCGTTTCGTATCAACAAATCCGACAAACAGTGATGTTCTTTTGTCACCATTACTACAACATCCTTTACTTGTTTAGCGGTTAAAGTAATATTAGCCGTATTGGGTAAAATTCCACGCAAACCGTCTTCTATTTTATCAATATTACAATCTCCCGAAAACGAAACTCGCATAAAGAAATGCTGGGTTTCGGTATCAACATATTCGTCGGTGCGTTCTATGTTTAATTGGTTAAAAAACAAAACACCAGTTATTTTATGCACGAGCCCTTTTTCGTCAGGGCAATCTATCCTTAATATATAATCTATCATTAGTTTTTTTCTAGCTTGCCAAAGATGCGTGTTTTTTAAACTTTTCTACTCAAGTAGGTAGAGTAGTCTGTGAGCATAGATTTATAATCTTCTTGTAAAAGTGGAGAAGTAAGCATAAAGTCTGCCGTGGCTCTATTGCAAGCCATAGGAATATTCCATACTACGCCTAACCTTAACAAAGCTTTTATGTCTGGGTCGTGGGGCTGTGAAGCCATAGGATCCCAAAAGAAAATAATAATATCTATTTTACCTTCTGCCACTAAAGCTCCTATTTGTTGGTCACCTCCAAGCGGACCACTTAGCAGTTTAGTAACGGGTCTGTCTATAGATTCTTCTACAAGTTTACCAGTAGTACCTGTTGCAAAAAGTTCGTGTTTTGATAGTTCTTTTCGATTGTAATATACCCACTCTATCAGCTCTGGTTTTTTGTTGTCGTGTGCAATAAGTGCTATTCTTTTTCTTTTGGTAAGTGTTTTTATGGCTGACATTTATTTTTTGTTAAATTTTTCTTAAATATTCTGTTAATCGTTTCCCCAACGCCATGCTTTGCCAAGTTCTAATTCTTTTCGAAGATTTTGTTTTATAAAAAAAGCTTTAGTTTGGTCAGAATTTAATTTTGGTGCATTTATTTTGCTTGCATTGGCTAAAGCATACAGCATCATGGCATTGTAGCGAACTGTATTTTGCATTTCTTCTTTTTTGATAAGGTCAAACTTATCACAATTGGCATGGTAGCAACCTATTGCATATTCTCCAATATCTCCGAGCGGTTCTGCTGTAGGAATCCCTTCCATCATGTAGCTTTGATGATCTGAATGCAAGGTAGCTTGATTGATAATATTATTTTTGAAAGTAGGATTTATTGTTTTTATTATTTCACCTGTTTTAGTGAAAAAATCGGTCATTTCTGATCGCCCATTAGTGTTAAAGCCATTGGTATTGTTTGCCATGTCTAAATTGAGCATAAATTTTATCTTATTGATGCTTTTATCTTTGATACAGTCTGAGAGGTAAGCTTTAGAACCCAACAACCCTTCTTCTTCGCCCATAAATACTACAAATTCTATTGTTCGTTTAGATTGCAAACCTAGTTTTTTGAATGTTCTAGCTATGTCTAATATTGAAAACGAACCGATTCCATTGTCTAATGCTCCTGTTGCCAAGTCCCAAGAGTCTAAATGACCACCAATAACAATTTTTTCATTTTTTAAGGTTTTATCAGTACCAGGTATCGTTGCGATAACATTTCGGGCATTGGTGGGGCCACTGAAGTTTTTCATTTTAATAAAAGCTAAAAGTTCGGGTTCTTTACTAATCCAATCTCTTAGTTTTGTACCACTTTCTAGCGATATACATACTGCTGGTATGCTGATTACAGCTCCCGTTACAGATGCAGTACCCGTGAGTAATACTTCGCCTTTTACTGTATTTACAAAAATAGCTCCGATAGCTCCATATTGTATAGCTAATGCTGTTTTTTCAGAACGGTGAAGATTTCTTGGACCTTTTATCGGAGCTAAAAGACCTAGGTTTATCAATGCTATTTTACCTTTAAGTAGCTCTTTTTTTGCTTCAAAATCTGGCTCAAGTCCATTCCCAACGTCTACCATGCTACCTTGTATGTCTGAAGAAACAGGCGTAAGTGCTAGAGAAACCACATTGAAATCTTGAAAATTATCGCTTTTGCGTGGAGCTATACTTAAGCTGACAGATTCTCTTGCCCAAGATTCTGCTTCAAAAGGATGAAATTTTACATTTTTTTTGAATCCATATTGATTTAACAACTGAAAAGCAAAGTTTTCGGCTTTTGCACCATTGGCACTACCCGTAAGCCGATGACCTATGGTTTGGCAAGATTCGCCTAAGGTCTTATAGGCTAGGCTATTTTGACTTACTTCTTGGTCGATGCTTTTAAAAACACTTGCTAATTTTTGAGCAGTACTTTTATACGAAAATAGTAAGCAAAAACATAAGATTCCTATTGGTGCTATTTTGATATTGAAACGTAAAGTTTTGATCATGAGTAAATTTAGTTTTTGAGGGTCAATTTTGGATAAACTTCACTTTCAAACTTTGCCCAATCCATGGTTTTATTATGATTTCCGCCGAAAAAACTAATCACTTTGTGTAATTGATTGGCATCTTGATAGCCCGGAACTGGCTGTATCATATTGAATTTTTCGTCTAAATATACCATGGTTGGAAAACTCATTTTACCATTCAATAAAGCTACTGCAGCTTGATTGTAGCCACTATTGCCTTGTTTAACCCATGTGTATTTTTGTGGTCCTAGATTGATGTCTTCTTTTTGTTCGGCATCTAGTTTTACGGCATAATAATTTTCATTGACGTATGCTATAATTTTGGGGTCTGAAAATGTGTTTTTGTCCATTACTTTGCACCAACCGCACCAACTAGTATATATGTCAATAATTATCTTTTTGGGTTCTTTTTGAATAGCACTAAAAGCTTGCTCTAAGCTCATCCATTTTATTTCTTTTTTTTCTTCTGTTACTACTTTGACTTCAGGCTTTGTTTCTTTGGGCGTTGTAGCCAAAGATGTTGTTTTAGGTTTGCTTGCTGCAACTTTTTTTTGCCCAAAAGTCAGATTAGTATTTATCAAAGCACACCAGAGTAGCCATATTAATATCGATTGTTTCATTGTTTTGTTTTTAAAATTACTGTAAATGTATTCTTATTTGTTATTTGCAACAACACTCAGCTTTGATATCCCGCTAGAATCTTTATTTCTTTTGGTGAATTCTTTTGTCCAAAGTTCTATTTCAGGTTCGGGTATTACTTTATTTGCGTAATGTAATCTCAAAGATTCCAATGCTTCATCTACTTGATTGTTATCTAAAAAGTCTGTAACATCGAAATATATAAAGCGTGCTGAAATATCTTTTTCTTTAATCTTTATTTTTCGCAAGTTATCCTTTATTAGATTTCTTTTTTCTTTACTAAATTTTCTTCCTTTGGCTCCATAATAGGCATACATCATAATGTTTTCTAATGCTGTATTTACTTCTTTGGCGTCATTGTTTTTGTAATAATCGCTCAAATGATTCGCCATATAAGTTACCATAGGGTTCTCTTCGTCCATTACTACTTTTTGTATGATAAGAAAATTCAAAGGACTTGGATATTTGTCTTCAGGTTCGTTTTTTGCATATTCTAGCATTAAATTTTTATTGGTCAATGTGTCTTTTGTCATTCTTGCATAAAAAGCATAACTGTACAAGAATGTCTGATCGTAACCTCCAGCTTTGTATCTAGTTGGGTAAGAAGCCGAGTTTTTATTATTATCTAAAGCTACTTTTGCGAAGTTTAAAACACCTGCAATACTGTTTTGTTCGTCACCTGCTGTTGTGATGTGCATTAAATTTTGGTTTTCATCAAAGAAACACATGGTGGGCGTAGATGGAATCCATATTTTTTGTTGGGTTAAAAACTTTGCTTCTGCAGTGTCAATAATGTTCAACTTGCAGCTAATGAAGTTTTTATTATAAAATTCACCCACTTCTGGTTTGTCGAAAGTGGGCACATAAGCTTCGCAGTGTGAACAGCCCACAGCATACACCTCAACAAAAACTTTTTTATTTTCAGCTTTGGCTCTTTCAAAAGCTTTTTTAAAATTGTTTTCTTTGAGAAAATCAACTCCTGTATGAGCTGGCGATATTTTTTGTGAAAATATTTTGACCGTCACAAAAGAAATCAAAAGCAATAAGATGGATAATTTTAATTTCATTTGAAATGTGGACAAATTATGCATTATAAAAAACACATTAAATTAGCATATTTTTTTTTTATTATGGGCGAAAGACAGAATTTTTAACTTTTGTTTAACATTTCTTATTATAAAACAAAAAAGCTTCCCGATGTATTCAGGAAGCTTTTCTGTAAACATTTCAAAAACTAGAAATTGAACTGTGCTTGTAATCTTAGCAGTTCGCCTTCTTGGTAATTTTTGGGAACTTTTGCATCTTCATATCTTCTTTTTGCTATAGTATACATGGCTACCAATTCGAAATAATCTTTCAATTGCCATTCTACACCTATTTCTAAGTCGTTTACACGGTATTTTCTTGCATCTGTTTCAAACTTTTTACCGCCATTATACACTTGGTATTTTACAAAAGGTATTAGGGTATTATTAGTTCCAATGTTTGTTTTGTACATTATCTGTGCATAACCTCCGTGCAAATTGGTCTGTAAGGTTTTCATAGAGTCTGGATTAAATTCTGGACCTGTACCAACATTGTATTCTGCTTGAAAACCAAATGGTTGAGGATAAACAACCAATGTAGCGGCAGCTCTTTGATCTTTGAATCTTAGATTGGGATTTTTGTTTTTTCCGTCGATAGCAATGGTAGTTTGACCTGTAAAACCTTGTAAACTACCTTCTATGAATTGTCCTGATTTTAGCATAAACGGATAGGTAACTCTAGCTACAACATGGGTATTATTGTTAGCTTCGGGTTTGTTGGCGGTTTGGCCATTGTATGCGCCCAAGCCCACTACACCGTAGTCGCCACTGCCTTTTAATCCCGATTTCACTAAATGAGCAAACCTTTCACGGATTTTTGCAGGAGCAAAATAAGCAAATACACCTAAATCACGTTCGTTAGAAACTGCACTATTTAGTGCATCGTTACGATCTAATGCCAAACGATTTTGTGAAGATTGCATATTTTCGAAACCGTAAGGTACTTTACTTTGTCCTACTCTGAAACGGAATTCTTTTTTCTCGTCTAAGGCTAAGTCAAAATAAGCATCACGCAATTGGAAATAGTGCTGATTTGGTTCTGCTGCTGAAGCAAAATCTGGTTGCAGGTAGATGTATAATCTATCTGAAACATCACCTGAGAATATTAAACGACCACGACGAAGAAAAAATCCACCATTTTCGCCAATAGATTTATCGCATTGGTCACATTTTAGCTTTGAATTAGTCTCCAAAAGCCTATTATAACGCACTTGAGCATATCCTCTTAGCGATATTTTATCATACCATTTTTTTGTTGAGCTTGTTTCTTTTTTTGTTTCAGTTGTGGTAGAAGTGCTTGAAGCAGAACTAACTTGAGAATAAGAAATAAATGTAGATACCAGCATGATTGCCGATAAGATTAAATTTTTCATTTTATAATTTTTATATTGGTATTTTGTAATGTAATAAAAATTGGGTTATGCTTTTTTTTAAAAACATAACCCGATAATATTTTTTAGCCTACTATCAAACGTAAAACGTAAAATAATGAAGCTGCAAGTAAAATGGTAACGGGTAAAGTAAGTACCCAAGCCATTACAATATTTTTAACAGTGCCACCTTGTAGATTTTTTATACCTCTAGACGCTACCATTGAGCCAGCTATACCCGAAGAAAGCATGTGCGTGGTAGATACTGGCAGCTTCAAAAATGTAGACATACCGATGGTAAAAGAAGCAACTAATTCGGCAGAAGCACCTTGTGCATAAGAAAGATGGTCTTTACCTATTTTTTCGCCTATGGTTACTACTATTCTTTTCCAACCTATCATGGTACCCAGCCCTAATGACAATGCTATCATCCACATTACCCAATTTGGAGCAAAATCTGTGATTGCCGATAAGCCACTACCAGAATTGCCATAGGTGAAAAATGGAACAGATTTTCCTTGTGTTGCTTTTTTAAGTGCTTTTTTGTCATCCTCGCTCAATGCTACAGCATCGCTTTCAGATAATTTTTTACAATGTTTAGAGATTGCTAAAACATCTTTTCTGATTTCTAATTTTTTATCTACAGCAAGGTTTTTAGAGTCTAAAGTTTTGTCTGCGAATATTTCATCCAAGCCTTTTGATGCCTTCATTACTTTGACATAGCTTTCTTTTTCTGTTACAGATAGCTTGTTGGTATCTATTTTAGAGATAATAGATTCTACTACAGCTACTTCTTTTGTCATTTTGAATGGATCAACATCTGTATTGATGGCAAAATAGCTTGGAAGAAATGCAATTAATATCAACATTACTAATCCAATTCCTTTTTGTCCATCGTTTCTGCCATGGAAAAAACTTACCAAAGTACAAGTGATGATAAGTATAGCTCTTATCCACATCGGTGGAGGAGTGTCTTTTTTAGGTTCTTTAAAAATTTGTTTATTCTTGATGGTTTTTTTCAAAATGTACATCAAAATAATGGCTATGGCAAAACCAAACAATGGAGACAATAACAACCATTTTCCTATTTCTAAAGCTTTATCCCAGTTTACTGTTTCTAAACCTTTTTTATTTTCTGGCATCAATGCATAACCTAATCCAACACCGATAATAGAACCAATAAGTGTATGTGAAGAAGATGCAGGTATTCCGAAATACCAAGTACCTAAGTTCCATATTATGGCTGTTCCTAGCATAGCAAACGCCAAGCACATGGTATGATAGATATTGGGGTCAATGAGTAACTCGGTGGGTAATAGTCCAATAATAGACATTGTGACACCTACACCGCCCGTCAATAAACCTAGAAAGTTGATTACGCCAGACCACACCACAGCATGATTGGGCTTTAAAGAGTTGGTGTAAATGACTGTTGCTACTGCATTGGCGGTATCATGAAAACCATTGACAAACTCAAACGCACATGCCAAGAATAGGCAAATAAACAGAAGGATAAATAACGTGGTGTCGAGACCAAAAAGTGTAAACATGTAAATTGTGTTTAAACGGTATAAATTTTAATATATATTGGTATTGTGATGCAAAATTAATACCTCTATTTTTTGCCAATGTTACCAAATTGTTAAATTTTCATTTTGTTTATATTTCTATATACTTAATTCTATTTAATTATTTGATTATCATTTAATTACAATTACCAATAACTTGTATTTTTGCTATTTTAAAAATGGATATTGAAATTAAATATTGATGTTTTATGGTATCTAATTTTTGCTATTTAGAACTAAGAAGACCGATATTTTAAACATTGATAGATGAAATATTTGTAAAGTATTCAAAGGTTTATTTATAAAAAAATAATATGATACAGTTTTAAATCAATAATCATTGAATCCCTTAAATAGAATTTTCATTTACTTTGCTATTCAATACATTCACTTAAATAATTTTTATAAATCTAAATATTTACTATTAATAAAAACTTAAAATAAATGAATATCAATTATTCAAATTCTGATGCCATTCCACCACATTTATACCCTAAATGGATAAAAATTGTATTTATTTTCATATTAGCGTTGATAGCTTATACAATATATTTAATCCCAAAAGCATTACGTGTTAGGAATGATGTTAAACTATCTGATATGTTTTTTAAAAGAGCGGATTCTTTATTCAAAGCACAAAAATTTAACGAAGCAATTCCTTTGTACAAAAAAAGTTCTTATTTAAGTTGGGAAAAAAAACCTATTAAATTAGCCATATGTTATTTAAAACAAAATAATACTAATTCACTACATACAGCACTAGGCATTTTAAGCACAGCAATTGCAGACACTAGCAATTTCAATGAAATAGTCAAAGCTTTGCCCTCTAAATACTTGCCTTATATCAAACCACATCATGTATATATGGGGAAAATACATATTCATACAACCTACAATTTCGATTTTAGTGAATTAGAAAAAGAGGAACCAACGGAATATAAAAAAATAAAAAATGCAGAAAACATATATTTAAACTTCATTCATACTAACCCCAATAACTAATAACATGATTTTTCTTTGGCGTTTAAAAGGTTTATTTTTTACAATTTTCACCTTTCCCGGTGTAATTATTCATGAAATTGCGCATCGTTTCTTTTGTGACATTACAGGTACGCCTGTTTATAAAATAAAGTATTTAGATATTTCTTTAGATTCCGATACCTTAGGCTATGTAGAACATGGCGAAACTAAAAGTCTAAGATCTACAATTTTAATATGTTTGGGTCCTTTGATAGTCAATACATTCTTTTGTCTATTGTTTTCAGCTCCATTTTCACTTGTTTTTTCGGCAAGAGCTACAAACATATTAGAGTCTTCACATTTAATATTATTATGGTTGGCATTTTCGATTGGAGCTCACGCAATACCAAGTACACAAGATGTTAGCATCCTAACTAATTACATCAATAAAAAGGAAAACTTAATAGTTCAGATTTTGTATTTTCCAATAAGAATCTTGTTTTTCATTACCAATATTCTGTCTTTTTTTTGGTTTAACGCAATATTTTCTGCTGCTATAATTTGGTTAAATATAGAATTTTTTGGGTTTTTGTTTAAAGCTTTGCGATGAATGTTTTAATACTTACATTGCTTAAAGCTTTTTCAAATTATCATTAGCTATCAATAATGTATATTTTCTTTGATTCTAGCTTTAGCTCAAATCTAGGCAGCTCAAAAAATTAATGTATTTTAATAGCTTCTTGACTAAAAAATAGAAAAAAACACACTTCTAAAAGCTATTCAAAAAATAGAATCTTATTATTAAATAAATTTTTAAATAAAATCCAAAATGACAACAAAAGCTATTTTACTTTCAACAATTATTCTATTTTCGCTTATAAGCTGTAATCTTAAAGACAGTTTTAAACAAGAAGAAACATTATTATTAAAAAAACTCGACTTCGATTCAGAGTTAATATCCGAGCTAAAAGAGTTTAAAAAAGGTGAAATCAAACAACTTCCTGCAATAGACCAAGAAACAGGTGATTGTTTAATTAATGATTTTTTTAACGGTATTTATTTTGAAACAGTAGAAAAAAATGCTGACGTATTCTTACTAAATATGAAACCTAAATTTAAAGAAAAAGGATATTTGATTTTTCTTTTTCGAAGTGATGACAATAAAGCTAACATTGCTGTAATTAAAGGACATGACGAACTAGATATTTTGCGTTACAGAAGAACCGATGCAATGAATTATAATTTGGAAAGTAAAGATATAGTGAAAAAAGTTTCTGAATGGAAAGCTAAGTATGGAGTAACAATAATAGGTTGTGGAATAAATTGGCTTCATATTATTTTTGACAAACTTCCAAGAGATATGGATGCCTTTTCAAAAGATGTTTATAGTTTTTGCCCAGATTCAGTAGATCAAGGAACTGGCTCGATAGAAGAATTAAAAAAAGCAATTATTGAAATGAATGGAGTTTGGTTGTGGTGGGATTAAAAAAACCAAATCATACAATTGAAATGAATAGTGCTTAAAATTCCCTAAAAGCAAAAAACAGCCAAAGAAGCCCAAAAATTGCCATTTTTTTTAATTTTTCTGTCAAATCTTATAAGCTAAAACAAAAAAAGCTGCCTAAAGGCAGCTTTTTTAACATAAATTGGTTTGAGGTAAGTATAATATCAATAATTTGTCGAGATAGATTGTTTAGAGGTAAGCCATTTGTACTGTTCTAAAATAATAGACCTGAAATACCTATTAAACGTTGCATTAGATAAAATTTTATTTTAAAAAAAAATCTACCTAAATACATAACCCATTGGGCATGAACTTTGTATGAAGTTTATAAATTTAATTTTGTATGAAACTTTTTGTTAAAAATGTGTTCGACTTACAAACATCTTTATCTAAAAAAGAAGACTATTTTTAGAGAAATTGTTGTATATTTTCTAACAGGATTTGTGTTATAATAAATACAAAACCAAATTTGTTTACTACATTTGTGGGCATAGCGAATGCAATATTTCTACAAGACATTTTGGAAATGAGCAATTAAAAAACAGAATTATCAAATAAGAGTTGGCAAGAAATAGTATTTAGATTTAAAATAAAAAATCGCAAAATGTTTTTTTTATAAAGTGTTGTGCATCATCCAAAAGTATAGATTTAATAATGAAATTTAATTTTAAAATATATTTTTTAATTCTTTCTATTCTTTTTTGTGAAAATATATTAGCACAAAAAAAGAAAAAAGTAGAAGTGATTTCGGCTACAAAAAATCAAGAAAACGAAGCGCAATTCACCGAAGCCTTAAAATGGTATTTAACAGAAGATTACGCCAAGTCTATAGCAGAATTTGAGAAGTTAAATATAGCAATACCAAACTCAGCACCTGTTAGTTTTCAATTAGCAAATTGCTATTACAAAATCAATAACCTTAAAAACGCCCTTACTCATGCCGAAAATGCTGTAACATTTTCTAGCAAAAGCACACCAGACTATGAGGTATTTTTGGCTGAACTTTATGTAGAAAACCAACAGTACGACAACGCCGTAGATATTTACAAAAGCCTCATCAGCAGAAACCCCGAAAAAATAGAATACCTTGTAGAGCTATCAAAAGTATACCTCACAGCCGCCAAATATGAAGACGCACTGAAAACACTTCAAGAAACCGAGAAAAATATCGGTCTCAATGAAAACATTACTGTGCAAAAACAATTGGTGTTGATAAAATTAGGCAAAATTGAAGAAGCACTTAAAGAAGGAGAAAAATTAGTTTTTTCGGAACCACAAGAAATAAGCTATAAAATAAATCAAGCACAATTGATGATATCCAATCGTCGCTACGATGAAGCAACCCAATACATTAAGAATATATTAGAAAACAACCCAGATAAAATAAGCTTGCACCTTTTGCTAGCCCAAATTTATCAGGAAACCAACAAAACAGACTTATTCAATACCGAGCTAGAATACATTATCAAAGACGATAATGTAGACTTTTCTACCAAGACAAACCTATTGATGAGCTATGTGCTTACTCAAAAAGACAATAATGCCAAAGAAAAGGCTTTTCAAATGGTAGAAATAATGTCGCAACAAAAACATACAGACCCACGTATAAATGCCCTGTATGGCGATATGCTCATTGCCAAGAAAAAAACCAAAGAAGCAAGAAACCAATACGTAAAAGCCATCAAGTCACAAAAATCTATGAACGAAGTCTGGTCAAGAATCATACAACTAGACTTTGAACTTGGAGAGCTAGACAGTGCATTGGTACACACCGAAGAAGCAATAGAACTTTTCCCAAACCAAGCCTTATTTTGGTACCAAAACGGAACAGCTTATTATCTCAAAAAAAACAATCATAAAGCCATAGAATCGTTTGAAGAAGCAGCAAGACTAGCTCCCGAAAACAGCGAATTATCGCAATATATCAACGCTCAATTAGGCGACAGCTATAACGCAATTGGCAAACACGAACAGTCTGACCAAGCTTACGAAAGTGTACTAAAAGCTAATCCCAACAACGAACATGTACTGAACAACTACAGCTATTTCCTTTCATTACGAAAAAGCAAAATGGATTTAGCCCTACAAATGGCTTCAAAACTTGTAGATAAAAACCCTACAAATGGCACATATTTAGATACATATGCTTGGATATTATACATCAGCAAAGACTATTCAAAAGCAAAAAATTATATAGAAAAAGCATTAGCAGACTCCAGCAAAACAAACAATGGCACCATCATAGAGCATTACGGAGATATACTATTTCAGCTTGGTGAAAAAGATAATGCATTCCAACAATGGAAAAGAGCAAGCGAACTCAAAGGTTCAAGCCATAACATAAAACTGAAAATTGCCGAAAAACGACTTATAGAATAATAAGTTCGAAAAGTTCGTTTATTCTTTTAAAAAATCAAAAACAAACAAATGTATAAAAATACCTTATTTTTTCTTCTATCACTTTTAGTTTTTGCCTGTCAAAAACAAAACATCACCCAAACAAAATCACCCATATTAAAAGACACAATTCAAATATTAGATACAAACAAAATAACAAAATCATTAGATAGCATTTCTATAGCCAATGCACCAACAACCACAATAGACAATGCTTTCGAAAATGCCAATATTGAAGAAATAGACTTTCAATTTCTAAAAGCTAAAGCTAAAGTATCGTACAAATCAAATACCATAGACGAAAACTTTACAGTAGATTTTAGAATAAAAAAAGACAGCATCATATGGATGAATATTTCTAAATTTGGAATAAGCGGCGCCACTGCACTATTATCAAACACAGAAGTAAAACTGTACAATTCATTTCAGAAAACTTATAATGAAATGAGCTACGAATCGCTTTCAGAATTATTCAATTTCAAAATTACATACGACATTCTACAATCATTGATAGTAGGAAATAGACCATTCAAGAAAAATAAATCTAGAGTAACAAGAGAAAACGAATACTATCTGATCAAACAAGAAGACAAACAAGTACACATAGATAACTATATCGGTGACGACAAAAAATTAAAAAAAATATTGCTCACACAAGACGAAACCGACAATAAACTCACATTAGATTTTGCCGATTTTTCAGCTTTAAACCAATACTTATTCCCCAACTCTTCATTGATAACAATAGATTACACAGACAAAAAAGACAACAAGAAATACAAAAATGTAATAAACATCAAACATAGTAAAGTAGAACTTACTGACACTCCTTTACAATTTCCATTTAAAGTTCCAGCAGAACTGCTAAAAAAATGATAAATTTGAAAATAAAACAATAAACACAAACTTAATACCTGTCATTTGAAAAAAAACAAACCATACAAAAACAAGTCAAATTCAATCAAAAACATTCATTTGAAAAATGTTTTGATGCTTTTTCTTTTCATAGCAAAAACAACACTTTTTGCTCAAACCAACCTAGATAAAAGAAAACTAGAGGCACAAAAAAAAGAAAACATACAAAAAATCAATGAATTAAATAAAATAATAGCCACTACTTCACAAAAGAAAGAAGCTTCAGTAGGGCAATTAAACGTGATCTCTGAGAAAATACAAACACAAGACAAACAAATAAGTATATTGTCTGAAAATCAAAAAATACTTTCAAACGAAGCAGAAGAACTTACCAAAGTAACCATAGAGTTGAATGCCAATTTGGCAAAACTAAAACAAGAATATACGCAGAAAATAAGACAAACTGCCAAAACTTCTAACAGATATAACAAACTAAGCTTTTTGTTTTCAACCAAAACATTTAATCAACTGATTCGCAACTTTCAGCACCTTAGACAATATTCAGAAAAAAGAAAACAACAATCTTTACTCATCACAAAAGTGCGTTCAGACCTTATAGCTGAACAAATGAAAGTGCTTCAAAAGAAAAAAGAACAAGCCGTGTTAATCAATGATAAGCTGTTACAAACGCAACACCTTGAGTCACTCAAAAACGAACAAACACTTACAGTAAAACAACTGGCACAAAAAGAAAAACAGCTAAAAGATCAATTAAGAGAAAATAAAAAATCGGTAGCTGTATTAGAAAGCATGATAGCCAGAATAGTAGAGCGTGAAATAACTAAAAGCAAAGTAAGAAGTCAAAGCAAGTCTAAACAAAACAATAAAAACACATTAAATAACAACGAAGTAGCCGAAAAAACAGATTCAAGAAAAGAAATCAGCATGAATGACGAAGAAACAAAAATAGCCTCTTCGTTTTCAGCTTTGAGAGGAAGAATGCCTTGGCCAGTAAATTCGGGTTTTATCTCAAGCAAATTTGGCACACATCCTCATCCAGTTTTGAAAAGCGTAAAAGTAGTAAACTTAGGCATTGATATTCAAACGGTTGCTGGCAATGATGTAAAAAGTGTTTACAACGGATTAGTATTACAAGTAATAGCCGTACCTGGAGCAAACAATATGGTGATGATTCAACATGGCGACTATTTTACTGTTTATAGCAAACTTTCAAATGTAACCGTATCTACTGGTGACAAAGTTAACGCTGGACAAAAAATTGGAGATGTTGCCACCGATAACGACGGAACTTCCGAGATAAATTTTCAAGTTTGGAGAAATTTTAGTAAACAAAACCCTGAAACTTGGCTTAAAAGACGATGATTTTTCAAGAAATGTAATATTTTGTATTAGAAAAACTCATTTTTGTCCAATATTTTCACAAAAGCCTTTACTATTCAAATAGATTTCATAATTTTGCAGACTATTTGTATATTTACAACACGCTTTTATTTTTATAAAAATATTTACGAAATATAATTAAAGTATAAAATTACTCGAATAAAAATGTCAGAACAAGAAACAAAGTCAGGTTTAGAATTTATAGAAACCCCCGAAGGATTACAACAAGAAATAGACAAAGTATCTACCTCTATTGAAAAAAACAAAAAATTGATTTTCACTATAGGAGGCGTTATTATAGGAGGTGTTTTAGCTTTTTTAGGATATAAATATTACCTAAACTCACAAGACGAAGCAGGAGAAAAGAAACTTTTCAGCTCAGTATATAAATTTGAAGCAGATTCAAATAACACTGCAGCCAAAGAAATGTCTAAAATAGCTGACAATTACAGTGGAAAAACAGGCAATTTAGCACATTTTTATGCAGGAGTAGCTTACTTGAAAGAGAGCAAATATGACTTGGCTATAGAAGAATTAAAGTCATTCAGTAGCAACGACTTAGTAGTACAAGCAAGAGCAAACGCTCTTATAGGTGATGCCTATGTAGAGAAAAAGGCTTACAGCGATGCAATAGACTATTTCAAAAAAGCAGTAGACTACAAGCCAAATAAATTTTTCACTCCAAGCTACATGATAAAATTGGCATTAGCTTACGAAGCAAACAAACAAACTCAAGAAGCAATTGAGGTATATGCGCAATTAGAAAAGAATTACCCAGCTTCTCAAGAAGTACAAACAGCAAAAAAATCGAAGAGTATGTTGGAAGCAACTATCTCTGAATAATAATTTTATATTAAATTTCAAAAGGGATAAGAAGCATACTCTTATCCCTTTTTTTAAATTATACAAAACCGTATTTTTAAATACTCAAAATGGCGTCAGTAGATAAAAATTTAAGCTCCTTCAGCACGACCAATCTCCCAGATGTAAGTACAAAAAAAGTAGCTATCATTACGGCAGAATGGAACGATGAAGTTACACAAGCACTTACCAATGGAGCCAAAAGCACTTTAATGGCAAATGGAATGCTTGATAAAAATATCTTACTTTGGACTGTACCGGGAAGCTACGAGCTGTCTTATGCAGCTCAAAAAGCTGCTCAAAAATCAGACATAGATGCCGTTATATGTATAGGTTGCGTAATACAAGGGGAAACAAAGCACAACGATTATATCAATCATGCTGTTGCACAAGGACTTACCCAGGTAAGTTTAAAATATGACAAGCCCGTTATATTTGGTGTACTTACCCCCAACAATCAGCAACAAGCCCTTGACCGTGCAGGTGGAATACATGGAAACAAAGGCGACGAAGCGGCTATTACAGCTATAAAAATGTTAGGAATTCAATAAAAAAGTTTTTACGATTGACAATAAAATTTTAAGATTATGCAAGTTTGGAAATTTGGAGGAACATCTGTTGGAAAGCCAGAAAGAATGCAATCCATCAAAACATTAATAACAGAAGACAATACACGTAAAATAGTAGTTTTGTCGGCATTGTCAGGCAGCACAAACGCCCTTATTGCCATAGGCGAGTTGCTAAAACTAAACAAAGACCAAGAAGCTATTTCAAAAATAGACGAGCTTCAAGCTCACTACAATCAGTTTATAGAAGAGCTATATACTAGCACCGAAGGTAAAGCTCAAGGGCAAAGTATCATAGAAAAAGAATTTTCGTTTATACGTTCATTGGTTAATATAAAACCATTTTCTGTAAAACAAGAAAAAGAAATAGTAGCAGAAGGAGAATTGCTTTCAACACAAATTTTTGAAGCCTACCTTTCTGAACAAAAAATCAGCTCAGTATTATTACCCGCTTTAGATTTCATGCTAATAGATACTGACAATGAACCAGTACTAGCATTTACAGAGGAAAAATTAGGGCAAATATTAAGTCAATTGCCTGACAAACAAATATTTGTAACACAAGGATTTATATGTAGAAATCCACGTGGTGAAGTAGATAACCTAAAACGTGGAGGATCAGACTATACTGCTTCATTAATAGGTGGAGCTATCGTTGCAGAAGAAGTACAGATATGGACAGACATAGACGGAATGCACAATAATGATCCACGAATTGTTAAAAAAACATTTCCTATCAAAGAATTAACCTTTGAAGAAGCTGCGGAATTGGCTTATTTTGGTGCAAAAATTTTACACCCAAGCACTATTACACCAGCTAAAATGAAAGGAGTTCCAGTACGTTTAAAAAACACCATGGAACCATCAGCCTTTGGAACTTTGATAGCCACCAACACTTCTGACAAAGAAATAAAAGCAATAGCCGCAAAAGATAATTTGACCGCTATTTACATTCACTCTACCAGAATGCTTAACGCTTATGGTTTTTTGAGAAAAGTATTTGAAGTGTTCGAGAAATACAAAACACCAGTAGATATGATTACTACCTCAGAAGTTTCTGTTTCGGTAACCATAGACAACGACGAACATTTAGATAATATCATCGGCGAACTCAAGCAATTTGCCAATGTAGAAGAAGTAGACAAAGACCAAACCATCGTATGCATAGTAGGTAACTTTTCGGCAGACAAAGAAGGAATAGCTATAAAAGTACTAGAAGCCATGAAAAATATTCCTATAAGAATGATATGTTATGGTGCGTCAGAACATAATATTTCGTTGCTTGTACACGGCAAACACAAAGCAGAAGCATTAAATGCACTCAACGAAAGATGCTTTTTGTATGAAGAAGCTATGCAAAACATTTTTTCTGCTCAATAGATAAAACAAATTGATTATCAAATAAATAAAGAATGCTTTCAATCAACTATATCAAAGAAAATAAATCTTTGACAATTGCAGGTTTACAAAAAAAACATTTCAAAGACGCTGAAAATCTAGTAGATTCAGTGATAAATTGCGATGAAAAACGTAGAGAATTGCAAGTAGAGTTAGATAATTTGCTCGCCAAATCTAATGCAATAGCCAAAGAAATAGGCATATTGATGAAGTCAGGCAAAAAAGAAGAGGCAGAACAAGCCAAAGCACAAACATCTGACCTGAAAATAAAAGCCAAAACTACAGAAGAGCAATTGTTGGTTATTGAAAATCAATTATTTGATTTATTGGTTACTTTTCCAAATTTGCCACACATAAGCGTGCCAAATGGCAAAACTCCAGAGGAAAACGAAGTTATCCTTGAGCATGGCACTATTCCTGAATTGCCAGAAACAGCCTTACCACATTGGGATTTGATAAAGAAATACGATATCATAGACTTTGAGCTAGGAAATAAAATTACTGGAGCAGGTTTTCCAGTATATAAAGGAAAAGGTGCAAGGATACAAAGAGCGTTAATTAACTTCTTTTTAGATGAAGCCATCAGTGCTGGGTACATGGAAATACAACCGCCCATTTTGATCAACAAAGACTCTGGCTTTGGCACTGGGCAACTACCCGACAAAGACGGACAAATGTATCATGCCGTAGCAGACGATTTATTTTTGATACCTACTGCCGAAGTACCCATTACAAATATTTACAGAGATGTAATTTTGAATGAAAGTGAATTGCCAATAAAAAACGTAGGTTACACACCTTGTTTCAGAAGAGAAGCAGGCTCTTGGGGAGCACATGTAAGAGGGCTGAATAGATTACATCAATTCGATAAAGTAGAAATAGTAAGTATTCAAAAACCTGAAAACTCGTATGCTTTCTTGGAAGAAATGTCTTTGCATGTACAATCGTTGTTGCAAAAACTAAACCTACCCTATCGTGTACTTAGACTTTGTGGTGGAGACATGAGCTTTACCTCAGCATTGACTTACGATATGGAAGTATACTCTGCTGCACAAAAGCGATGGCTAGAAGTAAGCTCTGTTTCAAATTTTGAAACTTACCAAGCTAATCGCCTAAAACTTCGTATGAAATCAGAAGGTAAAAATACAATATTGCACACCCTTAATGGTTCTGCGTTGGCATTACCTAGAATATTGGCAGCAATTTTGGAAAATAATCAAACACCAGAAGGCGTAAAAATTCCGAAAGTATTGGTTCCGTATTGTGGATTTGATACGATTTAAAATTAAATTAAAATCAATTTAAGACCAATTGCTCAATACAAAAATATGAATTTTGACAAACAAACTGGATTGTTACCAGTAATCATACAAGATGCCATAACCAACAAAGTACTGATGTTGGGCTATATGAATGAAGAAGCTTTTGAAAAAACAAAAAAAGAGCAAATTGTAACTTTCTATAGTCGTTCAAAACAAAGGCTCTGGACAAAAGGAGAAACGTCAAACAATTTTTTGCACGTAGTAGAAATGTTGGTAGACTGCGATCAAGATACTATTTTGATAAAAGCAAATCCACAAGGTCCAACTTGTCACACTGGAGATGACACTTGTTTTAAAGAAAAAAATACAGGAAAAGTTGCCTGGCTAAATAGCTTAAAAGAAACCATAAGAGAGCGCAAAAACAATCCAACAGAAAAATCGTACACAGCGAGTCTGTTTGCTTTAGGAACTAATAAAGTAGCTCAAAAAGTTGGAGAAGAAGCGGTAGAACTGGTAATAGAAGCATTAAATACCAATAATGATGATTTGTTTAATGGCGAAGCTGCAGATTTGCTTTTCCACTATATTGTATTGCTAGAACATCGAGGCGTTGATTTAGACGAAATTGTCAATGTTTTGATACAGCGACATAAAAAATAAACACAAAAGCCTGTTAAATTCAAATTTGACAGGCTTTTATGTTTTAAAATTAACTGGAATTTAATATTTAGATAATTTCAATACAACCAACAAACGGTACTTTTGTGTTTTAACTAAAAGTTTTTCTGTATTTTTCATCCCTAATATTTATGTGTTTAATTGTTTTAAGGGATAAATAATTTTTTATTAAAATATCACTTTTCTAAGAAAAAGACTTATCTTTGCAAATTATTTTAGGTGGGTAAACACTTGCCTTAGCAACTAAGAAATCAATATTTTCATGCAAAGCATCAGAAACATCGCTATTATTGCCCACGTTGACCACGGTAAAACTACTTTGGTTGATAAAATCATTCACGCCTCAAAATTGTTTAGAGACAACCAAGAATTTGGAGATTTGATACTTGACAACAATGATTTAGAGCGTGAAAGAGGCATTACCATCGTTTCTAAAAACGTATCGGTTCGTTACAACGGCGTAAAAATAAATATTATAGATACACCTGGTCACTCCGACTTTGGAGGTGAAGTAGAACGTGTATTGAAACTTGCAGATGGCGTAGTATTGTTGGTAGATGCCTTCGAAGGTCCAATGCCACAAACACGTTTTGTGCTTTCTAAAGCTATACAATTGGGTTTAAAACCAATTGTAGTTGTAAATAAAGTAGATAAAGAAAACTGTCGTCCAGACGAAGTACATGAGCAAGTTTTTGACTTAATGTTTAACCTTGAAGCAAACGAAGATCAATTAGACTTCCCTACGCTTTATGGTTCTTCTAAGCAAGGTTGGATGTCTACAGACTGGAAACGTAAGACAGAAGATATCACAGAATTACTAGATGTAATTATTTCTACTATACCTCCTGCTCCTATCAACGAAGGAACACCACAAATGCAAATCACCTCTTTAGATTATTCTTCTTTTGTAGGTCGTATTGCAATAGGTCGTGTGGCTAGAGGTACTTTTAAAGAAGGACAAACTGTATCATTGATAAAATCTGATGGTTCTATCAAAAAAATGAGAATCAAAGAACTTCAAATCTTTGAAGGACTAGGAAGAGTTAAAGTAGATGAAGTATCTGCAGGAGAAATATGTGCAATGACAGGTATCGAAGATTTTGAAATTGGAGATACAGTTGCAGATGCAGAAAATCCAGAAGCATTGCCAAGAATCTCTATTGATGAGCCTACTATGAATATGTTGTTTACTATCAACAATTCACCATTTTATGGAAAAGAAGGTAAGTTTGTTACTTCAAGACACTTGAGAGATAGACTTTTCAAAGAAACAGAGAAAAATTTAGCCCTAAAAGTAATCACAACTGGTTCTGAGGATAAATTTTTAGTATTTGGACGTGGTATTCTTCACTTATCTGTATTGATAGAAACAATGCGTCGTGAAGGTTACGAGCTACAAGTAGGACAACCTCAAGTAATATTTAAAGAAGGTCCAAACGGAGAAAGATTAGAGCCAGTAGAACATTTGGTAGTAGATGTACCTGAAGAATCAGCTGGTAAAGTAATAGAATTGGCAACAGCAGGAAAAGGCGAATTGTTAATCATGGAGCCTAAAGGAGATTTACAACACTTAGAATTCAACATTCCTTCAAGAGGTTTGATAGGTATGCGTTCAAAAGTATTGACAGCTACATTTGGTGAAGCTATCATGGCACACCGTTTCAAAGCTTATGAGCCATACAAAGGTGCTATATCAGGCAGAATAAATGGATCGTTAATATCTATGAATTCTGGCGCTGCTACACCATATTCATTAGACAAATTACAAGATCGTGGTGTATTCTTTATCGATCCAGGTCAAGATGTATATACAGGAATGGTAATTGGTGAGCACAATCGCCAAAACGATATTGAAGTAAACGTACAAACAGCTAAGCAATTGACTAATATGCGTGCTTCTGGTACAGACAACAATGTAAGAATAGCTCCAAAATTAAACTTCTCTTTGGAAGAGTCTATGGAATATATCCAGAAAGACGAATATTTAGAGATTACACCAAAGTCTATCAGAATGCGTAAAATATACTTAGACTCAGGTGAGCGTAAAAGAGCTGAACAAAAAACTGAAAACAAATAGTTTTCAAATCAGATTACAACAAAAAAATCTCGTGGAAACACGAGATTTTTTTTGTTAATGATAAAACCAACTATCACTTGATAGTTAGTTTTTCTGAATAAGTACCTCCATTTTTAGTTTGAATTTTCAGCAAGTAAATACCCGATTTCAAAGATGGAAGCATATAAGTATGGTTGTTTTTAGAATAAATATTACTTATTTTTTTACCCATCAAATCAAATAATCCCACTTTATTTATTCCTTTTTCACTTTTCAAATTCACATAAGAATGAGCTGGATTAGGAAACACCGTGATCGCTTTTTCATCAGAACTAGGCTCTATTTTCAAGATGTTATTTTCCAGAAAAACGTTTATTATTTTACTATAATAAAAATTATTATCGTTTTCAGTAATTTTTAAGCGATAATAGCTATCACCTTGAAGCATTTTAGAATCTTCAAAAGCAAAGTTGGTGTTCTTTTCTTTGGTCTTGTAAATAGCTTCAAAGTTGGAACCGTCACTGCTTTTTTCAAGAACGGTCTCGCTCATGTCATTTGCATTATCAAATTGCCAGTTTAAACTTACTTTATTTTGGCTTGCTATTTTAGCAGAAAATGACAACAGTTTCAATGGTAGTGGAGCACCTAAATTATAGTAGTCATTTGGGCTTGCAACAAAAGTAGCACTTACTGTGTGTGGCTCTGTAACATTTTTGAAAGAAACATGTTGTTGGCGACCTACATTAACACCATCTACTGTTACACTTTCTATTTTATAACCTGCATTTGGAATAATATTCACCACCCTAGTCATACCTTCAGGTGTCAATAAGGTGCCCGAAGGTGACATTTTACCATTAGCTCCTGCTGTTGCCACTACACTATGCAAAGCACCTTCGGTGTCGAAAATAATATTAGAAGTTGTATTAGCGTCTACGTCGAAATAAGCAGCATGATTGGCTTGAGTAACCAACACATTACCAATAATAAGATTGGTAAAACGAATATTGTTTATAGTTGCTTTATAGCTTACGCCGCCAACAGTATGTACAAAACCTTTTATAGGTTGCTTAATCAAGCTACCATTGTTTGCTTTGAATGTGTTTTCGAAGATAATATTTTTAAAAAGAAAGTCTTTTACTTCGCCTGGCTTTGCAATATCAAATACCCTAGCAGGATCGTAAGTAAGTACCATATTGGCGAGTAAACTGGTATTATCCTCACCGTAAATATTTCTTAAGGTATCATTGCTCAAAGCAGAGCCTTGGGTAAGTTTACAGCCGATAATACCTCTATTGCCACTATAAGTTGCCCATTCAGAGTTGATTACATACCAATTTTCATAAGTAGTTTTTCCTGCTCCAAGGTTGTTCCAACCTAATTGACCAGTTGCTCCATTTTTAGAGGGCCAAAAAACCGAGTTTTTCACTACGTGTCTATCTCTGGCATAGTCGTAATCGTCGTTGGTTTTTATAAATACTTCTTCAGCAACAGAGCCAGTAGAAGGTCTTATACCATCGTGATTATAAGCAAAGCCAATTATTTTTAAATTTTTAATAATATTATTGTTACCTGAAGGCATTGTGTGGTGGCAAGGATATACCAATGATACTCCCGTAAAAACTGAATTGTCAGATGCCATAAAATTCAGCCATGCTGTTTTTTCTAGTGCTCCAGTTGTAGCATTGGGTTCTCTCATTTCATGAAACCCATAATCTAAACCAGTAATGATACCCCTACCTGTTAATTTAAAACCATCTTTACCGTCTGCATCTATAGATCCCCTCAGAAATGCTCCACCTGCTAAATAAAATGATTGATTATTTCTTGGAATATGATATCTTCCTTTATTACCATGTTGGTCAGTTATTTTGGGCAGTAAATTCCAGTCTCCTGCTGGAAAATAAACGGTATTTGCTGCTTGCATTTGCTCATAAGTAGTTGCTTCTGAAAAGACCAAAACATTGGGATCTGTTGGAGAAGGTGCATTAATTTCAGGTTTGTCAGCAAATATCATCATACCATTTTTGATATCTTTACCAGTAGAGGTACCATCTGGGTCTAAATTTTCTGGACAAATAAAATTCACAGAAATATAGCCTGGCACAACATTATCTTTTAAAACAAATTTAACTGTTGTACCATCAAAGAAAAATGGATTTATCCCAAAAACTTTAGGAGATATATCTACTCTGGTTGCAGGGCTTCCATAAAGTTTTTTGACGGTTATTTCGGTAGCACCTTGGTGGGCAAATATTGCAAAGCTCATCGTTCGGTCTAACCATTGTGTGGCAACACCAGTACCCTCAGTTAGATCATGTGGATTAACTTTTCCGTTGGGTTTTGATAAATGCGTAAAGATAGTTTCGGTTTGAGAACCATTTTTAACAGACACCTCGTAAAGATCAGATTTAGGAATAGTACTTTCTGACCAATTGTAATTGGTTACTTGAGATTTAATTTGGCTACAAATTGAAAGTAAGCCAATTAGGAGTATTGATTTTTTGATTTTAAACATTAATATAATTATTTGTATTTGGAATTTATGGATACAAAGTTAATCTAAATTTAATAATTGTCATTTTAAATTGTATTTTTTTTACATCAATAATTATGCTAAAAAAAACAATACAAGAATAATGAGTGTATTTTTTTTAAAGAAATAACCAAAAAGTGACAAAATGACATTTATGAGCATTTAAACCAATGTTTATCGACAAAAATTTTAACTTTAAAATATTTAAATGTGTAATTCCAATGATTAAAAATTATCTTCGTAAAAAATAATTTTATATATTACATTTTTTTCCATCATCTTTAATCGCAGTCATTAATGTTTTTTGAAAAAGACTTTCTTCAAATACATGAGCTAGGCATAGACCTAGAACTAGTTTCTAAACAAATCAAAAATTTCGAAAATGGTTTCCCTTTCATGCAGCTAGAAAAAGCGGCTACATTAGAAAGTGGCGTTATCAAACTTACCGAAGATCAACTACACGATTACATAGCCAGCTATGAAACCAAAATAGTAAAAATGGTACCGCTAAAATTTGTACCAGCATCTGGTGCGGCTACACGCATGTTTAAATCATTGTACGCATTGATGGAAGAAGGCAAAGCAGATGCCAGCACAAAAGCTTTTTTTGAAGGTTTAGACAATTTTGCTTTTTCGGAAGAATTAAAAGAAAAGCTAAATGGCGATTTGAATGAAAAAAGTATTTGCGAAAATTTATTAACAAGCGTTGGTTTAGATTATGGTTTTTTACCAAAAGGTTTGATAAAATTTCACAAATACGAAAACGAAATAAGAACAGCCATAGAAGAACATTTGGTAGAAGGCGCCAACTATGCCCATAACAACGGCGTTGTAAAGCTACATTTCACTGTTTCACCTGAACATTTAGGTAGGTTTTTGAAACTATTTAATGCCATAATTCCAATATATGAAGTAAGATATAACTTAGAGTTTGACATTTCTTTTTCAGAACAACGTCGCTCTACAGATACCATTGCTGTAGATGAAAACAATCAGCCATTTAGAGACAAAGAAGGTGCTTTGGTTTTTAGGCCTGCCGGTCATGGAGCATTACTTTCTAACCTCAACGACATAGAGGCAGATATAGTTTTTGTTAAAAACATAGACAACGTAGTTCCCGACAGAATAAAATCTGAAACCTACGAATACAAAAAAGCACTCGCAGGTCTTTTACTCAAATACCAAGACAAGATATTTAGGTATCAATATAAACTCAAAGAATGGGCATCAGAACCATTGCTAAGAGAAATTTCTGAATTTTGCGAAGCCAAACTTTGTATTATTCACCCTCCAGAGTTGGCAAATTACAATCATACCGAAAAGGTAATTTACTTTCAGAAAAAACTCAATAGACCATTGCGTGTTTGTGGTGTAGTGAAAAATACAGGCGAGCCAGGAGGTGGCCCGTTTTGGTGCAAAAATCAAGATGGCTCTGTTTCATTGCAAATAGTAGAAGCCGCACAAGTAAATATGGATTCTATTATTCAAAAAAACCTCTTTAGCAATTCTACCCATTTCAATCCTGTAGATCTGATATGTGGAATGAAAAATTACAAAGGTGAAAAATTTAATTTACTCAACTTTAGAGATGACAACACAGGTTTTATTACTCTAAAATCTAAAGACGGAGCTCCACTAAAAGCACAAGAATTGCCCGGTCTTTGGAACGGCTCTATGGCAAACTGGAATACCATATTTGTAGAAGTACCCTTGATAACTTTCAATCCTGTAAAAACAGTAAACGACTTATTAAGGGTTGAACATCAATAAATCATTTTAATTGCCGCTGTTGGGTTTCAGGAAGCAAAACAGCGGCAAACAAAAGCCTTCACTAAAAAGAATATCCAGTTAGTTATAAATTCTTAGCACAAGATTCCCTAAAAGCAAAAAAAAATTCGGTTCTTTGTGTAGTTTTTAGCATAAATATCTTCTGAATATATTTTCAGAACAAAGCCTTCAAAAACTATTCGAATAAATGTGTGAAAACAATATTTGAAGTAACTACACTAAATTTAAACAATAAAATTGATGAACTTCGAAGCATTAAATCTCAATCGCCAATTGCTCAATGCCATTGAAGATGCCCAGTACCAAAGCCCCACAGAAGTTCAAGCACAGACAATTCCGTTAATATTGGCAGGTCACGACGTTCTAGGAATAGCCCAAACAGGCACAGGTAAAACCGCTGCTTATGTTTTGCCAATATTAATGAAAGTTAAATACGCACAAGGTTTACATGCAAGAGCACTAATAATAGCTCCTACTAGAGAGCTAGTGATGCAAATAGACGCAGCGATAACAGAGCTTGCCAAATATACCGACCTCCGGCATGTAGCCCTTTATGGTGGTTTAGGACCAAAAACTCAAATAGAAACCCTACAAAAAGGTATAGATATAATTGTAGCCACACCAGGTAGGTTTATGG
>JAGNSI010000017.1 GCA_017988135.1 Pseudarcicella sp.
AATATTTATAAAAAATCAGTTGATTAAAGTTTTGTTAATCAAGTTGTTTGCTAATTTTAATGTCATTGTAAAGCTTGAAATATTCGTTCAAAAGCTATTTTTTTCAAGTTTTTTTTAATTTTTTTTTCAAATAAGTTTGTTTTATAAAATTTTAACACCTAATTTTGCATCACAATAAAACAACAAGGAAATAAAATTTAAAAGAAAATTTAATCTTGTTTTTTATAATTAAAAAGGTTTGGTAGTTCAGTTGGTTAGAATACATGCCTGTCACGCATGGGGTCGCGGGTTCGAGTCCCGTCCAGACCGCTTTTTTAAATTAAAAAAAACTGTAAATTAGCTTTAAGCAAAATTTACGGTTTTTTTGTTTTTAAGCTAAAGGTGATTTTAATGGTTAATTTATTACCTTTTTGCTTTTTGATAAAATTGAATTAAAATTGTTTTGTGAAATGTTTTTTAGGAATTTTCAATAACAACTTATTTTTTTAATTATTTGTAAACTCATCTTCTAAAAAATACTCCAAAGCTCCGTCTGACCAAGTAACTTGAATTTTCCATTTTCCTTTTAGTAAATTTTCGGTAGAATAATTGAACAACGAAATACTGTTGAATGGAACTGAAAAATTTTGGTTTGTATCTGATGATCTGTAAAAGGTAACCTCTCCTTTACTTACAAAAGTTGGGAATCCGATTTTTAAAGCCTGATTTTCTGAAGAATAAGTCATTTTTTTTGTTTTTTTTAAGTTGAAGATAAATTTAAGATAATGCACACACCCTGATATTAAGTGTGTAAGTATTAAAGAAATAATGGGTAGGAGAGTGTTTTTTCTATACAAAAGTAAACACATGTGTAAATATAATGATTTGATGTAAAATATCAACTATTTTTTGTGGCTTTTTTTATTTTTTATTGTAATAATTTTATTGTTGAATGTTGAAATAACGTATAAAGCGTATAAAATGAAGAAAAACTTGGAAACCAGTGAAGATATAAAAATGTTTGTAGATGCTTTTTATGAAAAAATTCAATGCGATGATTTATTAAGTACAGTTTTTAATGATGTTGCTCAAGTAAACTGGAACGAACATTTACCACGTATGTATAGTTTTTGGGAAATGCTTTTATTAGAAAAGTCAGGATATGCTGGACAACCTTTCAGACCTCATTTGATTGTAAATCAGAATCACAGATTAACCCCTCTGTATTTCGACAGGTGGTTGAAATTGTTCAATGAAACCATAGATACGTTTTTTGAAGGCGATAAAGCAGACGAAGCAAAGTTTAAAGCTAAAAACATAGCTTTAACTTGGGCTCATAAACTAGACTATATCAATAAATTAGAAGATTAATATTTTTTAATTAAGTTTAATTTGCTGTTTTTGTAGCCATACATAAAATAAATTATCAAGCCAATTGCCAACCAAATTGTAAAAATCAACCAATTGCTTATGCCAAGTTCTGTCATTAAATAAAGGTTTGTTAAAATGCCCATAACGGGTAATATTGAGCATTTGAATAGAAACGAAAGCACTGAAAGTGATGCCCAAACTATCCAAAAAACTAATAAAAGTGGTTTTTCTTGAATAGTGCTTATTAGAATATTTTCTTTGATATGATAGGCAAATGCTATAATAAAAATTAGCCCAACAATGTATTTTCCGTTAATGTATGGGATTTTGAATTTAGCATTTTTAGAAAGTCCTTGATAGTCTAGATACAAAACGCCTGCACACACCAATATAAATGCAAAGAAAGTACCCACGCTGGTTAAATCAACAAAAAATCCCATATCTAAAAACAGTGAAGGTATAGCTACTACAAATCCTGTAACTATGGTTGCAAAACTTGGTGTTCTGAATTTTGGATGAATATTTGAAAACCGTTTCCATAATAAACCATCTCTAGACATCGCCATCCATATACGAGGTTGCCCCATCTGATAAACTAATAGGGCGCTAGTAATAGCAATTACTGCTGAGACTGATATAATTCCTGCAACAAAATTTAGGTTTACTTTGTGAAAAACATACGCTAAAGGGTCATCAACTTTAAGTTCGGTATAGTTTACCATGCCTGTCAATACCAAGGTTATACATACATACAAAAAAGCACAAATTGCCAAACAATATATCATGGCACGTGGTAAGTCACGTTGTGGGTTTTTACACTCTTCTGCGGTAGTAGAAATGGAGTCAAAGCCTATGAATGCAAAAAATACGGAGGCTACTCCGCCCAAAACACCTTTTACACCATTTGGAGCAAATGGCGACCAGTTTTCAGGCTTTATGTAAAATGCACCAACTGCTATCACCAACACGATGACGAGTAGTTTTAGAATAACAAGAAAATTGCTAGCTACACGTGATTCTTTGATGCCTACATAAACCAATAAGGTTACTAAAACGGTAATCAAACCTGCTGGTAAATCCATTAATATTTTAAGAGGGCCCAATTGTGGGGCATTATTATAAGCCAATAAGGCTATTTTTTCGGAGGCTGATAGTACTATAGTTGAATCTAAGCTGGTTAAATACGCTTTGTGAGCTGTTCCGTAGTCTATGGCTAGGAAATTAGGAAAATTCACGCCAAAACCTTTTAACATTCCAACAAAATACTCAGACCACGAAATAGCAACTACCATGTTTGAGACTGCGTATTCTAAAATCAATGACCAACCGATAATCCAGGCAAATATTTCGCCAAAAGACACATAAGCGTAAGTGTATGCACTGCCAGATACAGGTACCATAGAGGCAAATTGAGCATAACACAAAGCTGTAAATACACAGGCTAAAGACACAAAAAGGAATAATAGTGATACCGCTGGCCCACCTTCGAAGCTTGCACGTCCAATGGTGCTAAATATACCAGCTCCAATAATAGCGGCTATACCAAAGGATGTTAAATCTCGAACTCCCAAAACCCTTGATAGTCCATTATGATTTTCTTTTTCAGAATTTTCTATTTCTACATTGATGTTTTTTCTTCTAAAAATAGATGCTAGCATTATGTTGTTTATTTGGTTATGAAAGATGTCTTGTCAAGCAATTTACGGAAATAGCTTAGATTTTGATGGATTGGTTTGTTTTTTTTGGGAATTAAGTAAACTTATGGGTCTATGTTGAATTTTCACTTTAGGTGTTTTGTTAATATTTTTTAACGTATACATTTATATTGCATACAATTGTTTTTTTTGATTTTTATCATTGTAATTTGTGACTTTGAATATATTATATCGTTTAAATGCAAGAATAGAATATGATATTTTTTGTTAATATTTTATTTATATTTTTAAAAACAATCTAGTCTTTTGCATTAAATAAAAAATATTAGAAACTAAATTAATGTTTTGATTTTTAGTTATTTGTGTTATATTTATGCATTTTATTTGATTACTTAATTAATTATTTTTTCAAATTTTAATTTTTAATAACATTATGGCAAATTCTTCTTTTATGAAATTTTATGTGTGTCTTATAGAAAAATGCGAACGGCTGTTTCTTAAAAAAAAATTAAGTTATCATTCTTTAGTTTTACAAAAGATAAACTATAGAGCTAATAATTTACAAAAATTTAATACTAACAAAAAGTGTATTACTTTATACTTTCTATTTGTTTTTTGGGGTTTAGGTTTAAATCAAACTTTTTCTCAAACTAAATACACATTTGCAATAGGTCAAA
Organism: Pseudarcicella sp.; assembly: GCA_017988135.1. Taxonomy (GTDB): domain Bacteria; phylum Bacteroidota; class Bacteroidia; order Cytophagales; family Spirosomataceae; genus JAGNSI01. The sequence continues at coordinate 3,683 of JAGNSI010000017.1, forward strand.
TTTTAGATGCAATGCCAACAGGATTTGTATTGCCAGATGGAACTCGTGCATTTGCCAAAAAAGTAGGTATAGGAGATGCTTCCCTTTCGCCTACCTTGGGGCATTCTGATGTTGCAGGTCTAGTGTCAGGAGAATGGAATAATCCAACACCTGCTTTTGGTGGCACACCTTATAATGGCAGTGCCATAACTGGTTATGATTCTAGTTATTATGCAAATGGCACTGTAGATGAAAGACTTTTTACCAGAGTATCATATATGCCAAGTTCTGTTGCAAACGGAAATACTTTAGCGTATAGAAATGCGGTTGGTTACAGAATATGGTTTAGTAGAGCTATAAGCTTTGATCAATTTTTATTTCTTGATATTGATGGTGGTGATGTAAGAAATAGCGAATGGTTGACTGCTTTTGGATACAATGGTAATACAAGAGTAATGCCATCTAATACAAGTATTTATACGGGCACTACTCCAGCTCCAGAAGTGATTATAAGAAGCGATACTGCTGTGAACAATACATGGAATACATTGATTGATAATGAAATTGGAGTAGCTGCGGATAATTTTAATACAACAGGTACAAACTTAGGTTTGAAAATCATTAAAACTGTTGTTTTCTCAAACACTGGTAATAATAATCCAAGCGACTTGCAAAATCAGGCTTTGTTTAACTTTAATGAACCAATTTCTGATTTTTTTGTATTAACTGGAAATCAAGGTAATACTTCTTCTAATACTATTCCCCAAAATTCTGCTATTTCTCCTCTGTCGTTTACCATTTATGTAGATGGTGGTGATGCGCCAGATTCTTATTCAGGTGTTTCAGCAGTCGGAGGTCCTACTCATGGTATTTCCAATTATGTACCAGGGACAAATACTTCTTCATTATCTATTGGTTCAAACATAAGTTTAGATACAGAAATTATTGGTTTACCTGATACTTTCGATGATGGTTTACCAGCTGGACCTCCTGCTTATGATGTAACAACAAATTCATATACTTTGCCTAGTATTGAAGTGAAAAATGATATTTCCCCTGCAACTACTGCTAATTTACAAGGTTGGGTAGATTGGAATATGGATGGTAAGTTCCAAGCGAATGAATTTGCAAGTGTATCTGTTCCTAGTGGTGGAACTACTGCCACGCTTTCGTGGTCAAATATTCCTCCTATTTGTGGTAATACTACGACTTCAACAACGTTTTTACGTTTAAGAATTTCTACTAATTCAAAAATAGATTCATTAAGTACAACAGATATAGATGAAAGAAGTATAGGTGGTTTGTTGGATGGTGAGGTAGAAGATTACCCGATTTCTTTTACTAATATACAAGCTTGCCCTGTGGCTAATCCTAATACAGATGTTTATGTTTATAATGTTCCGAAAGTTATCAATGTTTTAGGAGATGATATAGCTGCATCTGGTAAAAGTCTTACTTCGGTAAGTATTGTAGGTGGTACTTCACCAGATGCAGAAGGAGATAATCTAACCAAAGTTGTGCCAGGTGAAGGTACTTGGACTGTGAATCCAACTTCTGGTGAAATTACATTTACTCATGAATCTGGTTTTCGTGGTAATCCAACGCCTATAGAATATACTTTTAGAGATTTAGAAGGTAATGTGTCTAATGTTGCTACAATTACATTAACGGATCCAACACCAGTTTTAGTGATTGATGATACAAAGCCATATAAATTTACAGTTCCTAAAACAGTAGACGTACTTGCTAATGACACAACTGGGGCACCTTTAGATGCTTCACGTGTTAGATTAATTTTGAGTACATCTGCTGTAAATCCTATTTCAGATGCACAAGGAGATTTGGTCGGCTTTACTGTGCCTGGTGAAGGAGATTGGTCGGTAAATCAAACTACTGGAGCTATTACTTTTACACCAGCATCTGGTTTTGTTAGCAATCCTACTCCAATTAGTTATCAATCTAGGGCTATTTGGTCTACCCTTTCTGATACAGCTACTGTAACTTTATTAGGAACATTGGCTACCAAATTGTTGTATTTTGGTGCAAAGCCCATAAATGCTCAAAATGAACTTAATTGGATTGTTTCTTCTGAATCTAATACGATGTACTTTGAAGTACAAAAAAGTTTGAATGGTGTTGATTTTGAAAAAACAGGTACAATTAATGCAAATTTTTCTAACAAATACAGATTTTTAGATTTATCAAATGGTAATCTAGTATATTATAGATTGAAAATGATAGATTCTGATGGAGTTTTAAGTTATTCAAAAACTATTTTACTGGAAAATTTATTAGATAAAAACGCTACTTATGTTTATCCAAGTACTGTTGTTAAAACTTTTAAAGTAAAATTAGATAAAGGTGAGCTTCCGCTAAATGCTACATTGAAAAGTGTAAGGGGAGAAAATATTAAAACTTTTTCAACTGAAATGAATGAATTTGATGTTTCAGAAATACCAACTGGTGCTTATCTTGTTCAAATATTGACTACAAAAAATCGTAAAATAACTCTCAAATTGTTTAAAAAGTAAATTTATATTTGAATTGCAAGAGGCTATCTATTTTAGATAGCCTCTTTTTTTGATGAATTTGTAAAAGTAAAATATATTTTGAATATTATTCCCACTCGATGGTAGCGGGTGGTTTAGACGAAATATCGTAAACTACCCTGTTTACACCTTTTACTTTATTGATGATTTCGTTAGAAATTTCTGCTAAAAATTCGTAAGGTAAATGACACCAGTCGGCAGTCATTCCATCTACAGATGTTACAGCTCGTAGTGCTACTACGCTTTCGTAAGTGCGTTCGTCGCCCATAACGCCTACAGATTGTACGGGCAATAACATTGCACCTGCTTGCCAAACATCATTGTATAAGTTGTGATTTTTTAGTCCGTTGATGAATATGTGATCAACTTCTTGTAATATTTGTACTTTTTCTGCAGTAACATCTCCTAAAATTCTTATACCTAAACCTGGACCTGGAAAAGGATGACGACCAAGTATAAATTGTGGTATTTCTAAAGTTTTACCTACTTCACGTACTTCATCTTTGAAAAGCGTTTTGAGCGGCTCTATTACTTTTAGTTTCATGTAGTCTGGTAGACCACCCACATTGTGATGCGATTTTATAGTAGCTGATGGCCCTTTTATAGATACAGATTCTATAATGTCAGGATATATAGTGCCTTGACCGAGCCATTTTACGTTTTCTATCAAATGCGACTCTTGGTCAAATATGTCTATAAATACTTTTCCAATGGCTTTGCGTTTTGCTTCAGGGTCTTTTAATCCAGCTAATGCAGTATAAAATTGGTCTTTTACATTTACGCCTTTTACGTTTAAGCCCAAATTTTTGTAAGATTCCAATACATCTTCAAACTCATTTTTACGTAACAAACCATTATCTACAAATATGCAATAAAGGTTTTTGCCTATGGCTTTGTGTATGAGCACGGCGGCAACTGAGCTATCTACACCGCCCGAAAGTCCTAATACTACTTTGTCGGAACCTAATGTTTCTTTGAGACTTGCTACCGTGGTGTCTACAAATGAGTCTGGTGTCCAGTCTTGTAAGCATCCGCAAATGTTTACAACAAAGTTTTTGAGCATCTCTTTTCCTTCTAAAGAATGCGTTACCTCTGGGTGAAACTGAATGCCGTAAGTAGCTTCGTTTTTTATTTTGAATGCTGCAATTTTTACGGCGTCGGTAGAACCTATTATTTCAAAATTTTCTGGTAAAGTCATTATGGTGTCTCCATGAGACATCCATATTTGCGAATTGTCTGAAATATTACTAAATAGTTCGTTGTCTGTTACCTTGCTGAGTATGGCTCTGCCGTATTCTCTGTGCCCTGTATTGTAAACTTCTGCTCCCGAAAGATGTGCCAACAATTGTGCTCCATAACAAATGCCTAATACAGGCAATCTGCCTCTGATTGCACTGAGGTCTATACTTGGGGCTCCGTCTTCTTTTACAGAGCATGGGCTACCCGACAGAATAATGCCTTTTATGTCTGAGTCTATTTGCGGAATTTTGTTGAAAGGATGAATTTCGCAATAGATATTTAGTTCACGAACTCGGCGAGCTATCAATTGGGTTACCTGAGAACCAAAATCGATAATAAGTATTTTGTTTGACATGAAAAGCCTCTTTTTTTCTTTAAAATCGTAATAATTTGTAAATTTCGGAAAAAAAGTGGTTAAACTTGTTTTTTTATTTTTAAAATTTAATTCTTTCCATTTTTTCTAAACTATTTATCAATCACAAAATACATTTATTATGTACAAAAAAGCATTTTTATTGTTTCTTTTATCAATAAATTACTCCTATTCACAATCAGAAGACAGTTTGAGTTTAAATATCAATGGACTTTCAGATACTACTATTCATTCAAAAACAAATAATGAAGAGCTTACATCGTCAGTTTTTAAAATGGGTAGTTTGGGAGGGAATATTTTTTCTGATTCTGGTTTTGTAAATCAAAATACTAAATATAATGAACCTTTGCTTAATAAACGAAAGCTGGCTTGGGCAATAGGTACATCTAGTGCTATTTGGCTTGGCGGTATGTCGTTTTTACAGTTCGACTGGTACAAAGATAGGCAAAGTGTTCCTTTTCATTTTCATAACGACCTCGACGGCTATTTACAAATGGATAAATTTGGACATATTTATGGTGCTTATCTCGAAAGCTATATTGGGTACCATTGGTTGCGAAAAGCAGGTGTAAAGCGTAATAAAGCTTTGATTTATGGTGGAATGATGGGTTTGGTAATGCAAGCTCCTATAGAGTTTTGGGATGGTTTGCATGATGGTTGGGGTTTTTCTGGTTGGGATATGGTAGCCAATACTTTAGGCTGTGGCTTAGTAGTAGGAAATGAGCTTTTGTTTCATGAGCAATTGGTGAAATATAAATTAAGTTTTTCGGTTTCAGATTATTCAAAACCTGCCAATGGGTATTTGGGTACTACTATTTTTAGTCAGTTTTGGAGAGATTATAATTCGTTTACTTTTTGGTTGTCTGCACCTATTGCTCAAATAACTCCTTTTAAAAAAACGCCTCAATGGCTTAATTTGGCAGTAGGTTATAGTGCTAACGGAATGTATGGTATGTTCAAAAATATTACTTATTACGAAGGAGCCACTATTCCACCTACCGAACGATACCGTCAATATCTGTTGTCATTAGATATAGATTGGACTCGGATTCCTACACGTTCGAAGTTTATGAAGGGGGTTTTGAAGGGGCTTACTTTTATAAAATTACCTTTTCCTGCACTAGAATTTTCTCAAAATAAATTCAAAGGGCATTGGTTGTATTATTGACCTATCAATTTTCTTTTTATAGAACTAATTGCACCTTTGGTGAATGCCCAAGTAGGCAAACTTTTCATCATTTGAATGTCTTCTAGTAAAGTAGATTCTTCGTCTAAAAATTTAAAAATTGCCGAAGCTTTGTTTTTGGAAAACATGGCGGTAAATATTTCGTCAGACGGGGCTTTATTGGTGAGCATTACATTTAGTAAAACACTATCTAGGAAATGTTTCCAGTTGTTGTTGAAATGCTTTTTGTTGAATTGATTTTTTTCTAAATCAGCTACTATTTCTTGTAATAAATGTTGGGTCTTCAGAAAACTATAGCCAGAAGATGCTTTTACAAAACCTCCTGAAGTGCCTATTCTGATGACATGAGGGTAGGGCATGGCATCGTGCAAAAAGTCTGACATGGGTATTATTCCGTATTCCTCGTCTATTTCATTGTTTTGGTTTTTGGTAATAGTAAAGTCGGTGATGTGTAATTTTTGGGTGATATATTCTTTTAAATAATATTCATATTCTTCCTTTTTTATCAATTTTTCAGAGAAAATGGTGAATTCTATCAATGCTTTTTGAGAGTTTTCGGGTAGAATATAAATGAATCGGCATTCATTTTTTTGATCTACTCGGAAGTCGAATAGAGTAGGTATTTTTTCTGTAAAAACGGGTTGTTTTGTATCTATAATCCAACCCAAGAAATGTTGTTTTAGGTTATGGTTTTTGGGGTGGTTGTAAGTGTTTTTGTATTGACTATCAAAGGCATATTCGGTTGCTTCGAATATGCCATTAGAAGTTTTTACGGTAGCTTTTTTATCATCACCAATTACCCCTAAAATATCAGCTTGCAGAAAATGTATGTTGGGGTTTTGTTTTAAAAAAGGAATAATAAAGGTATAGAAGTCTATACCTTTTATCATTTTATATTCGTAATTGTCTAGTTCTAAAACTTCAGAAAAGTTATTTGTACCGTGAAACCAAATTTTGTTCCATCTTTTGAAAACTATTTCATCGAAAGTATTGCCATCTTTTTCCCAAAAACACCAAGTATGGTCGTTTTTGTTTTTTGCATCTTTGTCAATTATTAAAATTGTTTTGTCTTTTAGTGAACTTTTTGAGAGATAATATCCCAAGCTCAAGCCAGACATTCCGCCGCCAGCAATAATATAGTCGTAGGTAGCAAGCAATTTGTTCATAATTAAAATGCAAAATGGATATTAGCTTTTGTAGTATTTTAGTTTATAACAAATTTAACATGTTGTTTTAGATTGCCAATGGTTACCCTTAAAATATAAATTCCTGGCTTGGGGTTTATTTGGCTCTTAGTCTTATTTCTGCTAAAGATTGGTCTATCAAAAGTTTCCCATCTTTGAATATTTCTTTCAATTCGCCTTCATTTTCTTGTTCCCATATAGCTTGGTCAATGAGTGTGTAGGTGCCGTTTTTGAGTTCTATTTTCATCAATCCTTTTGCAGATTTTTTGGTTCCATCGTCTGTAATTGGGTCTTTGAATATTTCTCTACCTTGCCCGTTTACTTCACCATAAGTGGCTTTCATGGCAAAACCAAAGGTGTCTCTTGTGTTGTATTGGTAGGTATAAGAGCCAATTCCTAAAACTACGTTTGTTGAGGCAAAGCCTTTTGCTTTTAGGCGTTCACAAATTTGAGTTGCTCTTGCTACGGTTATACTATCTCCATAGATTGCACCAATGTGCTGATCCAATTCTTTGTATCCTTTTGCGTTTGTAGTGCCTCCAAATGTTTCCCAAAGCAATTCTATTACGCCTTTTTTCTCGTTGACGTTTTTTCCATTCGGATTGCCACAAATAATATCTACAGGATCGCCACTGTCTGGTCGGATTACTACTTTGCCATTTCTGTTTATTATCTCGTTTTTTAAGATTGGTAAATACTCTGTGAGTACTTTCCACAAGTCCCAAGTGTCAGAAACAATAGATACGATTCCTTTAGGATATACTTCGGTTATCAATCTTCGAAAAGTTCCTATTTCATCTTCTAGAGTTCCCATGCACATTACGCTATGTTCTGTTGCCGAAACAGAGCCTCCAACAAGTTCTTTGTCGGAATCTGCATTATAATATTTTTCTAATAACGAAATAGCAGAAATGGTGTCTGTACCGCTGAAGCTCAATAAATGCCCGCATGCTGAAATCAAGCTTGCTTCGATACCTGCCATTCCTCTCATCGAAAAATCGTGTCCTTGCCAATCTACAAATTCAGGCATAGAAGATGTTTCGTTTGCAAATTTGTCTAATACTTTTCTATATTGTTGGGCAATTGTGGCAGAAGTACATGGCATCCATATTACTGCCGAAACCAAGGTTTCAAAATAATTGGTAAGCCAAAAAAACTCAGGTAAAGTGTTGTACATTGTAAACATAGGAACTCTTATGGGTACACTTACGCCTTCGGGTAATGCTTTGATTACCATGGGTATGTATCCTAAGTCGTGTAAATCTTCAATGTGTTTTGTGCCTACTTGGTTTTCACCTAAATAATTATTGATACGTCTTGCGTATTCTGCGACTACTTTTTCTTTGGGTTGTTTGAAAAAATAATTTTCAAAATCCTCTAAAATGTATTTTTTAATAAAATATTGAAGTCCAAATAAAACGACTTCTTCAACGCCTTCCATTCGGCTTTTTCGTGGTGTCCAATTTGAATAAACCAATGTAGTACCATCGGGATATTGTCTGCGGTGATCTACTTTGTAACCGTCGGTAAGAAGTAATGGATTCATATGTTTTGATTATTTAAGTGTTCAATTAATTTTTCAAGTGAATTATATTGTTCAATTCTATATTTTTCACAAACTATATCTATATTTCCTTTTCGCCAAAATTCATTTTCAACAACTACCATCATTTTTTTTGATTTTGCATATAGTCCAAATTCGAGTAGTGAAATAGGGGAGATTGTTTCGTTTGCAAAAAACATGATTATGATATCAGCTTTTTCTAATGCGTCTAATTCCCAATTTACTTGCTCATAGAATTGAGTGTTTTCTTTTATTTGTTTCCAGCTTTTATCCCAATTTTCTCGTCTCGGATTAAATAAAATGAACTTATCTGTCAATTCTTTTTCGCACTTTTCTTGCCAATTTATCGCTTTATCCATCTCTATTGAACCTGCTAAAAAAATGGTCTTGATGGCTTTGTCTCTGCTTTCAATATTTTCTGGCGACTTATAAATTCTTTTCATGATGGATGATTTTTACCAAATTATTTAATTCATCAAATACTTGCTTTAAACCTGCTCTATCGTCCAAATAAGCATTTGCATATACTTTTCTGCTTATTGATTTATGGAAAGGTGGGTTTTCATTAATAGCATCAAAAGGAATTTCGTTCTCTTTCAAATAACTTTTCACAAATTCGGCATCTTCTTGACCTGTCCAACAAATCAGGTAGCAATTAATTGATTTCAAATCTTGTAATAGTTTGATTACATCTTGGTAGATTCTTCCTTTTTTGTGAAAATCATATACCGTGTCGTCAAAGTCAAAAGCAACAACCAAGGAACCGTATTTATTGTATTCCTCTATTAATCTTGTTGTGGAATTTTCGATATCAAGATAGTAATCCATTGCTTAAATTTATTTGTGTTAAACAATCGCTTTCTATATTTTTGAATGAATCTGTTGTAAAAATCTTCTCAAAGCATTGTAAATTATCGAATCCTTTGCTGAATATGCCGTGGCTTACTGCCAAATACAATTTTCCTGCATTTTTGTTTTTCAGTTCTTCAGCTAATCCTATAAATGTTCCGCCACCATCACAGATATCATCTACTATCAAGCAATTTTTAGCTTGTAAATCGTCAGTATATACTTTAAAACCTGTCAATTTACCTGTTTTTACGTTTCTGCTTTTGCTACATTCTATCACCTCAACGCCACCTAAAAATTCTGAAACTTTGTATATTTTCTTTAGTGCTCCTCCGTCGGGCGAAATCAATACTACGTCGGTGCCTATTTCTTTTATTACTTTTTGAATAAATATATGGTTTGGTACTACTTTACAATTATTCAATACTGCTGAAGTAACTTCTGAATGGGCATCAAAAACTATTACTTTTTTGAAATTAAATCTATTGATAATATCGGCATATACTTTTACTGAAAGTGGCTCGCCTTGTATCATCACACGGTCTTGTCTGGCTGCAGGAAAATATGGAATGATTAGATTTTCCAATTTTGCTCCTATTCTTTGCATGGCATCTACTGCCAAACATAACAAACCTAAATCGTTGAATGAATTGATTCTGTGGGTAATTGTTATGGGTTTTGCCGTGTCAAAATCAGATTTAATTTTGATATGAGGCTCGCCTCCTGAAAAAATAAAGCTTTCAAATTGTATTTCTTCGCCATCTAATGGTTTGAAATTTTTGTCTAAATTTAGTACCATATTTTCTATTTTGTGTAATTGTTACACAAATATTACATTAATAGTTTAAATAAAAAAATGTTTTGTGTAAAAATTACGCAATTTTATTTTATTTGATTGCTTTTGAACCTTACTATATCATTTATTAGTTGTGAATCTTTGTTGAAATGGCTCAATTCGTTGATTAAATGGGTATTTTTTGCACCTAATTCTGCTACAATTTGATACGCTATTTCTCTGCTTTGTTGTGCTATTTTTACATCTTTTTTTACTTCGTGTTTTAGTACTTTCAAAAAGTCTGCTTTATTGTGCTCATTTGTTTCTTGTAAATGTATTTTTTCAATTTCAAATTCCAATTTTTCAACATCATTAATATTAGCAAAATAGTTATTCAAGCAGTTGAAGGCGTCTTTTTGTTTTTGCCAGCCTTTGAGTAAGTAATTTTGTGCCGCTGCAAAATCGTTTATTTTGTCTCTAAATAGCAACGATACTTTTACAAATTGTTCGTTTTTTTCGTATTTATCGGCAACTATTTTATATTGTTTTATGGCGTTTTTTTCTTGATTTATTGTTCTGTATAAATCTCCAGCTTTCTCATTGTTTTCTAATTCTAAGTATAGTTTTATTGCTTCTGATGTCATTTTGCCATTTTCGTAACAATTTGCCGCCTTTTCCTTGTTGTTTAGGTGTTTTAAATATATAGAAGCTGCCTCTGCGTGAAGTTTTCCATTTTCTAGTGTTTGGGCAGCTAGATATTTATTGTTTAATAATTTAAAATATACAAAGGCTGCTTTTTGATAATTTTTTGCTTTTATGAGGTATTCTGCTGTTTCGCTATATTGTTTTTGTAGTCTATTTATTTCCTCGTCTTGTATGGTTACACCTCCGCTACCTTCATCTTTGCTTCTACCAAAAATATTGAAAGAACTCCAGCGTTTGTTCATAGAGAATGAACCGTCAAATCCACCTCTTTCTATACCATCGGTGCTTATTGGAATGGCATATTTTAAGGCTTCTTCGGGGTTATTTTTGAATAAATCCATCAATTTATCCATTTCTGACTGGTTTCTTTTTTCTAAATCTTCATAGTCTTGATGCATTTTGTCCAGTTTGTTTTTACCTTTTGGCAATAAATTCATCAATTTTTTTAGAAAAGTGTAATTTTTATTTTCTAATTTTTTAGTTTCCGAATCTGATTTTTTAAATAAGGGTTTTAAAATTTGATGTTTTATTTTTTCTGAAAGTGAAAGTGGTTTGTCTTCAAACTTTTCCTTTGCAGGGAAAAATTCTTCGCTCATTTTTTCCAACAATTCATCAGGGGGTAATGGTTTGATTTCCAATTTTCTAATTTTCTGAGGCATCATACTCGAAAAATGTGGCATTGAAATCTCTATGTTTTTTTCTTCTGAAATTTTTAAAATTTCCGACCAATTTACAGCTTCTTCCATTTCAAACAGCCCAAAATCGGGGTGAAAAACATGGGCATTACTGGCAAAAAGTCGGTCGATTTCTGAGGAGTTTAGCTCAGGAAAAATCAGGCAATTTTCGGGTATAAACAATTTTTTCTCTTTACTTTGGCAAAGAACTATTGAATTAGGTAAATTGTGGGAGTCTATTTTTTGATTTACAAAACAACCCCAGATGGAGTTTGGTGTATTGTCTGGAATAGCATACACAACCGTATTGGCTAAAGATATACCTAGTTTTTGCAAAACTATGAGCCAATCTTTGGCACTTTTGCTTTGTATTAAAAAACCATGAAGCGGTAACGTATTGTTTTTAGCGGGTTTAAATAGAAGTTCCATGGTTTATAATATGCTGAATAAATGGTTGTATAAAGTTGTTGTAAAATGCTTGAGTAGATAAATGCTGGCGTTCTTCAAAATTATTGCTTTTAAAACTTGCCACACATCCAATTTCTTTTAATTCTTGTATCATTTTTTTAGCATCGCTTATTTTCATATATATAGAAAATTTTGCAGGGGAATCTTCAATATATCTTTTTACAATTTCAGAAGTTAAACTGGTATATTCCTTGATGATTTGGCAAGCTTTTAGCTTTTTGTTTCCAATTGTTTCAAAATGTATATTTAAATACGGAATTCTATAAAAATACTCATTTCCAGCAAAATACACATCAGTTGCTACACCCAAACCAAAATCCAAAACTGCTGGAATATAAATTTTTGGAATATTTTCATTGCTACTCACTAATGTGTAATATCCATTTTTGTTGATATAAATCACACTTTTATCTGAAAAAACAAATGCATTGGCTTTTCTATCATACATACTCGAAATGATTTTTTCTCCGATATTGTTTTTTGAGTGCAATTTTAAAGGGTCGGAGCCATTGTAGGATAAATAGAATCCGTTGATTCTTAAATTCTTACTTTCGTCTATGCAAATATCCTTTACATTGGTACATAATTGTAGTTTTCGTGCTTTGAACGGTTTAGTTTCCGATTCTAGTCTGTTTTGATTGTATTCAGTTACAAAATCATAAATAACCTTCATATGATCATCTTTATTTTGCAAGTTTATAGCTTCATGTTTATTAATTGTTACAGTTTTAGTTGAAAAATTAGGGGTAAAAAAGTATATTTCATTATGTTTACCTTTCATTAAAATAACATCTATATAAGGAACAAAATATGCCGACCTATGCAATGTTTTCCATTCTGGGAAAAAACCAATGGCTGTTTCAAGAGTTTGAATGTTAGTGATTTTTACTTCATGGTTCGATTTATTAAATACCATGAACAAATCATCACCTTCACTTGTTTCACCTAGTTCAAATATTGCTTGAGCTGTTAAATTATTTAAAATTAACTCAGCTCCATTTTTATGAAAAAATTTACTTATTTCTTCATGCATTCTAAACAAACTATTGTTTTCTAAAACATACAATTTTCTTCCCCATTGTAGATGATTTTTCATACTCTTGAGAGGTAGTAAAATAGGGGGTGACCCATTTTTATCGATAGGAATTAAAGGAATTTCTATTGATTGTTTTTTGTATTTTTTTTCACTCCACAATTTTTCAAATGGCAATTTTATACTTTGTAAGTGTTTGATAGCTTTGTTTTTATGGTTAAAAAAAGCAATTTCTCCTTCTTGATTTACTTGCACAAGGTATTTGAAACTATTATAATTTTCGGACAAAATTTTAATGGTTTCAGCGTTTTTTAATCCATCATGAGTGGTGATATAAAATATTTCTAATTTGCTTTGCTTTTGTGAGTGTATAAATTCGTTAATTCCTTGGTTAGCATATAGTTGTATAGATACTTTTTGTGTGGCATCTATTGTACTAAGAATGTTTTCGTAATTTACTTCTTCAAATGAATCACCCACCAACACAATACTGCTTTGGCTGTTAGATTTTGGGTGACAGGATATTGCAATAGCGGTAGCATGAGCCAAGGTTTTGGGTATTCCCCACATTTTTAGTGAAATGTCTATTAATATTATGCGTTTCAACTTATCACTAATGGGTGGCATTTCTCGGTGTAAATACAATGCTTCGTTGTTGGCTAAACGTGTCATGAGTACCAAATCATCATTGGCAAACTCAGAAATCAATAATTTATCAAAATCACCTTTGTTGGACAAATCAGATACTCCACCCATGGGTTGTTCGCTTGGGTTTGCATTGAAAATTGGAATCTTGAAACCCGCCCAAATAGGTTTTATCAAAGCACCTATTTGAAAGGTTTTTTCATTACTTATTAATTCTTCTACAAAATCTTTATAGCTTGTTTCTAAAATAGTTTTGCTTTCCAGTTCGGGTAATAAATCTCTTTCTAATTCTGGCAATTCGCCCATTGCTTGAATGATGGCTTCGGTGCTCAAGAATTTTTCGTGTAGCAATTCTAAAGTCTTAAAATCTCTTGTTAAAACATTGTAATTTAACTTTATGGGTGATAAATCATATTTTTTGTGATTTCCTTTGTCTAAAAATAGTGCAATTCCACTTGCTGTAGAATGATTTATTCGGTTGTGGCTATTTTTAAAAATGGTTTGAAGTAAAATATTCCTTCTTTTACCAATTTTGTATTCTTTGGGCAATAGTTGTAATACATTCAAAAACTTAAAGCCTGTTTCAAAAGAATGTTGAATATTTGGTGTAAAAAAAGTAGCGTGCTTATCATTTATAATTTTATAAACCGACAGTAAAGAATCATCCGCAGTGATGTTGGTGGCGATTATAGTCAATAAAAATGATCCAAAAGGAGGTAAGCCAAAGGCTGAAATTGTCTTGAGTGGTTCTATCAACGCATCGGTATAGGCAACTGTGCTTCCATTTGGGATAGAAATCACCTCTGCGTTTTCTTCCCATTCCCAGAAATAATCTTGATAATTTTGAAAATAATCTTTACCATTCATTTTATATAGATTTTCGCCACGAAGCGATAGTTAGAGGTTGAAAGTTGAACGTATCTATATTACAATACTCTTTTTCGGAAAGCCACCAAATAAGTGAATTGGCATTCTTGCTCATAATTTCACTAATTTCTTCTTCTAAAATAGGGTATTCGAGTTGTAAACCTGCTGGAAATAAAAAGTTTCCTTTTCTCCAAAAAATGTCGCCATTTATTGGCAATAAAGGTTCGCCCAATATCAATGCTTTTTGTTTGCCTACCAATGTCCAAGACAGTAGTTGTAAACGAAAAGCTGGTGCGGTTTGAATATACTCATTGGCCATTTCAATATCAACCAACAGTCCAGAAGCGCTATGTTCTTCTTCACTAGGAACTAGTTTTATTTCTAATTTTTCAGCAATTCCAAAGAAATTTTGATTAAGAAGTATACTACTAATAGGTAAAGCTTTTTCGATGGGTGTCCATAGCAAAATGGGTGTTTTTTGATCAGGCAATAAACTTCCTATTCTAAAAAGCAAATCCATTTTTTCGGTAAATACTTTTGTAAACGGAATTGCCTGAAATTGGGCATTACTTACCTGTTTTTCAGTAAAATTTTTCACCCAAATATTGTTTCCATCTATACCTACTTTTAGGTTATCCCAATGGCGTATAGTTTGTAAATAATCTTTGTATTTTGCTTCTATTTTTAGAAAATATACTAAAGCGTTTGGAGTATTTTCTGCCATAGTTTTTCTATTTCTGCTTGAATGTATTGTTTTTGATTGGAATTTTGAATCCATGCACAGCGACTTTGTACATAGCGAAGTTTGTCTTTTATTACATTTTGTTCTTCAAAACTAAGCTCACTTTGGTTCCATTTTTCAGATAAAAGTTGTACTTCTTTCATTACTTCTTCTGGGTTGGGCGTTTTATTGGCAAAAGCCTGTGGATGAGATTTTTCTTCCACTTCTTTTTCTATGATGGCGTTGATGATACCTTCTAAAATTTCTATTTGTTCTTCAGTATCCCAAATGTATTTCAGAATCCACAAGTCCGATTTTATAGCTTGTTTTCTGCCACAAATCAGAGCACTTGCTGCTATTAAGTTTTGTAATTTAACGGCTCTTCTATCCGATACTTTTATTCCCGTATTGCGTAAAGAATGCACTATGTCTATATAATCTTTTCGAACCATAGATAGATCTACCGAACGATTTTCTGTTTGTAACGCTAGAATTTCATTTGCCGAAATAAATGGTTTTTCGGCAGTAAGGTTTCTTTCCAATTGCCAACCTGCCAAAAGTACATCGTTCAGTTTGTCTGGATGTACATAGTCGCATTTTATTCTAATCAAAAATCTGTCTAGAAGGGCATTGAGTGACTCTTCTTCTGGCAAAACATTACTAGCACCTACAAACATCAATGCTGGCAAATGACGTGTTTCTTTACCTCTACGAAATATTTTTTCGTTCAAAGCCATCAATAAACTGTTCAAAATGGCACTATTGGCATTGAAAATTTCGTCCAAAAACACCATTGACGCTTCAGGGAGCATTCCTTCGGTATTGGTAATGAGCTCACCTTCTTTAAGTTTACGTATATCGAAAGGTCCAAAAATTTCGTTGGGTTCGGTAAAACGGGTAAGCAAATATTCAAAGTTTTTTCCGTCTTGAATGCATTGTGACAACATTCTAATAATAGCACTTTTGGCTGTTCCTGGAGGGCCAAGCAAGAAAGCATTTTCACGAGCAACTAAAGATATTCCTAGTAAATCTATGATTTCGTCTTTGCCAATAAAAGCGTTTTTGATATGCTGTAAAACAGCGTTGAGTTTATTTAAATTATCCATTTTTGTTGTTTTTATTTGTTAAAACCATTCCAGAAAATCTCAGAATATAGCCCTAACAAATCATTTATTTTAGGTTCTAATAAAGGGTGTTTGGCTCTTTGTGTATCTTTTCGATTTACTATTCTATCGATATACAACTGTTCGAGGCATTTATTTTCAAACACTATCCCAAGTGTATTATTGTCGCCTGAAAACTCTTCGCCTATGCCTGAAAAGTGCCATAAGTTTAAAATTTCTTCTAAAATAGGTATGAGCGCATCTTGGCTGTCTATTGCTTTTGCTTCTTGTAATATTTGAGGTAAAAAACGAAGGCATAAGTCAGCAGAAAGCATTGTAGAGACCGTTATTTCACCTGAAAAAGTAGGTAATAAATTGGGTAATTCTTCTTCTCGATGTAGCCTATACAACAAAATTTGACATGCTGTATAAGTGATTTTTGCTGCCCATAGTGCTGCATTTTTGTCAAAATCAGGTGCTATATAAGGATAGTTTTGGCATTCTATTTCATATTCATCTTCCAGAAACTGAGCTAATATTATTTCGTCTTCGTTTTCGAAATTGAGCAATTTGTCGTACAAAATTATTTCTTCTTTATTTCGAAGCTGGGCAATAGTTTGGTAAAAATATTGGTTCATTTTAGGCGAAGTTTATATCAAACAGAAAACCTTCTTTTTCTAACTTGCTGTATTTCTGTTTGTTAAACTTAAAAAGTTTAGCAGGTCTTCCTTTTGATTTATGTACTATTTTTTCTGTTTCTTCGATTAATTCGAAGCTTAAAATTTTTTTTCTAAAATTTCTTCGGTCTATTTCTTTATTTAAAATTGAACAATAAAGGTTTTCGAGTTCAGAAAATAAAAATTCATCTGGTAGCAAATCAAAACCTATAGGCTGGTAAGTAAGTTTACTTTTAAGTCTTTGATGTGCTTTTTCTAAAATTTCTGAATGGTCAAAAGCTAATTCAGGAATGGCATTGATAGGAAACCATTTTGCTTCTTCGGCATCGGTATCAGCTTTCGGTAGTAGTTTTGTAGAATTTATCAAAGCAAAATAGGCTACAGATACAACCCTGAATCTTGGGTCTCGCTTCACATCATCGCCAAATGTGAAGAGTTGTTCTAAATAATTCACCTTGATACCGGTTTCTTCTTGAAGTTCTCTATTTACGGCTTCGTTTAGGGTTTCATTATCTTTTACAAAACCACCTACCAGTGCCCATTGGTCTTTTAAAATACCATATTTTTGTTTGATTAATAAAACGTTTAATTGGTTTTCGGCATAGCCAAACACTATTGCATCTACTGCTATTTTAATATTTTGTTGCAAGTTCATTTTTTAATGCGTAAAATAAACGCAAATATAATGGATTTTGTTAGTTTTTTTACTGTCAAACGTTTAAAAATTAATATATCTTACAGCAATAGCTTTAAATATATATTATGAAATAAAATCAGTATACTGCAAATTTGTAACAATGAATTTTAAACCTGTTTTATTAACTTAAAACCACTCACGAGAATCGCAAACTTTTAAATTTCAATTGGTCAAATCATTGCTCTTCATTGCAACTTTCAAAAAAAATAAAATAGGAGACCTTGGGTTTATAACTAGAATCCGCCAGTAAAAAAATGTTAATAAATTAAACAACAGACCCAGAAAAAGATTTGGTTTTAAAACACCCAATCAGATATTTTTTCAAAAATCATAAATAGACGAGCTGTTGCATTTATAACTTGAATCCGCCTTTCAATAAAAAACGTATAAATATTAAACACAAAAAACACCCTAAACCTACACCAAAAAAACTAAAATCTATTCTGAAAAACATGGGCATTTCAGTCAAAATCCGTACTTTTACGTGATCGAAAAATAAGCTTAATTATCAAGCTAGAAACAATCATTCGCCAAAATTTTATTGCAAATTAAGATAAGCTCATTCAATTTTTTTAAATGGAAGACCAAACATTACCCA
The DNA here is from genome assembly GCA_017988135.1 of Pseudarcicella sp. Lineage (GTDB taxonomy): Bacteria > Bacteroidota > Bacteroidia > Cytophagales > Spirosomataceae > JAGNSI01. The sequence continues at coordinate 21,569 of JAGNSI010000017.1, forward strand.
ACGAAGATGCCATACACGACCAGATTACAGTAGGTGGAATGTATGAAAATTGGTTTTTAGAATATGCCTCCTATGTAATACTCGAAAGAGCTGTCCCTTATATCGAAGATGGTTTAAAACCTGTACAAAGACGTATCTTGCACGCCCTCAAAGAAATGGACGATGGCAGATTCAATAAAGTTGCCAACGTAATAGGGCAAACCATGCAGTATCACCCACATGGAGACGCTTCTATAAACGATGCTATGGTAAATATTGGTCAAAAAGATTTACTACTCGATACCCAAGGCAATTGGGGAGATATTCGCACAGGAGACAATGCAGCGGCTGCCAGATATATAGAAGTAAGGCTTTCAAAATTTGCACTAGATGTTGTCTTTAACCCGCAAACTACCGATTGGCAATTATCTTACGACGGTCGAAAAAAAGAACCCGTTACTTTACCCGTTAAATTCCCCCTTTTGCTAGCACAAGGTGTAGAAGGTATAGCAGTGGGTCTGGCAACTAAAGTAATGCCTCATAACTTTATAGAGCTTATTCAAGCATCTATAGATATACTCAACAACAAGACCATAGAAATCTTCCCTGATTTTCAAACAGGAGGGATGATAGACGTAAGCAATTATAACGATGGACTAAGAGGTGGAAGAATAAGAGTAAGAGCTGTAATAGAAGAACTCGACAAAAAAACGCTCGTTATCAAACAAATACCATACGGGCAAACCACCACAGGGCTAATAGAATCTATACTAAAAGCCAACGATGCTGGAAAAATAAAAATCAAAAAAGTAACAGACAACACCGCCAAAGACTTAGAAATACAAATACAGTTAGCCCCAGGCACATCGCCAGATGTCACTATAGATGCACTTTACGCTTTTACAGACTGTGAATTATCAATTTCGCCCAATGCATGTGTAATTATTGCAGATAAGCCACACTTTGTGGGTGTGAGCGAAATACTAAAAATATGTACATCACAAACTGTAAAATTGTTAGAACGTGAATTAGAAATACGAAGAGACGAACTGATGGAAAAGTCGCTTTTTAGTTCACTTGAAAAAATATTTATTGAAAACAGAATTTACCGTCAAATTGAAGAATGTGAAACGTTTGAAGACGTTATCAAAACAGTAGACCAAGGTTTAGACCCCTATAAAAAAGATTTTTATCGAGAAATTACCGAAGAAGACATTTTGAGACTACTTGAAATACGTATCAAAAGGATCTCTAAATATGACGGTTTCAAGGCTGACGAACTGATGAAACGCTTGCAAGAAGAGCTTGCTGAAGTGCTAGACAACCTTGCAAATATTATAAGATATAGTATTGAATATTACCAAGATTTACTCAAACGTTACGCTAAAGGAAGAGAACGCAAAACAGAAATTAGCAACTTCAATACCATTTCGGCAACAGTAGTAGCTGCAAATAATCAAAAATTATACGTAAATACTGAAGATGGTTTTATAGGTTATGGATTAAAAAAAGACACCTATGTATCTGACTGCTCAGACATAGATGACATCATTGTTTTCAGAAAAGACGGTAAATGTTTGGTTACTAAAATACAAGACAAAGTTTTTGTAGGAAAAGATATCATATATACTGCTGTTTTCAAGAAAAACGACGACCGAAAAGTATATAACCTTTTTTATACAGACGGGAAAACAGGTATCAGTTACATGAAACGTTTCAAAATTACGGCTGTAACTCGTGACAAAGAATATGACCTTACTGCTGGAAATCCAAAATCTAAAATCATTTACTTCTCTGCCAACGAAAATGGAGAAGCAGAAGTAGTACAAATAAATCTAACAGCAAGTTGTACTGCAAAAATCAAACAATACGACTATAATTTTGCCAAATTACTCATCAAAGGACGAGACTCGATGGGTAATGTTCTTACCAAATATCCTATCAGAAAAGTCACCTTAAAGTCTTCTGGAGTATCTACTTTAGGAGGAGTTGATATTTATTACGACCCTACTGTAGGAAGACTCAATCGTGATGAACATGGCAACTATTTGGGCAATTTCGAAGCAAAAGATAATATTTTGGTACTTTACAACGATGGACAATACGAACTAACCAACTTTGACCTCATCAATCGTTATGATTCAAAAGAAATTAGCTCTGTATCTAAATTTATCCCAAGCAAAATTATTACTGCGGTGTACTTCGATGGTGGCTCAAAACTGTATTATGTAAAACGATTTAAAATAGAAACTACTACTGTAGATAAAAAATTTAGTTTTATTTCGGACGAAAAAAACTCTAAACTAATTATGGCTTCATTAGATGTTTTGCCACGTTTAGAACTACATTCAAAGAAAAACGATAAAAGTGCCATTGAAATCGAAGAAATAAACTTAGATGAAATAGCAGAAGTAAGAGGATGGAAAGCAATGGGAAGTAAACTCACTAGCAATAAAGTAGAAAAAATAGTACCATTAGAACCTAGTATTTCTGAAGAACCCGAAGAAGGTGATGCTGAAAACGAAAATACGATAAGTCAAACGATGGAGTTGCCAAGTAACAGCAAATTGATACCTCCAGACGAGCAAGATTTCCCTGAATCTGGTGACAAAATAGTTGGAGAGCAATTAGGTTTGTTTTAAAAATTAATAGCTTTAAGTTTAGGTTCAATTATTAAGAATTTCAAAGGATTTTTAATAATTGAACCTTTTTTTATAAAAAAAATACAGTGACAAAATTTCTTTCGCCACTGTAAATTATTTACTTATCTTGAGATATATACGACTTATTTCCGTTTGAGTTGATATAATATCTTCCACCACGTGGGCCTTCATATATTGTTCTACCTTTATCGTCTTTGCCTATTGTTTTGTCGTCTCCTCTGACTGCTTTTTCAGTGCCAACAGAAGGTCTTTTTGCAGGTGCAGGCTTTATAGTTGGATTTTTGTCGGCTACTTTTCTGCCTATAGTTTCTTCTTTTTCTGTTTTTACTTTTTCAACTTTAGCTTTTTTAGTTTTCACTTCTGTAGAAACTTTTTCTTCTGTTTCTTTAGCTTCTTTCTTTTTCTTTCTAGCTTCTGATTTAGCTAACTTCTCTTCTTCAGTAAGTTCTACTTTTTCTTTTTTCTTTTTTTCTTTTTTTACAGATTCAGTATCTTCTGTTTTAGCTTTTTTTTCTTTTACTTTTTTCTCTTTGGGAGCTTCAGAAGTGTTTTCTTTTTTCTCTTTCTTTTCTTTTTTTACTTTCTTTTCAGTTACCTGAGCGTCAGATGTATTAACGAAGCTCAACAATATACCACACATAAAAGTGGCTAATAAAATTATTCTTTTCATTTGCTTAAATTTTAAATTTTCAAATAATATTGGTAAATAAACTAATTTTTAAGTTCTTATTCAATTTTTTAATAAAACTTTAACAATTATACCACATAAAGTACCAATCCTTTGAGGTAACTTCCTTCGGGATGAAAAAAGTTTACAGGATGATCTGCTGGCTGTGTTAAATGGTGTAAAACTCTCACTTGCTTGCCTGCTTCTAATGCCGCAGCAACTATTGTATTGTAAAACAATTCTTTGTCTACCACTTGAGAACAAGAAAAAGTAAACAAAATTCCACCACTTTTCAACTTACTTAAACCTTCGGCATTCAATCTTTTATAACCCTGTACTGCTCTATGTCTTGCATCTTTAGACTTGGCATAAGCTGGTGGATCTAGTACCAAAACATCATATACTTGATCGTTGGCTTTGAGGAATTTCATTACATCGTCTGCATATGCTTCGTGTGGAAGACTTCCAAAATGATTGGCTTCAATATTTTGTGCTACTAGTTCTATTGCTTTTTGCGATACATCTACAGAATGCACTTGAGCTGCTTCTGCCTTAAGTGAGTAAATCGAAAAGCCTCCTGAATAACAAAAACAATTCAATACTTTTTTACCTTTTGAATATTTTGCAAGCAAAGCTCTGTTGTCTCTTTGATCCAGAAAAAAGCCCGTTTTTTGACCAGTTTGCCAGTTTATCTGAAATTGATGACCATTTTCTTCTACCAAGTGTGGCAACGATACTTCGCCAAACAAATAGTCGTTCTCTATATTTTCAGCAAAATTATTGGGTAATGTTTCTTTGCTTTTGTCATAAATAGCTAAAAGTGCCTTTCCATATATTTGTTGTAAAGCTTTAGTTATTTTTTTTCTTTCAAGGTACATACCTATAGAGTGTGCCTGAAATACTATAACACCATTGTAAAAGTCAAGTATCAAACCAGGGCATCCATCTCCCTCACCATGAACCAATCTGTAACAATTGGTAGCTGTTAAATCTATTTTTTGACGTAAAAGAAAAGCTTCGTTTAGTTTTTCAAACCAAAACAATTCGTCTATTATTTTATTTTGAAAAGAAACTATTTTTACTGCAATACTTCCTTCGTAATAATGACCGATTGCCAAAAAGTTTTTGTTATTGTCCAACACTTCTACCAATTCTCCATCGGTAGGTTTACCTACAATCTTGGCAATGGCACCAGAAAAAATCCATGGATGAAATCGTTTTACTGGACTTTCTTTTCCTTGTTTAAGAATAATAGTAGCTTGCATAAAAATTATTTTAATGAGTATATCTTACGAAATTAAAGAATTTTACTCATCCCTTGCAGAAAAAATTCTACTAAACCACGATTTCTTTTCTTTAGCTTCTTCCATTTGTAAGCTTTTACTCAACTCAAAATCCATCAATGGTGATAAATTTGGCTGACCAGCATCTACCCAACAAGTAAACCAAAAATCGCCAATCATTTTTATTGAAGACCTCATTTGCCTTTCTACTTGCGAATGCAATGCGTTATGGTACTTTTCTGAAAACTCTCTTGAATAGGTTTTTACGTTTTGATTGTTACGCTCATCAATGCTATATTTTTTATTCTTTTTGGTTGATTGTGATAAATTTTGCTCAAAATTCAAAACCGAATCTAAACAAGCATTTGCTTGATATACTGCATCCCAAGCTCTTTTTTGGGTAGACTTTAAATAACACGCTTTGCCTACAAAAAAATTATATTTATCGGAATATAATTCTACCAAACGTGATTCCCAAAATGCATGAATACCGTTTTGACCAGTTAATTGACCATTATAGTTTTTGGTAGTATGCAAAGGCACATTGGCATCAGCTATATAATGCCCTATTTCGGCACTGTACCTTAAAATCTGTAAAGTGTCTTTTTCCTCAAAAGCCTTGGTGAGTTTAAATTTCATGTGTTGAATATGCCATGGAACTATGCCATGACGCATCAAACTATCTTCTGAATAATATTTTACAGCATCAGTCCAAAATGCATGAATCTTCAAAACAGAATCTGCCGGATAAGCGTCTAAATCAATAAAATGCCTTGGTGCTTCTTCCTTTACGGCATACCTTCTAGCATCGGGCGAAACAGAATGCTCTACAATATATGGCAAATGTTTTTTGTAAAAACCGATCATTTCGGGAGGTAAAGTAAAGATAGCCAATCGGTTGATTTTTTGATGTCCAAAAAATCCCCAAAAACTTGGAAATGCTAGTGAAGTTTGTGAGAGATTAAGTAATAAAAATACTAAAAACTTTTGTTTCATTTTTGATAGATAAATACGACAAAAATTCCCATAAAAGCTATGAAAATTAATCTAATTTCTTTTAAACAATAATTCTGAATATTCCAATTAAATAATATAAAAAATTGTATTTTTCAAAGCGAAAAAAAACTAAATAAAATATTAATTAAATTATTTCAACAAAAATCAGTAAACAATAGCAAACACAATCTTACCAAAAAATATTAATTTAGAGAAAAATTAATTAAAATTTTCAATTAAAAAAAGATTTTTATAGTGTTTTTAAACAAAAAAACATTGAGAGATAAATTTGCAAGATTTGTAAAGAAAATTTTTTTCAATAATTATCAAAAAATAAAATATAATTATTCTAAGCTTAGTTTAAGATTATACTCGTTAAAATTAAAGATTTATTGATTAAAATTGAGCTTTCAAGAAAAATGATTGTACATAAAAAAGAATTGAAAAAAACAACAAAAAAATTTTATTTTTTGCCTTTGAAATTAGTTTGTAGAAGTGCTTTTATTGATTACATTTGTCTCCCTTTAAAAACAAAAATAAAAATACAATCTGTAAAAAAATAATGTTTTTATTGTTTTGAAAATCAATCCAAGTACGATTTTCAAATCTCATTTTTGAATAATTGATAACAATCAAAAAAATCAAATCATGCAAACCAAGCTTAAGCAAGTTTGGGCTAAATGCCTTGAAATAATACATAACGAAATCAACGATCAAAGCTTCAAAACTTGGTTTGAACCGATTGTGCCTATCAAAATCGCCGACAACACACTGACGATAGAAGTACCTAGCCAATTTTTTTATGAATGGCTTGAAGAAAATTATGTAGAAGTACTCAGAAAAGCCATAGATGCAACTTTAGGAAATCAAGGAATGCTAGAATATTCTATTTTAGTAGACAAAGGTGACAAAAAAAACCCTCCGATTTCTTATAATATTCCAAACCAGAAAGCAACTCAAAATACAACGAGTAAACCAAAACCTGAAGCCGACGTATTCAAAAGTCCGTTCATGTTCAAAGATTTAGATTCTTTAGAACTAGACTCTTACCTCAATACACGTTATACATTCAATAACTATATTGAAGGCGATTGC
>JAGNSI010000111.1 GCA_017988135.1 Pseudarcicella sp.
GTTTAGAGACTATTTATATATACCGCTAGGTGGTAGTAATGTTGATACAGTAACAAAAATTCGCAATGTATTTATCATTTTTCTTATAAGCGGATTATGGCATGGAGCTAAATGGACTTTCATTGTGTGGGGGCTACTCAACGCTATGCTTATTATTCCTTCTTTTATATTTAACTCAAACAGACAAAACTTGGATATTGCAAGTAAAGGGAAAATATTACCTTCAATCAAAGATATTTTTTCGATATTATCAACATTTATTTTGATAACTTTTACTTGGATTTTCTTTCGCTCATCTAGCCTTCAACAAGCTTTAGACATTATCAAAGAAATTTTCTCCAAATCTTTGTTTTCAATACCAACCATTTTTAGTCCTAAAATCGGTTTAATCATTTCCATATTTATGCTGATAGAATGGATTGGACGAGAAAGAGAATTTGCTATAGAATATTTAGGATCAAAATTACCCAAAGCCATAAGATGGGCTATTTATTATGCCATTTCTCATGCCGTGATTATATACGCTGGTTCTGGACAACAATTTATTTACTTTCAGTTTTAATAAATTTTTTCTCTCAGTAAGCAATGAAAAAGTTTCTCATCAATTTATTTTTATTTGCCATTATACACCAATGTGTGTTTTATGCCAAACCATTATATCTGCTATACACAAATCAATATAAATTTACGGTTGCAGGAAATGAAGTCTACAAAGCCATAGAAAAAAGCAAGAAAAAGAAAAAGAAAAAAAAGATATTGATTGGCGACAGTATTGCCAATCAAATGTTTTTTGTAGATTCTACCGAAAAAGAAAACTTCTCATATATAGCCACAAATCAAGCAATAAGTATGGCTGGTCAATTTATTTTAATAAATAATCTTATAGAATCAGGCAATAAAATAGATACACTTTTGATAATATTTTCCCCTTTTAGTTTTAGTAACAATTTAGACCAAAAATTCACCTATCACTATTTTATAAAACCATTTTATACCGATCAAAACATAGATTTATTCACAGAAAACACCCTATTGCAAATAAAAAAAATACCTTATGTTTATCTCAAAAATAACCCTTTTGTTTTAACATCAAATTGGGCTCCTGGTTTTGTGAGTAATGACATAAATAATTTTTCGTTTCTATCTCCTACTTCAAAAGATTACCTTCAAAAAATCAAAGAGTTAAGTGTAAAATTCAATTTCAAAATTAAAATCATTTCACCTCCTTTGAACATTAAAAACAAACCACTTATAGAAAAAATGAACATGGAAGAAATTACCAATAATCATTTTGATGAGCTATTTGAGGGTTATTTCGACCATATAATATATTTAGAAGAAAAGTGTTTTATCGACGGAGTACATTTGAAAAATCCAAAAAATTTTGCAGATTATTATTTTAAACATTTTTTATAATCAGTAAAAAAAATAGTAATTTAGAAAAAAACAAAAGTATAACAGTGATTAAAAAAGCAAACTTTTCCCAAATTATATCCTTTATATTTCATCCATTGATGATGCCTACCATATTATTTAGTATAATTTTTTATGGTATTCCTATCTTGATTCCAGATTTAAACAAATATGCTTCAGAAACTCAAATTGGTATTTTCAGCCTAAAAGCAGCATTGATAATATTAATATTCATGAAAACGTATTTGCTGCCTGCTATTATCATTTATATACTTTACAGACTTAGAATAATCAAGCGACTTGAAATGGAAACCATTGCCGAAAGAAGAATCCCTTATCTTGTAACGGTGATTATATACACACTTGTTGCTATTTTTTTCAGCAAAAAGCTGAGTCAATTACCAGAAATTGCTGTTATATTTATTTTCATTACTATATCAATTTGTATCGTTGCTGTGGTGAGTGTGTATTGGAAAATTTCTGCACATGCAGTAGGAATAAGCGGTTTAGTTGGCATTTTAATGGGTGCTTTTATTAGATTAAACTTAAACTACATACTTATTTATGTATTTATTTCATTGCTTTTCAGCATTCTTATTCTCAGAGCTCGCTTAAAACTAAAAGCTCACAATTTGGCTCAAGTATTGGTTGGTTTTGGGGTAGGCTTTATAGTAAGTTTAGTTTGTGTTTTGTTTTATATTGGCAATTGAATTTCAAAAAAAGAAAAGTCTATTTTGAATACTAAGAGTAAACAAAATAGACTTTTAAATTTCATTATAAAAAATATAAATACCTAAAAACCAAAACACTAACGTATCCTTAACCTTTTGCCATATTTTAGTGTTGAACTTACTTTCATTCCATTTAATTTAGCTAATCTTTCAGGCGAAATATCCGCTTTTGCAGCTATAGAATACAAAGTTTCGCCTCGCTGTACTAATACAAAATGATGCGAAATACGCTTTATATTAGGTTGATCTTCTTCGTATTCATTTTTCATATCACCATAAGTACTGAATGACCTGCTTGAAATTAAAACTTTTTCTGCTACTGGTTCTTTATTTCTAAAATTAAAAATCACGCTAGGGTTCAATGGATTGCCTTCGTAACGTGTCTCAAAGTGCAAATGCGAGCCTGTACTACGACCTGTATTACCGCCAAGCCCTATTTCATCACCAGCTTTTACGTGAGTTCCAGACTCAAAATGTTTTGAAGAAAGGTGCCCGTACAATGTTTCTAAACCATTATAATGTCTAATTACCAAAAAATTACCATAACCTGATCCATTATAACTATTTACCCTCACTATTCCATCAAAAGCTGCATATACTGGATCTCCTGTTTCTAATTCAAGGTCAACCCCAGCATGCATTCTCCCCCATCGTGCACCAAATTGTGAAGTAACATAGGCTCTTCCATTTATAGGCACATTACATGGCACTGACCAATACCTACCAGCATCTTTATTGAACAATTCTAGCTCCACAACATCCTGCAAATCTCTAGAATCTATATCGTAAGGATCTATACTTTTAGAATCCCATACACTAAAATATGAAGCTACAGTAGTCATATCTTCGCTTCCTTCATATTCGATAACCTCTTCAACTTCCACCACCATTGGAACACTTTCGTTCATCGAGGTGGTATCAAACGAAGAAATAGACCCATTGATAGGATTTCTCGGATCAAAAGATTGTCCCGAAAAATTGATATTTTCTACAAAAGGTACATCATTATCAAGATTAGCTTGCACTACTTCTTCTTTAAATTGCAGCGTTGGAAGCTCATCCAACAAATCTTTCTTTTTCTTTTCTTTATAAATTCCGGTATTATCTTTTACGTTTATCTTAGGATTTTTCTTGAAATTTCCTTTTTCTTGAGCAAATATTGGATTTACTAATATTTGTAAAGCTAAGTATGACAATAAGAAAATAATGTTTTTCATATTTCTTTTCAAAATGCTATTTAGAAACAGTTATAATTTATTCTAGCAAATAACGAACTATTGTGTTTAAAATTTCAATTATCTTTCAAAAAAGAGCAGTTTTATTACAAATAAAACTGCTCTTTAAAATAATCTAATTTTCTTTTATACTAATGTAGCTCTTTTTCTGCCAACCATCTTTCTGCATCTAGCGCTGCCATGCACCCTGTTCCTGCTGCTGTAATTGCCTGACGGTAAATGTTATCTTGTGCATCTCCGCAAGCAAATACGCCTTCAATATTTGTTTTTGTAGACCCTTTGATGGTATTGATATACCCAGCAGAATCCATAGAAATGTAATCTTTAAAAATACCGGTATTGGGCTGATGTCCTATTGCAACAAAAAAACCTGTTGAAGCGATATTAGATTCTTCTTTAGTTTTATTATTCACAACCCTTGCTCCTGTTACGCCATTGTTGTCCCCTAAAATTTCTAAAGTTTCTGTATTCCAATGAATTTGTATTTTGGGATTTGAGAGTACTCTTTTTTGCATAATATCTGACGCTCTCAACTCATCTCTTCTGACAATAAGGTTTACTTTTGTACAAAGATTAGCTAAATAACAAGCTTCTTCAACCGCAGTATCGCCACCTCCAACTACTATAACTTCTTGATTTCTATAGAAAAATCCATCACAAACAGCACAAGCTGACACGCCCAAACCGTTAAATTTAGTTTCTCCTTCTAAACCCAACCATTTAGCAGACGCCCCTGTTGCTATAATCACTGTATCAGCTGTGATTTCTATAGTTTCGTCTATGATTATTTTTTTAGGACTCACACCAAAGTCTACTTTTGTAGCCATGCCATATCTAACATCGGTGCCAAATCTTTTAGCTTGGTTTTCTAAATCTACCATCATTGTTGGGCCATCTACTCCTTCTGGATAGCCGGGAAAATTATCTACCTCAGTAGTGGTAGTCAATTGTCCACCGGGCTGCCCTCCCATATACATCATAGGTTGCATTCCTGCTCTGGATGCATATATTGCTGCCGTATATCCTGCCGGACCTGAACCTATTATCAAACATTTAGTATGCTCACTCATTGTTATATTTTATTATTATTTAAAATTTCTTGTATAAAAATTATATCTAAGCCAGTGATTTTCTGAATAATTAGCTCATTAAACCCCTCTTTGTGCATATTTAATATTATGTTTTTATTAAGCTCTAAATTTTTAGCCTTTTCTTCTTCTAAAAATTGTTGTTGAGCTTTTTCAAATCCTATTTTTTCACCTTTTTCTAAACCTATTTTTTCTCCTTTTTCCAAACCTTCTCTTTCTGCAGAACTTATCAAAGTTCGCTCTGAACTTATACTATCCCAATATTTATCGTATGTTTCTAATTCTTTTTTGGAAAAAGAATTAGTTATTAAATAATTATGCTTGCCAAATACTTTTTTGAAAGTCAAGTCATTTTTGGGATCAAGATATCTCATAGAAAATTTTTCGGAGTTTAAATATGCTTTTCTGCATGGTAACTAGACCTAACCAACGGACCTGACTCTACATAAGAAATACCTCTTTTTAGTCCTTCTTCTTTGTATAATGCAAAAGTGTCTGGATGTATCCATTCTATCACTTCATGGTGCATTTTTGTTGGCTGTAAATATTGCCCCAATGTGAGTACATCTAAACCATTGGCTGCCAAATCGTCCATAGCTTTATACAGTTCGTCGGCTGTTTCGCCCAAACCCAACATTATACCCGTTTTGGTTCTTTTACCAAATTCTTTGGTTCTTTTTATTTGTTCCAAAGAACGAGCATATTTGGCTTGCGGTCTTACAGACCTGTACAATCTTTCTACGGTTTCCATGTTGTGCGAAACCACTTCTTGTCCGCCTTCAATCATCCTTATCAATGCGTCCCAATTGTTTTTAGTATCTGGAATTAAGGTTTCTATGGTGGTTGTAGGCGAAAACTCTTTTACTTTTACTACTGTTTGGTACCAAATCTCAGCCCCTCTATCTTTCAATTCATCTCTATTAACTGAAGTAATTACGGCATGCTTTACCCCCATCAATTTTATAGCTTCTGCTACTCTGTTTGGTTCGTCTTCGTCATACTCGTTTGGTTTGCCTGTAGCTACTGCACAAAAAGTACATGAACGGGTACAAACATTTCCCAATATCATAAAAGTAGCCGTACCTGCTCCCCAGCACTCGCCCATATTTGGACAATTGCCCGATTGACAAATGGTATGAAGCTTATGTTCATCTACAATTTTCCTCACATTGGCGTAATCTTTTCCTATAGGCAGTTTTACCCTTAACCATTGTGGTTTTTTTGAAAAATTTGATTTATTTTCTTCACTAGAACTGGGTGCTGCAACAATCGGTAACTCAATCATATCTGAATATAATAGTATCTAAATTTAGTGTGAGAAGCGCTTGCTTCAATCAAAATCATACAAAGTTAAGCCAAACAACGAATTGAATAATACCTTTACCTTTATATTAATAAAAAAACTAATCAAAGTAGTTTAATTTTCTTTTCTAAAACTGCTCTATTGTGATTTTTTGGAAAGTTTATCCTTTATTTCTTGATACGATATGGCAAAATGAGATGCATCATAAGTACAAATACCATTTTCAACCAACAACACTTGTGGTGACTCATGTACAACCTCAAATATTGAAGCTATTTGATTGGAAATCTGTCTATTTTTCAATAAATCTAAGTAATAAATCTTTAAATTTTCTACTCCTTCGGGCTTCCAATTTCTTTCTAATCGAGCCAAAGTGGTTTGAGAAATAGAGCAAGTGGTTGAATGTTTAAATATCAAAACTGGCGATTCGTAGGATTCTTTTTTGATGGCTTCTAGCTGTGAAATTTCTGTGAGAGCGTTCCAATTCATTTTTTGTTTTTTTTTATGATTAATAAATATTCAGTAAAACTTATTTATAATTTAATTACCAATACTTAAAGCTTAATTTCTTATTTAACTATTTAGATGTAAATTTGATTCAATTTAACTTAAATTTATTTTGAAAAACATCATTTACGATACTTCAATTCATATTTATGGCACTGTTATAAAAAGTGTAGCGTTGTTCAACAACAAGGCTAAATTGTTTGTAGATGGTAGAAAAAACTGGCAATCTGACTTATCTGATTGGAAAAAACAAAACAACTCGGATAGTATAATATGGTTTCACTGTGCATCTTTGGGCGAATTTGAGCAAGGCAAACCTCTTATAGAAGCGTTCAAAAAAAAATACCCTGAAAGTAAAATAGTATTAAGTTTTTTTTCGCCGTCTGGCTATGAAATTCGCAAAAACTTCACAGGTGCAGACTATATAACATACTTACCATTAGATACTTATTTCAACGCCAACACTTTCATTGATATACTTAAGCCCGATATGGTTTTCTTTGTAAAATATGAATATTGGTATAACTATTTGACTATTCTTCAAAACAAAAAAATACCCACTTTTTTGTTTTCAGGTATTTTTAGACCTAAACAAATATTTTTCAAATGGTACGGATTGTTTTTTAAAAATATTCTAAAAAAATTCAGCCATTTATTTGTTCAAAACCAAAGTTCTGTCTTTTTATTGAATAATATTGGCATCAACAATGTTTCTGTAGCTGGAGACACACGTTTTGATGCAGTGTGGTCAAATTTTCAAAAAAGCAATCAAATAGAAATAGTCGAAAAATTCAAACAGACAAACAAACTTTTCATAGTTGGTTCGTGCTGGCAAGAAGATTTTGATGTTTTATTACCTTTTATCAATGACAATAATTCGTCGATAAAGTTCATTATTGCACCACACGAAATAAAAACTGATGAAATAAAAAAATGGCGTAACAAAATTCAGAAAAAAACTTTTTTATATTCAGAATCAAAAGTAACAAACAGTTTGTCGGATCATCAAGTTTTGATAATTGACAATATCGGAATGCTATCTTCCTTGTACCAATATGCTGATTTGGTTTGGATAGGTGGAGCCTATAAAAAAGGTTTACACAATACTTTAGAGGCAGCTATTTATGGCTTACCTTTGTTTTGGGGAGATAAAAATTATATTAAATTCCAAGAAGCAAATGATTTATTAGAAAAAAAATGTGCTTTTGTCATCAAAAATACCGAAGATTTAATAACAACTTTAAATACTTTAGGAGAAAAAAATCTTTTTGATATACAAAAAAACGCTTCGGAATATTTCAAACAAAATATAGGTGGAACAGCCAAAATAATGAAACATATTGAAAATGAAATTTCAAAAAATGAATAATACGCAAGCATGATAGGACTAGTAATGCGTTCGACTGGCTCGTGGTACGAAATCCAAGACGAATACCAACATATTTGGCAATGCCGACTTAGAGGAAAATTCAAAATAAAAGGTTTAAAAACCACCAATCCTATTGCTATTGGCGATAAAGTTGTATTTGAAATTGAAGACAAAACAGCCAACACGGGCATCATCAACGAAATATTACCAAGACTAAATTATATTATCAGACAATCTGTTCATAAAACCGCACATGGACATATTCTTGCTGCAAATATAGATCAAGCCATTATTATAGTAACTTATAATTACCCAAAAACTTCATTGGGTTTTTTAGACAGATTTTTAGTATCTGCCGAATCG
>JAGNSI010000112.1 GCA_017988135.1 Pseudarcicella sp.
AATAAATTGATGTTATCTGAGGTGGTTGCTTTTGAAACATATAAAATACCAAAAATACCGCAAAGCAAGTTGGCACAAGTCAATGCGTTGGGAATGTGCTTGGTGATATACTTTATCATTATTGTACCAATGGTTTGATGTATGGATTATATTTTTTTTCTTCGCCAATAGTTGTAACTGGCCCGTGACCTGGATATACAATGGTATCTTCTGGTAATAAATACATTTTTTCTCGAAGACTTGTTTTTAGGTCTTTGTAGCTCGACAAAGGAAAATCGGCACGTCCTACACTTCTATTGAAAAGTACATCACCGCTAATACAAATTTTTTGTTCTCTGTTTACAAATGCCAAGTGACCTGGTGCATGACCCGGTACAAACAATATTTCCAAAACAGATTCTCCAAAAGTGATTTTATCGTTTTCGTTAATAAAAAAATCTGGCTCTGTGGGTTGATAATGAGGAAAACCATATTGAATGGCTTTTTCTTTAACACCTTCCAAAATCGGTATTTCATTTTGATGTAAATAAAGAGATACGCCATAATTTCGTTTCACAAAATCATTACCTAGCACATGGTCTATATGTGCATGGGTATTTAGTAAATGGGTAACTTTCAGATTTTGTTCAGTTATATAATCTGTAAGTTCTCTTCTTTCTTCGTATTCATAGCAACCGGGGTCTATTATTATACACTGTTTGGTTTCGTCAGAAAGCACATAGGTATTTTCTCTGAATTGATTGAAGGTAAAAGTTTTTATTGTTATCATTTGATATGATTATTGACTATTTAAGCTACAAATATCCAAATTTATTTTAATTTGCCATAAAAAACATAGTAGGTCTTTTGTGTAAATCGGGGGTTGCTTTTACCCACTCCCCTATGGTTTTGGTTTGCACAAATTCGTTAGTATCGGTAATATCAGTGGCTATACAAAGCTTAGTAGCACCTTGACAATTGGCAAAAATATCTGCCAATAGCTGATTGTTACGAAAAGGAGTTTCCATAAATATTTGAGTTTGACCTTTGCGAGAGTCGGTTTCAAGTGTTTTTATTTTCTTTGTTCTTTCAGCTTTATCAATTGGCAAATACCCATGAAAAACAAACGATTGACCCGAAAACCCTGAAGCCATCAAACCCAATAATATCGAAGATGGTCCAACCAGTGGTATTACTTTCATACCTAACCGATGAGCCACTTCTACCGCCAAAGCACCTGGGTCTGCCACACCAGGACAACCTGCTTCTGAAATAACACCGATATTTTTGCCCGTTGGTATAGTTTTGAAATAAGATTTCACAGTTTGAAGTGATGTATCTTTATCCAACAAAAAAAAAGATAATTCGTCTATTGTTTTTCCTGTTTTTAGTTCACTGATAAACCTTCTAGCTGTGCGTATATTTTCTACTAAAAAATATTGTGTTTCAGATACCACATTTTTTATTTGTGGAGCAAGCACTTTGTCTAAAGTATTGGGTGCCAAAAAAGTGGGTATTAAATACAGCATTTTTATCTAAAATATTTATCCTTTAATTACTGGTGTGTGTATTGCTATGAAGGGGGATTCTTTTACTTCTTCTCCATATTCTGTTTTTAAAAAATGTTTTATTCGTTCGTCGTCATAAAACTGGTAGTCATAGGATGGATTGTTTTTTTTCATTCTTGCAATATGCCATCTTGTAAGTAATGGTAGCTTGCTCGATTTGAAAGTTTGATATATTGTTTTGGAGATAGCCATTGTTTTTTTTGGCAAATATACAAAAAAAGATGGCTGCTTGATTATTTAAAAATCAAGCTAAAAACAATTCTTTGAGCTTTTTTTCTCGGTATTCAAATATTCCTTTCACTTTGGCATCGACATATAATTTGCCAGCAATCCAACCCAAAACACCCATTCCAATATCATAATGCAATATATCTGTCATCAATACTCCACCTTGGGTTTCCTGAAAATGATGTTCGTGATGCCAAATATTGTAAGGTCCTTTTCTTTGCTCATCTACAAAATATTTATTTACTTCTATCTGTGTAATTTCCGTTACCCAATCTAGTGGAACATTCATCACAGGTGCAATTTTATAGGTTATAAACATGCCTTGGTACATTTTTTCTGGCAATACAGAGGTAATCTTAAAAACCATGTCTTCAGGGGTAATTTCATTCAAGTTTTTGGGTGAAGAAAAAAAATCCCAAGCATGCGATAAGCTTATTGGTAAAAACTGCTGTGAACGTAGAACTTTCATATAGTTTATTCGAAAAATAATTTTGTTATTAAAATCAGCCAATCAGTGGTAAATATTCAGCTGAAAATAATACTGGTAGCTTATAATTCAAACCCTGATTTCATTCATTTTGTTTAAAAAAAAGCCTTTGTAGTATAAGAAAACTACAAAGGCAAGAATAAAAAATAGCATTTCGAATCAAATCAAAATTGAATGCGGTAATTGAAATTTGGAAAAAATCCTAATTGATAAGCCGTTTTGAAATTATCTGCATAAACATTATAAGTTTGCTCAAAAATATTTTTCGAATTGCTGATATTCTGCAAGTCAATAAACCATTCTTGCATGGTTTTACGTTTATTTACACGATAGGTTATCTTAAAATCTGTTCTAAAATAATCTTTGTACTGAAATTCGAAACTTCTATCTGAAAACAAAATCACTTCTTTTGCTTTAAATGAAGATACCCTGTCTATGGGTGTGAATCTTTTTCCTCCAGCAAAAGTAACTTTGGTATCAAAAGCTAAAGTTTTATTCTTTCCTAAAGGTAATTCTAAACCTGCCAACAAGTTAGCTGTATAATTACCATTAAAAGCAGTATTGTGCAATATATTATTACTGCCTTTGTATTTAGAATCGTAAATGGACAAGGTAGCTAAGTAATAAAAATGATTGCTAAAATTACGCTCTAGAGTGGCTTCCATTCCATAATTATAACCTGTACCTGAATTTTGCAAAAGCGTTTTTTGAATTACATTAAAGTCAGCACCTAAGTTTAGTGCAGAAAAATTTGTTGGTTTTATATCTACTGGAATATTATAAAGACGTTGGTAATAAGTTTCTATTTTCAGTCTATTTTTTTTACCTAAAAAACGTTCATATCCCAGCACAACTTGATTACTCTTATTCATTTTGAGATTTTTGTTGGGTTCTGAAACTATGCCATTAGTGTAATCTTTATTGAAATACAAAGGTAACATTTGCAACTGACTGTGATGACCAACCCCAAAACTTAAACTTTGATTATCTAAAAAACTATATTTCAAACCAGCTCTTGGTTCTATCGAAAAATCATCATTCAACAAAAAGCTTTGAGCAAACACCCCTACATTGAAAGTAAGTTTATCTGATGGCCTGCATTGCCAATTGGCAAAACCTTGTATCAAAGATGTTTGTTCTTTGATAGAACGAATTACTTTAAATTTCAAAGGACTAGTACGTTTTGCTTTATCGTCAAGCAAACTATCGAGATAGTTCAATGAGAATTGATTATATGTAAAACCAAGTGAAATATTATTTTTAGCATTAAATTTTCTATTCAACTCATAATTAGCCGAAAAACGCTCTTGCGAGGACTCTTCTCTATAGTCTATCAAATCGCCTCTATATTTACCTGTAGAATCAAAAATCATTTCTGCACTTTTTGTACTTACGCCAGCTCCAGACATTGCCAAGGTGATCTTTCCTGATGTTTTAGTATTAAAAAAATAATTATGCGAAAGACCAATAACCCCCATAGAAGTTTCATAATTGATCTTTTGCTTATCTCCACTGTAAAAATTATCATCTCCCCCTACTTTTACATCACTTTTTCCACCCAAACCAAAAAGTGTAAATGTTCCTGATTTAGTAGTAGGAAAATTGAGTTTGAAAGACAAATCTTGGTAATTGGGAACACTAGAACCTGTACCAAAGTCAATTCCTAGTTTACTTACTATTCCTAAAACTGAATACCTATAATTGACCAAAAATGATGATTTATTTTTCTTAGAAAATGGTCCTTCAGCACCTAATTCCAAACCATTAAAACCTACTTGACCCATGAGTTCGTATTTCTCGGCGTTTCCATTTCTGAGTTGCAAGTCAAAAACTCCTGAAGTTGCATTTCCGTAAATAGCTGGAAAAGCTCCTGTTAAAAAAACAGATTTAGCTATCTGATTGTTATTGAGCATACTTACAGGCCCACCTGTAGCTCCTAAAGCTCCAAAATGGCTCGGATTAGGGATATCTACATTTTGCAATTTCCACAATATACCCGAGGGTGAGTTTCCACGTACTATAATGTCGTTTCTTGAATCGTTATTACCTACTACACCAGCAAAACCGGCTACCATTCTGGCAGGGTCATTTCTTGATCCAGCATACCTACGGGTATCTTCTATATCAAAAGTTTTTCCACTTACAGACACGATACCTTTGTCGAGTGCTGTTTTTTTTGCGGGAGCCTTTACTACAGTTTCACTGAGCATGTTTATTTGCTCTTGCAACTCTATTTCAAGTATAGTTTCTTTTCCTGATATAACTGTAATATTGGCTATACTTTGCTCTTTATAACCAAGGTTAGTAATTTTAATATTTACTCTTCCTACAGGAACATTTGTAATTTTAAAAAAACCTGATTTGTCGGTAATTGCTCCTTTGTTGTTTTGCTCTAAAGAAATAGTTGCACCTTCTAAAGGAGTTTTCGACACGTGATCTACTACGGTTCCTTTGATGGTTTGAGTTAAAGATTGGGCTTGTAAATTAATTGAAAGACGTAATAATAATATGACAAATGCAATTTTCCTCATTATTGTTTTGGTTTAAAATAATAAAATAAATACAAAATTCATATAACAAAAATATCATATAAGACCCACAAAACCATTGCCTTACAAAAAAGATAATGTTAAAAAATCTTAAAACAACTGACCAGCTTTGTATTTAGGTACAATACCTAGATGAATATAAGCTCTTTCTGTTGCCTCTCTACCTCGTGAAGTTCTTTTTAAGAAACCTTCTTGAATCAGAAACGGTTCGTAAACTTCTTCAATAGTTTCGGCTTCTTCACCACAAGCTGTGGCTATGGTAGATAGCCCAACTGGACCTCCTTTGAATTTTTCAACAATGGTTGTGAGTATACGAATATCCATTTCGTCTAGCCCATTTTGATCTACATCTAAAGCTGCCAAAGCCACTTGGGCTATTTCTATGGTTATGGTTCCGTTACCTTTCACTTGGGCAAAATCTCTGGTTCGTCGCAAAAGATTATTGGCGATACGGGGCGTACCTCTGCTTCTTCGAGCTATTTCATAGGCTCCTTCTTCATGAATTGGGGTGTTTAATATTTGGCAAGAGCGTTTGACGATAGAAGTTAAAAGAGCAGCATCATAATATTCTAGTCGGCAATTTATACCAAATCTTGCTCTTAAGGGTGCGGTAAGCATTCCAGAGCGTGTAGTTGCACCAATGAGTGTAAAGGGATTTAATGCTATTTGAATACTTCTGGCATTAGGGCCAGAATCTAGCATGATGTCTATTTTATAATCTTCCATAGCCGAATACAAGTATTCTTCTACAATAGGGTTTAGGCGGTGAATTTCGTCTATAAAAAGTACATCGTTTTTCTCAAGATTGGTGAGCAATCCTGCCAAATCTGATGGTTTATCCAATACTGGCCCTGAGGTGATTTTGATATTGGCTTTTAGCTCGTTGGCTACGATGTTTGAAAGGGTAGTTTTGCCTAAACCTGGAGGGCCGTGCAACAATACATGGTCTAATGCTTCTTCTCTTTTGCGAGCTGCCTCTACAAATACTTTGAGGTTTTCTAATATTTTGTCTTGACCTGCAAAGTCATCAAAAGAAAGCGGTCTGAGTGCTTTTTCTATTTCTTTTTCAACTGGGCTTGCATCCTCATTTATATTTCCTTTCAGGTAGTCTTCTCGCATTTAATTTATTATATTCACAACAAATCCTAGTAGGTTTGTTTTTTTATTTTTGTATTATCCAATTCTTCGTAGATAGAATTTTTACTCAAAAACTCGGGTACTACATTTTTTATTTGTTTTACCAATCCTTTTGTATTTCCTTCATAAAGCAACCTTTCGAGCTCATCTATGGCTATGTCCATTTCTACTTGAGTAGGAGTTACCACCTTGGCTTTCATTATCTTAGGATGATGTGTAGGCAGGGTATTTTCATTATCATTGAGCAATTCTTCATACAATTTTTCACCTGGTCTCAAACCTGAATATTCAATTTGAATATCTTTCCCTACTCGCAATCCAGACAATGTAATCATTTTCTTTGCAAGGTCTGCAATTTTAACAGACTCTCCCATATCAAAAATAAACACCTCTCCTCCTATCCCCATAGTTCCTGCTTCGAGCACCAGCTGACAAGCTTCAGGAATGGTCATAAAATAACGTGTTATATCTGGATGAGTAACCGTAATTGGACCTCCAGCTTCTATTTGTTTTTTGAAAATTGGAATTACCGAGCCATTGGAACCCAATACATTTCCAAAGCGTGTTGCAATGAATTTGGTTGAAAATTGCGATTCTGAATTATTTAAACTTTGGGTATACATTTCGGCCATTCTCTTAGTTGCACCCATCACATTGGTTGGGTTTACGGCTTTGTCTGTTGATACCATTACAAATTTGTTTGCACCAAATTCTATAGACAAATCTGCAATAATTCTTGTACCAACAATATTCACCTTTACAGCTTCGTAAGGGTTATTTTCCATCATGGGAACGTGCTTGTAGGCTGCTGCATGAAACACCAAATTGGGGCGTTCGGCTGCAAAAACTTTTCGCATTCTGATTCTATCAGAAACATTTGCCACCACTACATGTACTTGGGTATTTTGGGGAATATTGTTTTTTATTTCAAATTCTAAATCAAATAAGGCAGATTCGGCTTGATCAACTAAAACTATTTTCGCCGGTAAATATTTCAACAATTGACGAACTATTTCACTTCCTATAGAGCCTGCTGCTCCAGTAATCATCACTACTTTATTGTCTATTTCGTTACGAACTTTTTGGTTGTTAGTGGTAATTACGTCTCTTTCTAGTAAGTCTTCTATTTTTACATTACTGATTTGGTTGACAGAAAACTCACCATCTACCCATTTGTTCACAGGCGGTAAAGCTTTCACTACAATACCTTTTTCTAAAAATATATCACTAATTTTTCTTTTTTCATCGGCACTTATTTTTTTAATTGCCATTATTACTTCTACTTCATTACTATCTGGCCTTATAAACTTTTGTATGCTATCTTGTCTAGAAAACACCCTAATTCCTTCAATGGTTTTGTTTACTAAAGAAGGATTATCATCTATAAATCCTAATATTTGATAACTTTTAAGTTTATCTTTTAACAATACATTTTTAGTAATTAATCCTGAATAACCGGCTCCATATATCAATACATTTTTAGTCGTTTTAATATCGCTCATTAGCTTTTCATAAATACTTTTCACCATGAACCTACTAGCTATTAGCAAAAACATACAAATAAAATAATCTATAATAAGTATAGATATAGGAATATAAAATTCGGTTTCGTTAAGATTTTTGAAGCGTAAAATTGATGAAATAACTACGGCAACTAAAGTACTTATACTGGCTACTTTAAAGAGTAAATTAGCGTCTTCAATACTTGAATGACGCACAATGCCTGTATAGGAACGAAAATAAAAAAAACAGGCTAATCGTATATAAAACAACATCAAAAAATTGGTTTTGATGTAGTCAAAATTTATCACAGATACCCGAAAGTTGTATCTTAATATGTATGCCAATAAAAATGAGAAGAAAACAATTCCAACGTCTATCAACAGTATCAGCCATCGAGAGACAAACTTATTGGAATACCTGTTAATGAATAATGGACTCATGTTTAAAAGATTTAAGATTGACAAAACAAATAAAAATCAATTATATAAACTCAAAAATAAATAGTATTTTTAAAGAAAATCT
>JAGNSI010000113.1 GCA_017988135.1 Pseudarcicella sp.
TATTAATCAACTGATTTTATTTGTTTTTTGTATCAATTGTTAGAAAATATTAGTATTAATCAACTGATTTTATTTGTTTTTTGTATCAATTGTTAGAAAATATTAGTATTAATCAACTGATTTTATTGAGCCTATTTTATTTATAATGGAAATTCATTAAAGGCTTGTACTATTTAGTAAAGACTAATTCTTTGAATTTAAAATGGCTTATTTGTCTTCATGATAGAAAATTTCAAGTTTGGGTCGTCTTTCGGGATTTGCTTCTTTGAAAGTGGTAATAAGAGTTATTTTGTAAGGCTCCTCTTCTTTATGTCTGATACAAAAGCCATAGTTTTTGGTCTTATGTTGGGCTTTTACTATGGCACTTACATTAATATTTAAAAAATCTTGGGTTTCATTTTTGGCTGATTCTACATAAGCGACACCTTTCAGCGAAGTATTTGGCTGAGTTACCCAATCTACATCTTTTGCAGACCAAGGTTCGATTACTCTTTGAATCATTAACTCATTGTCTCCAGTATGAGTTTTTAAAGGAAAAGTTGTTATATTAAGTTGTCCTGTGCTGTAGTATAAAGAAAGTTTTGCGGAGTCAATTATAGCATTAGTTTTTATACTTGACATGTCAAACTCTAAATAACATCTTCTAGTGTTTATAATTCCATTTTGAGTCCAAGTGTAAGGATGAAAAAAGTCTATTTCTCCATCGTTATGATTCACAGGTTTTATACTTGAAATTGCTTGATACTTACCCGTTTTTTCATCATGTTGCAAAATTAAAGTTTTTAATAATGGTTGTTTGGGCGTAATATAAATTTGGGTAGAACATATTTCTTCTCTTGAACAATTAACTAAAAATGGAAGTACTAATGCTTGTAATATTAAAAAATGAAATTTCTTTTTAAAATTCATGTATGAGTAAGATTTTTTTGTAAAAATAGCTTACATAGTTAATTATTAATGCTTACACTATCAGGCTTTTATAGAGCTCTTGGTATTTTTGGGCGACAATTTTTTCAGAATAGTTTTCTTCTACTTTTTTTCTAGAATTAGTTGAAAGAGAATTGTAGTCGGCTTGATACAAAGACCAATAAATACCCATTGCTAGGTCTTCGGCAGATTTGTATTGAGCCAAATAGCCCGTTTTTTTGTGGTCTATCATTTCTGGAATTCCTCCCACATTGAAGCCGACTACTGGTGTGCCGCATGCCATAGATTCCATGATGGTATTGGGTAAATTTTCTTCTAATGAAGGAATTACAAAAATAAAAGCTGCAGAATAAGCAAGTGCTATTGTTTCTAGATTATCAAGTTTACCTAGAATATTTACTTTAAAAGGAAGTGACGAGAAATCTGATTTTTTTGCTTCGCCAAATATTAGTATTTCTATGTCTTGACTTTGTTCTGCAAAATTATTCTTTATTATATTCATTGCCTTTTCAAAATAAGCATAGCCTTTGCCGATAGCTTCTACTCTCATTGAGGTAAAAAGTATATGTTTTTTGTTTGCAGAGATTTGTAATTTTCCACAAGCCACTTCTTTATTCATTGGCTTGAATACATTTGTGTCAATTGGATTTGGGATTACTACTACTGGATGTTTTTCAAAAAGCGAACTTTGTTTTGCTTTGTTTCCAAGCCAATTGCTACATGTTACAATGGTTAAATTTGTTTGATTGAAATGTTTATTTTTTTCATTCCAAATTTTATTTGAAAGGTCGTTTTTATAAGGATTTTTTATGAATTGTTCACAGTTTCCGCACGATACTTGAAAATTATTACATTCTCTAGAATGATGACAACCGCCAGTAAATGCCCACATGTCATGCAAAGTCCATACGATAGGTTTATTGAGTTTTAATAATTTTCCTATTTTGCTGATAGATAAAAAACCGCCGTTAATCCAGTTTAAATGCAGTATGTCAGCATCTTTTACTAGTTTATGATTAGAGATGTCTAAGCCAAATTTTGCAGGATTAAATGCAAATCGTAGTGTTTTTGTTTTTTCAAAGGGTAAATAATATAACCTTTCTAATACAAAACGAATCCAAGCTATTTTTTTTATAATCCAAGATGTGTTTGTTGCGTAAATGTTATTTTCTCCAGATTTACTTTCCTGTACTAAAATTTTAGCTTGTATATCTGTATATGATGTTAAAGATTTCACTATTCTTCGGCATGCAATAGCGGCTCCTCCTGTAAAATCATCTGTATTGATTAGCAATATTTTCATTATTTCAGTAATACTTTAATAGTCAGAAACAAGCTATGTAAATTTACTTGGTACAATGGCGAAGTAATACATTTTACCAAAGTGTTGAAACCACCTATTTTTTCGCAAGATTTTATCCATCTATGGCATAGTACAAAATTGAGTGATTTTTGTTGGTAAATGTTTTTTTGAAGGTTTTTTTCTTTGATGGCTAACAAATGTTTTTCAATACTATTTAGAGGTTGTTTCTCTCCAAAAGCTATAGCATAATGTATGTTTTGCAAGGTTGTGTTTACTTCAAAGCCTAATTTTTCTAGCTGTCTTTTTTGAATACCAAGCACCGCATTTTTCATTTTATCTGATTGAGTAGCAGTAAGATTATCACTATGTACTCTGTAGTAAACCAATGCTTCGGGTAAAATTGCCAATGCTTGTTTTTCTTGTATTTTTACAAACATATCATAATCTTCGGCGGGCGTAAATGTTACATCAAATTTTTTATCAACAATGCTGTTTTTGTACATCGTCATGCCCGAGATAACAAAATAATTTACAAACAAAGATACTGCAGCTAAGTATTCATTTTTTATACGAGTATAATGTTGCTTTGGCGGTTCGTTTCCATCTTTATCGATGATATTTGCCCAACAGCTTACCCCTGCGTATTGTTTGTTTTTAGATAGAAAATCCAATTGTTTTTCCAGACGTTGAGGATGAGCTAAATCGTCGGAATCTAGCCAAGCTATGATGTCGAATTGGGCGTTTTGATATAAAATATTTCTTCCAGCTGTAAGCCCTAAATTTGTAGGGTTTTCAAGGTATTTTACTCGGCTATCTTTGGCTTGATAGTCTAAAATAATGGCTTTGGTTGCGTCTGTAGATCCGTCATTGAGTACCAGTAGCTCGAAGTCTTTAAAACTCTGATTGATAATGCTTTCAATGGCTGGTTTTAGGTGTTTTGCTGCATTGTAAGCAGGCATCAATACAGAAATCATTATAAGTCTTCGTTGATTACGGTGGTAAGTTCGCCGTGATGATAAATAGAAAAATTGGCTATCGATTTGGTAATTGCCATAAAAAACGGCTGAGCTGTTCCTTTTTCCATCCAGTCGTGTAGTTCTATGATTATCATTTTGGTTTTGGGAAGCCAGTTTTCGTAATTATTCATAAAAACGTATTTTTCTGCTGTTTCTATGTCTATTTTTAGTAAATCTATTCTTTCGAGCTTATGGTCTTCCATTATTTTGTCTATGGTAATGGTGTCTAAAGAATCAGCTGAATTATTTAGGTCTTCTTCGATTACCATTGCCCATTTTCCCATATTGTATTTGTCGGAAATCTTGGTTTTAGTGATTTTGTTCCAAAGTCCTTTTTGTATTAAAGTAATGTCGTTTCCATATGGTTTGGTGTTTTGTGCTAAAACCTCAAAATTGCTAGCGTCGGGTTCTATACAAATTACGTTTGCATTGGGGAATTTATTTTTAAAAAACACAGTACTCAGCCCAATATTTGCACCCGCATCAATAATGGTTTTGGGAGTGATGTCTTGAAACATTTTGTATTCGTTATCAATAAATATTAACTCAAAAATAGATTTATCTGAGGTATTTGGTCGCAAATACACAGGATATTTCATGTTTTTCTGAATTTGGATTTGCTTCGTTAGGTTTAATTTTAATTTAACAAACAATAATGTGCCTTTTACAAGACCAATTCTGTTCATATATTTTAAAAGATTTTTTATGTCGTACGATAGCATTTTTTGATTGATTGAAAATATTTTGCAGAATTTTTCTTTAACTAACTATTAAATTTTATTCTAAAATGGTTTTTTTCGATACAAAAATAAGTAAAAAAAATACGCTTTTTCTATTTATAAAAATGTAAATGAAAAAAGCTTGAATGTTAGATTTAAGAATGATTTTATTTCGTTTTTAAAAGCTTGTTTTTTATTTTACCTAAAACCATGTTTATGCCAAAAGTAAAATCCTCTGAAATATTAGTAAAGAATACCAAAGAAATAAACAAAATAATGGTAAACAATGACCTAAAAATAGTGTCGGTTAAAAATGATGGTATAATACCAATGTTGGGTATTTGAGGTAAAATACTACTAAGCCCAAAAACTAAAATGGCAATCATTAAAGCATAAATATTTTTTGCAGAAAAAGGAAACATCCCAAACACTGCCCATACAAACAAAGTCCTAAAAATATTGAAAAGTAAAATTACCGATGCTGTAGCCATAGCACTGCCCGTAATACCATAAATAGGAATCAACCATTGGTTCATGAGCCAAGTGCCTATTATGAGAAAAATCATAAAAACGGTATCGAAATAATAGTACTTTGAGGTTTGCAAAATCAAACCATTCAAGCCTGTAGCCATATCGAATAGTTTGCCCAAACCTATCCAAATTACCACCCATTTTCCAGCTTCATAGGCGGGCAAAAATGCAAAAACATTGTGTAGGTTACAAACTATACAGGTAAAAAGTAAGCTACCGATAATTAATAAATTTAAACAACTTTTTTTGTAAACACTTTCAATGTTTTTGAGATCATTGTTTTTCCAAGCCTCCGAAATGATCGCTCCACCTACTCTGGAAACATGAATAGTTGGAGTGAAAATAACCGTTCCGAACATCATCATGGTAGAATAAATACCATTTGCTGATAGATTCATCAAGCTGGTCACTTGTATTTGGTCGAGATAATTGACCACTTGAGTTGAAAAACCAGACAAAAAAGTAAGTGCACTCAATGAAATAAAATCTTTTCTAAATTTGGGTGTCCAAAAACCTTTTATAGGTTTGAAAAAAAACCAACCTTTTTGCCAAACCCTGAGCATAATAAACAAGGTTGGTAAAGACAAAGCAATGCAATATAAGGCAACAAATTCTTTGAAATTTATACAGTCGAAATAGTAAATTAATACAACTATTAAAACAAAACATCGCAATAAAAATTCTTTCAAAAATGTGCCCGCAACAGCATCATAAAGTACCCTTGCGTAGTTGTCAAAAATAAAAAAAAATACAGTAAAAAACGTCAATGGGAAAACCCAAAAAAGATGGCTTTCTAACAGTGGAGATGATTTTGTATTTAAAAAATCTAGTACAAAATGATAGTTAAAAGCTAAAGCACCCAAGGTAAATGCCAAGCCGGTCAATGATATAATACAACCCCAAAAAAGATAACCATTGTGCTGTTTGGTATCGTCTCTAAAGTAAGGGAAAAATCTGCTTCCGGCCGCATTAAAGCCCAAAGTTGCCATTTGTGCAAGCAAAACAGTCAAAGAATTTAATAACCTTACTAAGCCTACTTGGCTTTCAGAGAGTACTTTAGGGAAAAGAATCACTGTTGTGAAAAAACCTAAAAGTATTCCCCAATAAGCAAAAAAAGAACTTTTTAAAGTTTGCTTGATTATTATCCCCATTTATATTTTTGTAGTCAAATTTCAACAAAGTTAGATTGAATTTGGCAATTTGGCATAAAAAAGCTTAATTTTATACTTCATTAATTGCTATTTCTACCACTAATTTTTGTGAATTTGATTTCGAAACTTAATATATTGATTTTTTTTTTTCAACAATTGTTTTTGAGTATTGTATCGATATTCAAAATTATTTTTTGGTCGAAATTTAAGGTTCAAAAATCTACCACCAAACAAAAAAACAGTTGTGTGATTTTGGGAAATGGACCATCTTTGAAATATTCTTTAGACAATCATTTAGATTTTATAATTCAGTCGGACGTATTTTGTGTAAATCTTTTTTCGAATTCATCGTATTACAAAACGCTAAAACCCCAAAACTATTTATTGCTAGATGGAGCTTATTTAAAGCCCAATCATGAATTAGCAAGCTTGGCTGTACAACATTTAATACAGGATACTTCATGGGAAATGTCATTATTTGTACCAAATTATTTCTCTAAGTCTGAATATTTTGTTTCAGAAATGGCAAAAAACCAGTGTATTAAAATAGTATATTTCAATTATGTGATTTTTGAAGGTTTTGATTGGTTGAAATTTTGGATCTTTAAAAAAGGTTGGGCAATGCCTCAATGCCAAAATGTATTGAATGCATCGGTTTTTAATGGGGTAAACTGTGGATATGAAAAAGTATATCTTTTGGGGGCAGACCATACTTGGCACGAAACCTTAACACTCAACGAAAATAACGAAATTATTGCCGATGACACTCATTTTTATGGTAACAAAACTTACCAAATCAACCAAATTGTAAGTCTTGAAGAAAGCTATATGGCGGGTCAGTTTTTGTCACTGCACAAAGCTTTCAAAAGCTATGAGGTTACGGCAAAATATGCAATATATAGAGGCATTAAAGTGATAAATGCCAGCAAAAGGAGCTATGTAGATGTATTTGAAAAAATTAAACTATCCTAAATAATGGATTTGAAAAACAAAAAAGTATTAGTGACAGGCGCAGATGGATTTATCGGTAGCCATTTAGTAGAAAAACTTATAGCGGAAGGTTGTCAAGTAACAGCCTTTGTGTATTATAATTCTTTCAATTCTTGGGGTTGGCTAGATTCACTTCCTAAAGAAACTTTACAAAAAATAGAAGTCATATCGGGTGATATTCGTGATCCTCACGGAGTGAAAAATGCCATGAAAGGCATCGAAGTAGTTTTTCATTTAGCAGCACTTATTGCCATTCCTTATAGTTATCATTCGCCCGACACCTATATCGATACCAACGTAAAAGGCACTTTGAATATTGTTCAAGCTGCCCGTGAGTTAGGCACTGAAAGGGTTTTAGTAACTTCTACATCAGAGGTTTATGGTACTGCCATGTATGTGCCGATAGACGAAAAACATCCTAGACAAGGGCAGTCGCCCTACTCTGCTACCAAAATAGGAGCAGATGCTATGGCTGACTCTTTTTATAGAAGTTTCAATGTTCCTATCAGTATTGTTCGCCCGTTTAATACCTACGGACCACGCCAGTCGGCAAGAGCAGTGATACCTACTATTATTACACAGCTTTTAAATGGCAAAACAGAAATAAAATTAGGCTCATTGCATCCAACACGAGATTTGCTTTTTGTAAAAGATACAGCAAAAGGATTTATAGAAATAGCCAAATCAGATCAAACAATCGGTCACGAAGTAAATATTGCTATGCAAGAAGAAATTACGATTGGAGATTTAGCACAAAATATTATCAATCAAATAAATCCCAAAGCAACAATTATTACAGACGAAATCAGATTAAGACCTGAAAAAAGTGAAGTAGAAAGACTATTTGGTTCCAATCAAAAAATCAAAGAATTGACCAGTTGGAAGCCCGATTATACCCTTGAAAGCGGCATTGCAGAAACCATTCAGTGGTTTGCCGATAAAACCAATCTTTCACAATACAAAGCAGATATTTATAATATATGATTCCTCTTTCGGTACCCAATCTTGCTGGCAATGAGTGGCAATACATCAAAGATTGCTTAGATACCAACTGGGTTTCGTCGGTTGGGAGTTATGTCAATCGTTTTGAACAAGCATTAGCTGATTTTACTGGTGCAAAATATGCCATCGCTACTTCAAACGGCACTTCGGCTTTGCATATTGGTTTGCAACTTTCTGGAGTAACACAAAACGACTTTGTAATAGTACCCAATATTACTTTTGTAGCATGAGTGAATGCCATAAAATACACAGGGGCAAGTCCACTTTTGATAGATATAGATGCCGATAGTTGGCAAATGGATTTAGATTTATTAGAAA
>JAGNSI010000246.1 GCA_017988135.1 Pseudarcicella sp.
AGCTTCATTCGAGTAATTATTAAAAAATTCTACTAACTTCATATCTTTAATTTTGAACAAAGTTAGCAGCGACACAACGTAGGTTTTTTACGTCCTACTGGTAAAGTTTACGATAAGCATTTAAAATTAATTTGATTGTATTTTATTTCACTGTGTTTTTCACCCTTTTACAGTATAGAAAACAAATTATAACAATCCAACAAAGCACAAAAATTATTCAAGAGGGTCCCTATAAAAATGAGATGAATTATGCTTTTAATGAAATCAATAGAATTACAACAAGAAATAGTGTAATAGTTTTCAAAAAGCCAAGCGTACTAAGTTTGTATACTAACAGAAAAAGTTTTTGTAATAGTCAAAATAGCACAGTAGAAGATTTAGAAACGCAATTTACCATTCATAAACCAACTCATTTTTTAATCTACGAAAAGTTAATTGACACAAGTCTTGTAAATTACTTAGAGCAAAAAAAACTACAAATAATCTGGAAACACAAAGAATTCAGTTTATATAAAGGATAAGATCAAACTTCTTTACCAAGCCCAAGACAATCCAAAAGTAAGCGGAAATGCTTTTTCAACACGTTTTGTATCAAACATTGGAATCAAACTGAAATTAGTAAACAACCCAACATGCTTGTAACCAATGCGAGCGGAGGCATCTAACTTATAAGGATTTAGAGCATAATCTCCACTTAACTTTTTATTGATATCATTTTTTTGATCGTATAATTTCTGAATGAATTTAGAACCAATACGCATCCCTCCAATCACGCCGACCATTAAAAACCAAGACTTTTTTGCGTTAGCACTTGAATTAAATTCTAAAAATAAAGGAATGTTTACATAAGTCGCTCTTAATACATTTTTATCGTAATTATAATTGACATCATTCACTGTCCAAACGGAATCAGCATTATAATTAAGTTTTAGATTGTTTTTAATAGCTATTTTCTTCCAATCAAATCCTAGTCCTGTTGAAAGACCAAAATAGTTACCTATAACGGGAAACTTGTGTTCGATTAAATTCAGTGAAATATAAAAAGATTTTGAGGGGTCATTTTCTAAAAACGTTTGCTTTTGAAAACTAGAAGTTCCATTCGAATTAAGTAGTGATGTATAGCCAAAATCCATCCCTCCCCAATGACCAAATTTTTTCCAATTATTTTCTATCTCTGAATTTTTTTTCTCTTTTTTGGAGGTAACAGTATCTTTTTCATCTACTTCAATTTTATCAATCGCTCCTTTTTTGTGATAGATTTTATATACTTTATTACCAATAACTAATTTGGTTGTATCTTTTTTTTCACTTTCTGTTTCTTGGGAAAAAGATTGAAAAATAAAGATTAATGAAACAAGAAGCGTTATAATTCTCATATTGTAAATTTCATCAAACTTACTACTTTTTTTCTCAGTAGTTATTTTCCAATATATCCAGTCTCCCCTTTTTTAATTCGTTCAAATATCCAGTCGTAATTATAAGGCATATGACTATCGATAAAATTTTTATTTGGCCAATCTTTAGGGATAAAAGCCCTTCCATGATTTGAGTCGTAATACATACCTTTCACTTCACATTGTGGAGCAATACCATCTTGTTCCCACAACGGATCTGGATTGGGTTGATCCAAGTTACTCCCATATTGCCAAACCTGTTGAAATAATTTCCAATCAACTCCATCTTGACATCCATTTTCAGGAGATAGAATATAAATCTTACCTAGAATTACTTTCTCTTTCAATTCATCAATGATACCCAAAGTATATGCATACCCCATACTATGACAAACAATATCAAGGGTATCTTTTTGATTTGGATTCAACTTTAAAAACAAAGCTTTCCCTCCAATTCTTCCTTTTTCACGTCTATATTGAAAACCTTCTGGGTTGGGTTCTTCATTTAAACGATTGAAATTATCAGCTGCATAAGACCGATTCAAGAAATGCGTTGAGAAAAAAAAACTACGAATAAATCGAAGCGTATTTCTATGATTGGATGTTTTCACACTCATACTTCCATCCAAATAGTAACAATCCTTAGACTTAAGTGTATCAATAAAACGATCATCTAATTTAAACCAGTAATGATAGCGGTCTTTGGAAGTTACTAAATTATCACTCTCATTTTTCTCTCGCTCATATCCGCGATAACCATTGATAAAAATCAACACTCGTTTAGGAATAGTAGTTGTAGTATCACCCATTAAAGGAAGTTCTCTTTTCATCACTAGCCATTCACCTTTCCGTTTGACATACGCCAAATAAATGTGATCTTTTTGAACTTCTCTCTTTAAAACTAGCTTCTTTTTTATCTGTGTGACTGTATCATTCAACACTATTTTTTTCAAGCGAATAGCTGACTGTGGTATGCTAA
Source organism: Pseudarcicella sp. (assembly GCA_017988135.1). Classification (GTDB taxonomy): domain Bacteria; phylum Bacteroidota; class Bacteroidia; order Cytophagales; family Spirosomataceae; genus JAGNSI01. The sequence continues at coordinate 2,374 of JAGNSI010000246.1, forward strand.
CACATTGAAAAATACAATCCGTCATTTCCTTGGTCGAAATCTTATCTGCATGTTTGGAGTATATAATTTCAGTAGAATAGTTATGCTGAAAAAGTACTTCCTTTGAACCAGCAATAAGATTTCCAATGCTATCTTCTTCCCAAATTGCAAATTTCACCAATCCTGTTACTTCTCCAATCTTTTTAGG
>JAGNSI010000114.1 GCA_017988135.1 Pseudarcicella sp.
CAATCTTTCGCTCAAAGGAATATCTATGGCGGATTTATCGGCCAAACTTTGCACAATCAATGACGAAGATTGTATACCTACATTTCCACCTGTAGAACCTATAAGAGGAATAAATGCTGCAACGATGGCATCCATTTTGATGATACTACCAAAATGATTGATCAAAGTGGCCGCCAAAAAACTACCTAACATACCAATAATCAGCCAAGGCAAACGTGAACGAACGAGTTTCCAAACAGAGTCGTCTTCTTCTACATCTTCCGAAATACCCGCCATTGCTTGAACGTCTTCTTGGGCAGATTCTGTGATAAAATCTAGCACGTCGTCTATGGTAATGATACCCAAAAGCCTTCCTTGAATATTAACTACAGGTACGGCTTCCAGGTCGTATTTTTGCATGATATTGGCTACGTCTTCGCCACTTGAGGTAGTTTTTACTGAAACTATATCATCGGTATAGATATCTGCTATTTTAGAGCCTCTTTTGGCAAGTATTATTTTTTTCAAAGACACCCTGCCTAGCAATATAGATTCGTCGTCAACTACGTATACTGCATGTACATTTTCTATGTCTTCGGCTTGCCTTCTTATTTCCTCAACACACTCTATTACAGACTGTTTTATATTTATTTTCACCAATTCTTTTTGCATCAATCCACCTGCCGAGTCTTCGTCGTAGTGCATGAGATCGTTCACAAAGCGAGCTTGTTCTGAGTCTTTGAGTTGACCTATTATTTCTTCAGAAATTTCTTTGGGCTGTTCGTTTAAGATATCTACAGCATCGTCTGAATTGATGAGGTCTAAAAAAGCGGCTATTTCTAAAGAAGTAAAGTTTTTTAAAAACTTTTTTCTATCGGCTGGGTCAAGGTTTGTGATGATTTCGGCACCAAGTTTTATATCTAGTTGATTTACTAAATAATGTGCTTCTGGACCGTTTAGCTCGTAAAGTATGTTAGTAATATCTGCAGCAAAAAGTTCGTTCATTTCTGTTTTTATGAACTCATTGTCTTGCTGACTGATGGCAATTTGTATTTTATCTATGTACTCTTTTGTGAGCTCAAAGGGAGTCAATTCAAAAGGAGTGTTGGTTGTGTTTTCCATAAAAATCATTCTCAAGGTATCCAAAATTTATTTTATTTTGCTAATGATTCCTTTGTTTTAATAAATATAAACTTTTGAAAATGAAAACTATTCCTTCGCTAGCACATTTTTGTCTATCATTTTGGTAAGATTCACAAAATCTTCTACACTCAACTGCTCGGCTCGTTTGTTGAGGTACGGATTTTCGGGCAGTTGAAGTGCTCTTAGGGCGTTTCTTAATGTTTTTCTTCGTTGGTTGAAACCCATTTTTACTACCGCTTTAAAATCAGACTCTGACACACCCAAGTCTGTTACATTGTTTCGTTTAAGCCTTATTACGCCTGAGTTTACTTTAGGTGGTGGCTCAAATACATGAGGCCCCAACGAAAAGCAATATTCTATATCATAAAAGGCTTGCAAAAGCACACTCAATATACCATAATCTTTATTTCCAGGCTTTGATGCTATTCTTACAGCCACTTCTTTCTGAAACATCCCTACTATTTCGGGTACTATATCTTTGTTTTCGAGTGCTTTAAAAAGTATTTGTGAAGAAATATTGTAGGGAAAATTACCAACGATGCCAAATTTTTGCCCTTCGAAAAGTTTTTTCAAATCCATTTTCAAGAAATCTTCGCCATAAATTCGTGGTTTTAGATCTGGGTATTTTTCACTTAAATAAGCTACCGACTCTCTGTCTAGCTCTACTACAGAGGTTTCGTAACGCTGAATGGGTAATAAAAACTGGGTCAAAACACCCATTCCAGGTCCTATCTCCAATACTTTTTTGTATTCTCCATGGCTAGACATGAGGTCTACTATCTGAAAAGCAGCGTCTAAATCTCTCAAAAAATGTTGCCCTAAACTTTTTTTTGCCTTTACTTCTTTCATTTTTTTTTTGATATATACCTTTGTTGGTATTGATTGTAACCGACCTCGTGTTTGTTTTGCTGACCAATTTAATATTGAAAGCTACAATAATATTTTATGTTAAAAATAAATTTGATAGTCATCATTTTTAGTTTTCACTAAATTTATATCAAATTTACGTTGTTTTTAATGGTTATCAGTTTTAAAATATGTTTTCTACTTCAGACTTAAAGGCATTACTATCAAACAAAAAATACAATGAAGTTACTTTATGGGTAAACGAAGATGCTATTAAATTTTCAGAAATAATAAAACTATTCCTTATCGATGATTTTCGGTTGAACCAAGCCTGTGCTCATGTCATTTTGATGTGTTTATCTAAAAAGCCCGATTCTTTAAATCCCCATATCATGCTTTTGCTTGAATATATAGACTCTCCCACTGCCTCTACTCATCACAAACGAAATATTTTGCGTATCATGCAAGAAATAGATTTACCTATAATTTGCCATGATTTATTGGCAAAATTAAGCTTCGATTTACTTCAAAACAGACAGGAAAGCATAGCCGTAAAAGTATTTGCGATGTGGCTTATTTATCGCCTTGGTACTTTTTATCCTGATATTTTACCTGAGTTGAAATTTATTTTAACTCAAGAAATTCATTATCAGTCAGCGGCTTATAAAAACAGAGCATACAAAATATTAAAACATATTTAGTTTTTTTGGCAAACTCCAACAAGCAACATTACCCAAGCTAACATCAACGAAATACCTCCTACAGGTGCTATAGCTCCAAATATTTTCTGATGCGTTAGGCATATCAAATACAAAGAAACACAAAATACAAACGTACCTATTATGAAAGCATTTGCTGCGTATCGAAACCATTTATTGGGAAATAAATGATTCAGAAAAAATGCAACAAATATTGAAAAAGAACCATAAATGAGGTATTTGGATGCTGTCTCGAATGTATCTAAATGCTTGTGAGTTTCTAAAAATGGCTTAAAAGCATGTGCCCCAAAAGCTCCAATCATAACCGAAAGTAGTCCCAAAACAATTGCTATTTTTAGTTGGATACTTTTCATATCGTTATTTCTGCTGATTGATTTTGTCCATAAAACACTTCTACTTCATGCAATACTTCTACTATTTCTTGATAAGTGGGAGTAGTTACAAGCTTCATTCTGAAGGGCTTGAAATGATCCATTCCTTTGAAATAATTGGCATAATGTCTTCTCATTTCAACGATGCCGGCATGGTCACCTTTCCATTTTATAGAGAAGTCTAAATGTTTTTTACAAACCTCTATTCGGTCGTTTAAAGTTGGCGGATTGCGGTGTGTACCTGTGTTTAAGTAATGTTTTATTTCGTCGAATATCCACGGATAACCAATAGCAGCTCTGCCTATCATGATGCCGTCTACGCCATAAATATTTTTGTACTCAAGTGCTTTTTCGGGTGAATCTATGTCTCCATTGCCAAATATTGGAATCTTGATTCTTGGATTTTCTTTTATTTTGGCAATAAGCCTCCAGTCGGCATCTCCTTTGTACATTTGTACACGTGTGCGACCGTGTACTGTGAGTGCTTGAATACCTATATCTTGTAATCTTTCGGCTACGTCTTCTATATTTTTGGTGCTTTCGTCCCAGCCAAGACGGGTTTTTACGGTTACTGGCAAATGGGTAGATTCCACTACGGCTTTGGTCATGAGTACCATTTTGGGTATATCTTGAAGCAAAGCAGCTCCTGCTCCACGGCAGGCAACTTGTTTTACAGGACAACCGTAGTTGATGTCTATAAGGTCAGGGCCGGCGTTTGATGCTATTTCGCCACAGGTACGCATGGTTTCTATATCTGAGCCAAACAGTTGTATTCCTATGGGTCTTTCGTACTCAAAAATATCTAATTTTTGTACACTTTTGGCGGCATCTCTGATGAGCCCTTCTGATGATATAAATTCTGTGTACATCAGGTCTGCCCCATTGGCTTTGCAAACTGCTCTAAATGGAGGGTCTGATACATCTTCCATCGGTGCAAGCAATAGTGGAAATTCACCTAAATCTATATTTCCTATTTTGACCATTTCTTTGTTTAATTCTATTTTTTTAGAACCTTTTTATTTTACAAATTTACTAAATTATTACCGTTTTTTAGATTTTGTTATGGGTATCATTCAGAAGTCTTTTGCATTTTAGAGGTTTTCAACCAAAGTCAAGTAAACCGTCTCGATTATAAAAAATAGTATTATTTCGTAATAAAAAACCGATTATCTCTTCGAAATAAGCTTGTTTGAGTGGCTTACACCTATCAAATAGGTCACTTATTTGAAGTGGTTCCAACCGAAGGCATTCCAAAATAAGCAGTCTTTTTTCTTCAAACAAATCATCAGTGAGGCTTACTTCTGGTATTTTATTTTTTTTTCTTTTCAAACAATTATCACATTTTTCACAATATTTTTCTGTGTATTCGTCAAAATAATTTGCTATCAAAATAGAGCGACACTGTATAGTATTTTCGAGATATTGTGCCATACCTGCAATATTTTTCATGTCAGCATTTTTGCGTTCTTCTATTTCATTTTCACGAAGTGGCAATTGCATGGAGCTGTATCTTTTGGGCGTAAAATAAAGCAAGGTTTTATCTGAATATGGTTTATAATTCACCAAAGCCATTTCGTGCAAAGTATTTAACGATTTTACGATATCCTCTACTGGTAGCAGCGTATTTTTGGCAATCAAAGTTTCAGAAATCTGGCTTGGATTTGTAAAAATTTCGCCCCCATAAAGCCTCAATATAGTTTTTATGAGTAATTCAAATGCAGGATTTTTGAGTTGAAAGTTATAAAGCTGTAAATTATCAACAAGTATAGTAAGCTGAGAACCTTGTTTTGCCTGCTCGGTAAGATACAAAACCGACTGCAGTTGCAACAGCTGAATGGCATGATGCACCTCTGAGTGTTTCAATGAAAATTTACCTAAAAAATCATATATATCAAACTCAAAACCTTGCTCGTTTTGAGAATCAATTGCTAACTGAAAGTAATTTGCCAAGCTGTTATATACTGTTCGAAGCAATTGTATAGACGGATATTTTCTTTCAACACTACTTGAAAGCAGACTTAAATCTTTGGAATTGTACAGCAAAACGGCATAAGATTTTTGTTGATCACGACCAGCCCTACCTGCTTCTTGATAATAAGCTTCAAGATTTTGAGGAATATCAAAATGTATGACAGTTCTTACATCGGGTTTATCTATTCCCATTCCAAAAGCATTGGTAGCCACCATCACTCTTTTTTGATTGTGTATCCATGCCGACTGGTTGTTTTCTCGCTCTTTGAAGTCTAACCCTGCATGATAAAAAGTAGCTGAAACACCATTTCGACAAAGCCAATCGGCTATTATTTTAGTTTTGTTTCGGCTACCTACATACACGATAGACGAACCTGCTACATTTTGAAGTATTTGTAAAATTTTCGACTCTTTGTTTTGTTCCAAAAAAACAGAATAGGATAAATTTTCACGGGCAAAACTTTGTTTGAAAAGTTTTGGCTTTTTCATGGCTAAAAAATACACTATATCTTGTAGTACTTTTTCACCAGCCGAAGCCGTAAGGGCAATAATAGGTTTTTTATTTAAAACATTGAGATTGAATTCGGCTATTTGCTGATAGCTGGGTCTGAAATCGTAACCCCATTTAGAGATACAATGTGCCTCATCTATCACCAAAAAACTCACTTTCATTTGGGCCGCTCTTGCACAAAAAAGCGTAGAATTCAACCTTTCGGGCGAAACATACAAAAACTTCACATCGCCATAAATACAATTGTCGAGTACGATATCTATTTTGGTTTTGCTCATGCCGGAATACACCCCTACGGCATTGATATTTCTATTTTGAAGTTGTAAAATTTGATCTTGAATCAAAGAAACCAAAGGAGAAACCACTATACACACACCCTCTGACATCAAAGCGGGTACCTGAAAACAGATAGATTTACCGCCACCTGTTGGCAAGAGTGCCAAGGTATCGTTACCAGTAAAAACAGATTGTATTATTTCATGCTGAAAAGGACGAAACTGATTATAACCCCAATATTTTTGTAAAATGTCTAATGCCGTCAAAACTAATTTAAGAAATATGTTTATAATTTTAATGCACTGTAAAACAGCTAGCTAACAATGTAATTTCCTTAATCTGTAAAACATAAAAATTAGCAATATTTACTTCCGGTTGTTTCTATAAAAAACTCACATTGCAAATTCATTCCTACGATTTGCAAGTTCCAAAAAAATTATGAATAATCGCAAAGAAGCTTTGTTTTTAGCCTCTAAAAAACAGAAATAGCAAGATTTATACTGGTATAATAATGCGGCTCAAGAAGAAATATTTGAAGAAAGAATTAAAACCCATTCCTATACAATTTGGGTTTTTTATTGATTTTTGAATTGCCTCCAGATTTATCTGGAGTTAGCAAATGGGCTATTCTCTCTAGGCTAAAGCCTATTTTTGATTCATTTTTATTTAGAATGGGTTAAAACCCATTCCTATACAATTTGAGTTTATCATTGATTTTTATATATATCCTCCAGATTAATCTGGAGGATATATAAATTACATCCACATATTGGCTTTAGCCAAATCATTCATCTTTATATTTTTCAAACCCAAATTTTTTATTAAATTCATCATATTCTTGCTGAAATGTTTTTTTGCTATGATGTTCTTCCTGATTTTTGATATAATCTCTTACTTTATCAATTATTGATTCAGAAACAGAAACAGCAAAATACTCATCTTGCCATTCAAACTTATCTTTGGTGAGTTGTTGTTTATTTATCCAAAATGATGATTCTCCTTTTATCAATTGCATCACTTTTTGAATAGTTTGGTCTACACCTAATGAAACTAAACAATGGCAATGGTCAGAATATCCATTTATAAAATCTATAAATATTCCTTTTTCTTTGGCGTTTTCACTGATATGCTTCCATACGGTTTGTCTCAATTGTTTTGAATCAAGATAGGGTACTCTATTTTTAGTACTCCAAACAAAATGTATATATACTTTTATAAATGGCATCTAAATTAGAGATTTCAATTCGTTGATTATTGAAGAAATTTTGTTTTGAGTATTTTCAATATGTTTTAAAATAGTAGTCATATAATAGTCAATTATTTCATCATCTTTGTTTGAGTTCACATATTCAAATCAAAATTTTTTAAGTTTTTGATATTAACTATCCAGCAAATTTCATTTTCTATTCTATTATTCCACCAGTACCATTTCATGACCTGTTTCAAACATAAAAGAAACAACTACCACGAAAAACAACGTTGTTTCCTATTCTGCAAATATATAAATATTCTTTAAAATGATTCGATTTTATACGACATTATACGTTCGTGTTCGACAATGTCAGTTGACTAGGGAGTGTTCTGTGTGCAAGAAAACACGGAAAAGGCATATGGGCTATTCTCTTTAGGCTAAAGCCTATTTTTGATTCGTTTTCATTTAGAATGGGTTAATACCCATTCCTATACAATTTGGATTTATCATTGATTTTTGAATTGTCTCCAGATTTATCTGGAGGATAAATAAATTACATCCACATATTGGCTTTAGCCAAATCATACATCTTTATATTTATCAAATCTCATTCCCTAGACAAAAATGACCACGAAAAGGGTTACGCAGAAAAAGGTGTTCTGTGTGTAAGAAAACACGGAAAAGGCATATGGGCTATTCTCTTTAGGCTAAAGCCTATTTTTGATTCATTTTTATTTAGAATGGGTTAAAACCCATTCCTATACAATTTGAATTTATCATTGATTTTTGAATTGTCTCCAGATTTATCTGGAGGATAAATAAATTACATCCACATATTGGCTTTAGCCAAATCATACATCTTTATATTTATCAAATCTCATTCCCTAGACAAAAATGA
>JAGNSI010000018.1 GCA_017988135.1 Pseudarcicella sp.
CCAATATTCAACCGCAGCATCCAAAATTATGGTATTTAGCACAGCATTCTGCTCGGTTTGAGCCATATTTTGATACAATTTTGCTTGCTGAAGATAAGCTCTTCTTTTATCTAAAACCAAATTTTTCAACAATGGAAAACTCAAACCTATATAACTAGATTTCCCTACAGTTTCGGATGGGTCAAAGCGATTGCCCGATAAATTTTCAAGCCCTGCCGTAACTTCTATTCCATACCAAGTAGGAATACTTATTTGTGGATTTATGTAGTTGTAATAATTTGTAGCTCCAAAAGTTTTACCCGAAATCACATTACTAATTACAGGATTAAAAGCTCCTTTAGCAATAGAAATATCGGCTGTTGATTTTTGATAATTGATATTTGCTTGTTTTACGATTGGGTGATATTGTTTCACCAAAAGTATTAATTCTTCTACATTGAGGGTCAAAGTATCATTTTGCCCAAAAATTGACAAAGAAGAAAACAGAAAAAAACAAATTTTCAATACAAAAAAACGCATAAAAACTTTACTATTTGACAATATAATTTTGTTACAAATCATGGGCTTAAAAGAAAAAATAATTAAAATAGCATCACTTCTATTTATTCAAAATAGTCTATTTTTTAGATTTACTAATGTCTTTTTTGTAAAATTCGGGCGGAAATCCATTTATACTTCGCCACAACTCATACCAAATAGGAACATCTTGCAAAAGTAAAATAGCATGAGCTCCTGTACCTATTTTGAGTTGCTCGGGCCATTTCTTAATTTTATTATCTTCAGCTACCAATATTCTATATTTACCATTTTCGCCAATAGCATTTTCAAAAGCTACTACCTTTCCTGAAAATGTACCATAACTATTTTCGGGCCATCCACTAAACAAAAAAGCAGGAAATCCATCAAATACAAACCTAACTGGCTGACCTATATTTATCAAAGGTAAATCTACTGGTTCTACAAAAATTTCAACAGCATAATCCAATCTTCGTGGAACTATTATAGCTATACTCTCTCCATCTTTCAGTATCTCTCCTATTCCAGATTTGTTTGCTTGAATAATTTGACCATCTTGTGGGGCAGTCAAGATATACATCCCATTTCTGATGGTATAATTACTTACTTGATTTTGCAGCTTGGATACTTCAGCTTCTGTTGTCGCTATCTGACTAAGGTTCTGATACTTATCACCTTCTCCTTTGTTGATTTTTTCGTTATATTCTTGAATTACACTATTTTGTTCTATTCTAATATTAAGTAATTCTTGTTTGGTCTGAGCCAATTTATTTTCGGTAATCACTTTTTTGGAAACGGCATTTTGGTATTGTATGCTTCGCTGTTGTAACTGTGTTTGTGAAACCAAACCTTCATCATACATTTTTTGCTGTCTTTCGTATTGATTTTTCAGCAATTTCGCTTCGTTCTCGTTGGCAATTAGCTCTGCTTCTTCCCCTTTTAGCTTATTATTTACCTGAGCAAGTTTGTTTTTCAATTGCTCTTGTTTCAAGTTTTTACTCTCGTTGAGATTGGCTATCTGCTGGTCAATAGTTGATATTTTTCCTTTATAAAAATCAATACTACCTTTTTTTGCATTGAGTTGTTCTTGGGTTCTATAGATTAAATTAGGATCTAAATAATCTTCTTTTATTTCAGTAAGCACCAATATCGTATCTCCTTTATTTACAAAATCACCCTCTTTAACGTACCATTTATTAATTTTTCCTGGAATTGGCGAATTTATTTTTTGTGGGCGATGCTCTTGTTTCAATGTTGTAATATCGCCTTTAGACTTGATATTTTGAGTCCATGGCATAAACAAAACCACTACAAAAAACAACAGTAGACCTTGCAGATAGTATTTGGTTTTACTTTTTTGGTTTATCAAAAAAATGTCATCAAAAGACTTCAAAGGTATTTCGTATTTTTTCATATTTTTTTCTTTCAATTTTCTTAAAATCTATCAAACCAATCATCACTGATTACTCAAATGTATGTGATGACTGCACTTTTGAATAAATTCTTGGTCGTTTGTAGTTACTATTATAGTTTTGGTTTGGGCTGATTTTAATAAATAATTTTGAATACTTACTTTAGCTTTTTGTTCTAATCCACTCCAAGGCTCTTCCAACAATAGTAATACCGAAGCATGAATGGTGGCTCTTAATAATAATATTTTGCGTATCATAGACGAGGGTAATCCACCTCCCAGTGGGTCTATATGCGTATCAAAAGCATTTGGGAAAAATGAGATAAAATTATCTAATCCCAATTCGTAAATCAAGTCAATGATTTTTTCTATGGAAATATCATTTCTGCCTAAAGTAATATTTTCGTACAATGTACCTTCAAACAAATCTTGTTGGTATAATAAAATACCTGTTTGTGAACGTATGCTTTCCAAAGAAAAACTTTCTATAGGTATATTATTAAAATTAATATTTCCTTTAAAATCCTTATAACTTCCTGACAACAAGCTCAATAATGTAGACTTACCCGTATTTTCATCTCCAGAAATACCAGTAATAGAATGAGCTGGAAAACTTGCCGAAAAATTATTAAACACAGTTTGGTTTTCATGAAAACCAAAACTAAGATTACTTACTGTTATGTTCAACTCTGTTTTATTCAGCTTCAGTTTACCTTCTTTTTCAAGAGGTATTTCAAGCAAATGATCTATTTTATACAAGCCAGTGGCTACGTCATATACATTTTCTAAACAGGTTATCAGCTTTTCTGAAGCATTGATAATTGTCCAAAAAATTATCTCAGAAGCCACAAACTGACCAATATTTATCATTTGGTTGAAAAGTAAATAAGTACCCAAAATCAGCATCAAAGCCGTTACGCATACTTTTATAAATACCAACGACTTGTATTGAAAAAGCAATACTTTAAAATGTGAAGTTCTAGATGAAAGATAAAATTGCAAACGCTGATCAGTTTTTATAAGATTGAGATGCGTCCCCTGACTGTATTTAAATGACTTTATTACCCTGCCCATTTCTTGCAACCAAGCTACCACACTGTATTTATATTTGCTTTCATTCAAACTTGTTTTTAAACCATTTTTACTAGTAAGTTTAAAAATCAGCCAAAAAATAAACACCAATACTATAGAAAAAACAATAAATAAAGAGTGATAAAAACCTAACAAAATCAAACCAAACAAAATCTGAATCAATGCTAAAGGAATATCCAAGAGCAACTTAGAAACACCTTTTTGAATATTTAAAGTATCAAAAAATCGATTAATAGATTCTGGCAAATAAAGTTTATCTACTTCTTTAAGGTCAAACTTAGGAATAGTATCAGCAAAGGCAAGAGCATAACGAACAAATATTTTTTGCTGAATTTTTTCAATAATTTTCATTTGATTGATCTGCAATGAGCCTACCACTAAAACAGCCATTATTATGATAAATATCAGAAAGTAAACTGATGTAACCATAGCTCCACCCTGAACAAAACCCAAAATAGACTGTATACCCAAAGGTAAACTTAACTGTATGAGACCACTAAGAGCTGCATAAAAATAAATCGTAAAAATTTCACTTTTTTCAAGTTTTACTAAATCTATCAATTTTCCAAAATTGTAATCCTTGTTTTTCATTTATAACTAGTGTTTAAACTATATTTTGTTTACAGTAAAGTAAAAATAAAATTCATTTGAATAAGAAACTAAATAATGATCATTAAAAAACTATTATTAACGACACACTTACAAATATATAAATAGTTTTAATAATAATAGCATTACTATTATAAAAAATATTTTAATAATATTTATAAACATTTTACTTCTATAATAAAATATATTACTATATTTGAGAAATATAAAACCAATATGGATTATCACGTAAAATTTGCAATCAACGAAAAAATATATCTTAGGAATCCTGAAAGTAGCGATTTGGGTAAAGAAATGGTAAAAAAAGCTATAGACTTGATATATGAATTAGGTTTTGAGCAGTTTACATTTAAAAAACTTGCGATTGAAATAAAAAGTACAGAAGCAACCATTTATAGATATTTCGAGAACAAACATAGATTATTATTATACATACTCAATTGGTATTGGTGCTATTTAGAGTTTTTAGTTACCTTCAAACTAGAGAATGTAACTGACAAAAAAGAGCAATTAAAAATAATTCTAAATTTACTCACACATGATTTAGCAGAAAGTACCGGTCAGCTCGACTACAACAAAAAAATGCTCAATCAAATAGTGATAGCCGAAAGCAGTAAATCGTATTTAGTAAAAGATGTATCTGCGATCAACAAAGAAGAGGTTTTTAAGCCTTACAAAGATTTGTGTGCCAAAATAGCTGACGTAATATCATCATACAACCCGAGCTATTTATATCCACGCTCGCTTAGTACAACATTGATAGAAACTTCGCACCAACAACAATACTTTAGCGAAAATTTACCCAAACTAACAGATGCAAAACAAATTAACAATCAAGCATTTACTTACCAGTTTGTAGAAGAATTCTTATTTAAAATTTTAGATTAAAAAAACATTCAGTCATTACCCTAACTACATAAAAAAGCCTGCAAGAGTTCTTTGCAGGCTTTTATTATTTTATTTTTTGTCAAAGTTTCTATGATTTGCCATCTTAAAAAGTTCATCCTTTGGCAAAGACTTAAAGTACTCATAAGTAATTTTTAATCCTTCTGCTCTTTTTACTTTTGGTTCCCAACCTAGCAAAGCTTTGGCTTTGGTAATATCTGGTTTACGTTGTTTTGGATCGTCAGTAGGCAAAGGAAGTGAAATTAGTTTTTGATTGGTACCTGTCAACTTAATAATTTCTTCTCCAAACTCTTTTATTGTAATTTCATCTGGATTACCAATATTTACTGGCTGAACATAATCACTTAATAATAATCTATAAATACCTTCTACTAAATCGTCTACATAGCAAAACGCCCTTGTTTGTGAGCCATCACCAAACATAGTTAAGTCTTCACCTCTTAACGCCTGACCTATAAATGCAGGCAACACACGTCCATCATTCAATCGCATTCTAGGCCCGTATGTATTGAATATCCTTACAATACGAGTTTCTAAACCATGATAAGTATGGTATGCCATTGTCATGGCTTCTTGAAAACGCTTGGCTTCATCGTACACTCCACGAGGACCAACAGGATTCACGTTCCCCCAATATTCTTCGGGTTGTGGGTGTACCGTAGGATCGCCATAAACTTCAGAAGTTGATGCTATCAAAACACGGGCATTTTTAACTCGTGCCAAACCCAAACAATTATGTATTCCTAAAGAACCTACTTTGAGCGTCTGAATAGGAATTTTAAGATAATCTATCGGTGAAGCTGGTGAGGCAAAATGCAAAATATAATCCAACTCACCAGGAACATGAATAAATTTAGATACATCATGATGATAAAACTCAAAATTTTGAAGCTTAAAAAGATGTTCAATGTTTTTTAAATCACCCGTTATTAAGTTATCCATGGCTATCACATGGTAGCCTTCTTTTATAAATCTATCACATAAATGAGAACCCAAAAAACCAGCTCCTCCTGTTATCAATATTCTCTTCATTATTAAAATTATTTATACGTAGTCTTATTAAAAATCAAATATAATTCGACCAAATGATACTTATTATTTTTGCGTAATTGTTTCTCTACCTATGCTATAATAGGTATATCCTTTTTCGGCAATATCATTCAGTTCATAAAGATTACGACCATCAAATATCACTTTATTTTTCAACAAGCCGTCCATTTGTTCAAACTCTGGTGTTCTAAACTGTGGCCATTCTGTCATAATCACTAAAGCATCTGCATTTTTTAGTGCTTCGTAAGGGTCTGATGTATAATTTATAGTATCGCCTACCACTTCTTTTACATTCGGCATAGCTTCAGGATCGTACGCATTGATAACTGCACCCGCTGCCAATAGTTCTTTGATATTGTATAAGGCAGGAGCTTCTCTGATATCATCGGTATAAGGTTTGAAAGCTAAACCCCACATTGCAAATGTTTTACCTTTAATATCTCCATTGAAATATTCTTTTATCATCGGCATCAAACGTGTCTTTTGAGATTCGTTTACATCCATAACCGCCTTTAAAATTTTAAAATCATAATCATAGTCTACCGATGTTTTCTCTAAAGCCTGCACGTCTTTTGGAAAGCAACTGCCACCATACCCAATACCTGCAAACAAAAAGCGTTTCCCTATTCTTGAGTCTGTACCTATACCACGACGAATGTCATCTACATTAGCTCCTACTTTTTCACAGAGATTAGCAATCTCGTTCATAAAAGTAATTTTGGTAGCCAAAAATGCATTTGCTGCGTATTTTGTCATCTCAGCAGAACGCTCATCCATGAAAATTATTGGATTACCTTGTCTTACCAATGGTGCATACAACTTATTCATCAAGGCTTTAGCCTTTTCAGACTGTGTACCTATAACCACTCTGTCGGGTTTCATAAAATCTTCTACAGCAACACCTTCTCTTAAAAACTCAGGGTTAGAAACAACATCAAAAGAAACTTTTGCATTTTTCAAAATAGCAGCATTTACCTTTTCTGCTGTGCCAACAGGAACGGTACTTTTGTCTATAATTACCACATAGTTTTCTAAAATAGGACCTAAGTCATCTGCTACCTTTAAGATATATTTCAAATCGGCAGAACCATCAGCACCTGGAGGTGTTGGTAAAGCTAAGAAAATCACTTCAGCATCTTTGATACCTGTTTTCAGGTCAGTTGTAAATTTCAACCTGCCTTCGTTTGAATTTCTCAAAAATATCTCTTCTAAGCCTGGTTCATAAATAGGAATAATCCCATTTTTCATTTTCTCAACTTTCTTTGCGTCTATATCAACACAAATTACTTGATTACCCGTTTCGGCAAAGCAAGTACCTGTTACTAAACCTACATATCCTGTTCCAATTACTGCAATTTTCATTCGTTAATTCTATTTTGTATTAATTAAAATGTGCATATTATCAAAAAAACACATTCGTATAAAATAATTTAGATAAAAAATATCCTAAAAAGGGTTAAAAAAAATTGTTTTAAACAAACACAAAAGTAATAATTATTTATGAAGTTAAATTTAAAACAAACAACAAAATATCAGATTAAAATCATTTCACCACAGTTTTTAATTTAGATGATTGAAATATCACATTTCCTATTGCACCATTTGGTTCTTGAATGCCCAATAATGCAGCAGTGGTACTGGCTATATCTGAAATAAATGTAGTATTGTTTGTAAAACCTGCCTCTACGTTTGTACCATAAAAAAGCAAAGGTACATGGGTATCGTACCTATAAAAACTACTATGCCCAGTTCCTGTTTTATAGCCTGTAAGTCGATTTGGTGCAAATAATATCATAATATCACCGCTTCGTTTGGGTTGATAGCCGTTCTTTATATATGCTAGTTGATAATCAGTCAAATTTGAGTTAGAAAGATTATGTAAATCCACCACATTAGTGATAAACTCTTCTTTCATCAAAACACTATTCACAAAATCAAAAAAATCTTGATAAGCTATTTTATTATACTTCAATCGCTGAAAATCTATGTACAATTGATTGTTTTCTTCCGCCCAAATAAGATCTTTTACTTGAAAATGCTGCACCAAAGAATCTTTCAACATTCTCAACACTTTAGGCATTTCTACGCTTCCAGAGGGTTGTTTGTGTTTTTTTAAATAGGAAGGAATTTCTGAAACACCGTGATCGGCAGTCAAAAAAAGTAAAAAATTATTTTTCCCAACCTGATTTTCTAAGGCAACAATCAGGTCTGCAATATCTTTATCCAAACGCAAATAAGTATCTTCAATCTCCACCGAATTTGGACCAAAAGCATGACCAACATAATCTGTTGAAGAAAAACTCACACTTAAAAAGTCGGTATATTTTCCTTTGCCCAACGATTCATTTTGCAAAGTAGCTATAGCAAAATCTTTGGTTAAAGAATTCCCAAAAGGCGATGTTCTGATAGATTCAAATAAGTTTTTACCTGAACTAGCTGCCAAAATATGCGGGAAAGAGGTTTTAGTTTCTCCAGCAAGTTTGGTTTCAAAAGAGTTATCGTCATTAGCTACACCTTGGTAGGTATTGATATCGAAAAGTGTATTCCAACCTTTTTGGATATAGCTAGACGGTAATTTTTGAGCATTGAATTTATCAACCCAATCAGGTAATTTTTCCAAATAATAACTTGAACTTATCCAATTACCTGTTTTAGAATCAAACCAATATGCTGCGTCTGCAGAATGACCTGCAGGCAAGATAGCTCCTCTGTCTTTCAAAGAAATACCGATAGATTTTGACTGGAACTCATTCGATAGTTTCAATTGGTCGGCAATAGTATTTACCAATAAATTTTTAGGTGACATTTTACCTGCGTTTCCCGGCGCTCCTATAGTTTTGACAGACGAATCTTCTACACAATACATATTAGATTGTGTAAATTTATCAAACCAGTCGTTTCCTACTATTCCATTTATTGCGGGTATACTTCCCGTAAAAATTGCAGCATGACCTGCAGCGGTTACCGTTGGGGCATAGTTATAATAATTGTTTTTGCACTCAAAACCTTGCTTTTGTAATTTCAAAAAACCATTTTGTGAAAATTTATTTTTAAACTTTTCTAAATAATCGTATCTCATTTGGTCTACTACAATACCTACAACCAATTTGGGTTGTGAAAATTTTGGATTGGTTTGAGCTAAATTTTTATCAACAAATAGAAAAAATAGCAATATAAAAGTAATAATGTTTTTCATAAAATTTCTTTAAAAAATGAAACATAAACAATAAACCCTATTCATTTTGATTTACAACACAATTCTTACTCAACAAAAAAGCTCAAATATGTATATCTGAGCTTTTTTATTTTGCAAAATAATTTCATGAAATTTATTGTAAAAAACTCAATTTCAAATCGTTCAATTTCTTCTTAACTGATGTATCTATTTGACGATCGCCAATAGTGATTACATATCCACCTATAAGAGAAGCGTCTATTTTTTCGGTTAAGTCTACTTGTTTACCGGTTGCATCTGCTACTTTTTTGATGATTTCATTTTTTTGTTCATCTGTAAGTGCAATGGCAGAAGTAACGGTTGTTTTCTGAATATTTTTCCAATCTACGTATTGACGCTTGAAATCTTCAGCAATAGCTGGCAACAATTTCTCTCTATTCTTTTTTGTAATTATTTCAAAGATAGAAAATGTAACTGGGTTTACGTGTTCTTTGAATATATCTGAAAGTATAGATAATTTCTTAAGGTGTTTAACCACAGGGCTTTTCAATGCCAATACCAAACTACGATTTTCATCGCAAACTTGATCAAAATAACACATATCTTGATAGACGGTATCTACAATATTTTTTTCTTTTGCTAGTTCTAGCAATGCTTTAGAATACCTAAATGCTACGCTTTGTTCAGACATTGTTTGTATAGCTTAAATATGTATGATTTAGAAGTTTTCACTTCTAATAAAAATCAATTTTAGTTCAATTTTACGTCAGCTAATAAGTCGCTTACCAATTTTTCTTGGGCAGATTTATCAGCCAATTGATTTCTAAGTACTTTTTCAGCTATTTCTATTGACAATTTTGCTGCTTCTTTTCTCAATGAAGCTACGGCTAAATTTTTCTCTTGTTCGAAAGCTACTCTTGCTTTTTCTGTTTCTTGAGAAGCAGCTGTTTGAGCAATAGTTTTAGCGTCTGCAACTATTTTATCTGATATTTCTTTGGCTTGTTTCAAGATAGCATCACGCTCAGCTCTTGTTTCTGCCAATAATTTTTCGTTACCTGCTTTCATTTCCAACATCTCTTGACGAGTTTTGGCAGCTAATGAAATAGCATCTTCGATAGATTGTTCTCTTTCAGACAATGAGGCAATAATAGGCTTCCAAGCATACTTTGCCAACAAGAAAAACAAAATTCCAAATATAAACAATGACCAAATAATGAGTCCGGCGTCTGGAGTAATTAATGACATAATGGTTCTTTATAAAGTGAAAGTATTTTTATTTTAATAATTCAATGTTTTGTATTTAAATCCAGTAAAAGCCTAATGCATATTTACTGGATTTATACTTTTAATGCTAAAAAACTAATTCTTAAAGCATTTTTTGTTTTTCAATTTGACTATTTGAAAGTAACCAATAGACAAATTACAGCAGCAAAAAGAGCCACAGCCTCAACGAAAGCTGCAACGATAAGCATTGCTGATTGAATTTTCCCAGAAGCTTCTGGTTGACGTGCAATAGCTTCCATTGCAGAACCACCGATACGTCCGATACCTAAACCAGCTCCAACTGCAGCTAATCCAGCACCGATACCTACTAAACCTAAACCTTGAGAAACTTCAACTAAAATTGATGAAATAGACATAATTGTATTTTATTTAAAAAAATTGAAAATTGGTAATATTATAATAAGAATTAATGATGAGCTTCTTCTACCGCTGCTCCTATGTAAGTAGAAACCAACATGGTAAATATAAATGCTTGTAAAAAAGCAACCATCAATTCAATCACATTCATAAACAATGAAAAAGGTACTACTGCAAATCCTACGGCTGCATTTTTGAATATAAATATCAATGAAATTAAGCTCAATAAAATAATGTGACCTGCTGATATATTAGCAAATAACCTTACCATTAACGAAAATGGTTTCATAAAAATACCTATTATTTCTACTGGAGTAAGTAGTATTAACATTACTTTAGGTACACCTGGCATATTAAAAATATGTCCCCAATAGGTAGAACGACCGTTTAAATTGGTTACAAAGAAAGCTATTATTGCCAAGACTAGTGTAACAGCTATATTTCCTGTAAGATTGGCTCCTCCTGGCAAAAGACCTAACATATTGTTGAACCAAATAAAGAAAAATAAGGTCAATAAATATGGCATGAATCTTTTGTAATGCTTCTCTCCTATATTAGCTTTAGCTATATCGTCTCTAATAAACATGATAATCGGCTCAAACATAGACTGTATGCCTTTTGGTGCTTTGCCATGATTGGTTTTATATCCTTTAGCTACTGCAAAAAATACTAAACATAATATAATTGCACTTAATAACATCGATGCTACATTTTTGGTGATTGACAAATCAAAAACCGATGAACCGTCTTCTGCTACTATTTTTTTATCTACCATTTTTAAACCTTCGTAAGCTACTGCTTCATGGTGTTCGTTGGTAAATTTTGAAGATAGAAACATTTTCAACTCACCTTTGTTTATTACAATACATGGCAAAGGTAAAGAAATATGGCTATGACCAACGGTAGCAAAATGCCATTCATGCTCATCTGCTATGTGTTCTAATATCATTTTTCCAGAATCAAACTTCTCTTCTTTAGCGCCGTGTGTAGCATGCTCTGAATTTTCTTGCTCTGACGCATTTATCTCATGTGCAACTGGTGCAGCGTCATGATTCTCATGAACTTCTTGAGCGAAAATATTGCTTGAAAATAAAAATAAAAATGCTAAAATATTAGAAAAATACAGTTTTCTCATTACTGAATGATTGTAAAAATGTGGTTTTTTTTGTTTCGTCTTTCTTTAAAAATTCAATTAATTAACTGATTTACAAATACATAACTCAATTCCATCAATTTAAACCTCTAAAAGTCCTGCAATTTACGATACAAAATGTAAATTTCAAAACTCGTGTAAAATAAATAGAGTACAAAAAAGTCAATTACGAATAATTTTAAATCTTGAATCCCCTCATTTGCAAACACTCCTACAAATACCAAACTAAGTATCATACGCACTACATTGGTACTTAAAAAAAATTGCACAAAATTTTCTCGATTATTAGAAAAAGCTAATTTTAATAAAATATGATTAAAATAACTTAAGCAAACATAAAAGGTAACGATAAACCAAATATAGCTATGCCACAAATTAGAAAAACCTAATTGAATGGTTGTATATATCACCAAAACAATTATAGTAGAGAATAACAGACTTTTAAACATATTTTTTCGTATTTTGCAACAAATATATCATTTTGAAAATTCCCTCACAAATACACTTAATTTGTCAATATCCCGTATTGAAATTATCCTAATTTAGCATTAAGTCACAAAACTGTCTACAATATTTTTAAAAAGTCTTTTTTTTTACCATTAAAATAATTCTTTATGAAAAAAATTTTACTATTGCTCATTTTAATTACCGTAAAAAATACACTTTTTTCTCAAACTATTACAGGAAAAGTGTCAGATACAGACGGTAGTCCAATTTTCGGTGTATTTATTCGTGAAATAGGTACCTCAAATGGTGTTTCAACCAATTTTGATGGAAAATATCTCATAAAATTACGCAATCCTAAGGCTACCCTTGAGTATATTTTTGCAGGCCATGTTAGTCAAAAAATAATTTTCAACGACAAAACAGAATTGGATGTTGTATTGCAAGAAAGCAAGCTTGGTGCAAATGATATTGTAATTGTAGGTTCTCGTTTATCTAAATCTACTAAAAACAATATTTCTGCTGTACCAATTGACATCATCACCAAAGAAGATTTAACCAAATTTGGTCAATTAGATTTAAACCAAATACTTCATTTTTTGGTACCATCGTTCAACTCAAACAGACAATCGGGCTCAGACATTGCCGATCATTTAGACCCATCATCTTTTAGAGGTTTAGGGCCAGACCAAACATTGGTTTTGATAAATGGTAAAAGATTTCATCAAGCATCTGTAATTGGTATTTTTGGAACTAAAGGACGAGGAAACTCTTTGACAGACTTCAACAGTATTCCTGTAGCTGCAATAGAAAGAATAGAAATATTACGAGATGGAGCAGCTGCACAATATGGTTCCGATGCCATTGCTGGCGTAATAAATATAGTTTTAAAATCAACTACCAATAGTTTAAATGCCAATTTAAATAGCATGATTTCGTCAGAAAATGACGGTTTAGTACTCAATCCAAATATAAATTATGGATTAAAAATTGGCAAAAGTGGCTATGCAAATATCACTGCCGATTTCATAAACAGAGCAAAATCATTTAGAACTTTTGAAGAAAATGAAATCTTAAAAAACGAATTGCCTAGAAAATATTTTGGGGACGCTTCATTACAAAGCCCAAGCTTCTATGCCAATGCTGAAATTGCTTTGAGTGAAAAATCTAAAGTATATTTTTTTGGAGGCTACCATAGCAGAAACACCGAAGCGCATGGGTATAGCTATGAGTCAGATAGCACAACCGATTTGGTATATACTGAAGGAAAAGGTTTTGAACCATTAATTAAGTCAAACATTCATGATTACAATTTTTCTATTGGCTATAAATACAATGTTGGAAAAAATTGGAACTTAGAACTTAATAATACTTTCGGAAAAAATGAGATTGATTTATCAGTAAAAAACACTTTAAATCAGTCGTTATTAGGCTTCTCCCCTACTTCATTTGACTGCGGTGGGTACCGATTCTCTCAAAATACTACATCTTTTCAAATGAGTAAAAACTTTGCTGATATTTTAAAAGGGATTGGCTTTGCATTTGGAGCCGAACTCAGAAGCGACAATTATGAAATATTAGCAGGTGAAGAAAAATCGTGGAAAAATCTTTACAACGGAGATTTAGTATTAAAAGGTGGTGCCGCAAACTTCCCAGGAATAAGACCCGACTTTGAAATAAACACCAAAAGAAACAATAGTAGTATTTATGCCGATTTAGAAACAAATATTACTGAAAAACTATTACTTTCTACCGCTTTAAGATTCGAGAACTACAGCGATTTTGGCAATACTTTCAACTATAAAATTGCTTCAAGGTATAAATTTAGCAATATGATTGCAGTGAGAGGAGCATACAGTACAGGCTTTAGAGCACCTTCTTTAGCTCAAATCAGCTACACTACAGTATTGAACGATATAGAACTTGAAGAAAGCTCTGGTGAAGAAATAACAGTTGAAAGATATATTCCTAGAAATTCTGATAAAATCACAAAAGACTTAGGAATACCGCAACTAAAAGAAGAAACATCAAAAAATATCAGTGCAGGAATTGTTCTACAACCTAGCAATAAAATATCTTTGACAGTAGATGCTTATGTAGTAAATGTAAACAATAGGATTATACTTACTGGAAATTTCAAAAACGATGACAAACAAATACTGCAACCCGTTTTAGAAAAATTTGGTGCAAATGGTGCTCAATTTTTTGCAAATGCAATGAACACTCAAACGACAGGAATGGATATTGTAGGAAAAATAGAATCTAACTTGGGTAAAGGCACACTAACCACAAGCTTAGGCATAAATTTCAATAATTTAAAAATAATAAAAGTAAATCCAGTAGAAGCATTAGGAAACCAAACTGAAAATTTTGTAGGAGAAAGACAAAAATCACTCATAACACACTCTGCACCAGGATCTAAAATTCATTTAATTTTGGATTACAAAAAAAATAAATTCACTTCAAATATCAGGATGAATTATTTTAAAGGATTTGGCATTGTAAACTACAGTAGCTTAAAAGACGACAACTCAAAACTGATATTAAACAATTATTCAGATGCTTACACTTTAGATGCAAATCTAGGTTACAAGATATTGAATTTCTTAGAAGTAAACTTAGGAGCATCCAATATCACCAACAACCTACCAAGCACGCAAAATGTAGACTTCACAGAAACTGGTGGTAAATTCGAATCAGTTCAAATGGGCTTTGGGGGTAGATACTTTTATGGAAAATTGAATTTTAGTTTTTAAAAAAAAGGTCAGTCACGTAATATAAAAGTTATGTGACTGACCTTTTCAATAATTACTCTTTTTCCTAGTGTTAATATCTACAAAAGCATTTTTAAAAAAACGCCTTTTTCAACCATAGATAGCAACCAGCTTTTCAGCACAACGTTCTCCATCCATAGCTGCAGACATAATACCACCAGCATATCCTGCACCTTCTGCACAAGGAAACAATCTTTTGGTTTGAACATGTTCTAAACTTTCTTTGTCTCTAGGAATACGCACTGGTGATGATGTACGGCTTTCAATACCTATCAATTGACCTAAATTACTAGCATAACCTTTTATCTTTTTACCAAATTGACCTAATCCTTCTCTCAAAGGTTGAGCAACAAAATCTGGCAAAATGTCGTCCATCATCATGGCTTGTAAACCGGGCTGATATGATGTTTCGTTCAAACTTTTAGAATGCTTATTTTGAATAAAATCACCCACCAATTGAGCTGGTGCAGTTTGATTTTGCTTAGTCAATTGCCAAGCTTTTTGTTCGAGTTGTTTTTGTAATTCTAAACCAGCTAAAGCACCATATTTTGCAAATACTTTATAATCTGGCTCATTGATAGCCACTACCATACCCGAATTAGCAAATTTAGAATCTCTTCTTGATGGCGACATACCATTTACCACGAGTTCGTTTTGTGATGTAGCGGCAGGAACAATAAATCCACCAGGACACATACAAAAAGAAAAAACACCCCTTTGAATACCCTTATAATAGCTTTGTGCCACCAAACTGTAAGAAGCTGCAGGTAAATATATACTTCTTTCTGAAGTAGAATATTGCTGACTATCTATCAAACTTTGAGGATGTTCTATTCGCACACCCATAGCAAATGGTTTAGCCTCAACCAATACATTTTTTTGCTGGCATAATTCAAAAATATCACGTGCCGAATGCCCAGTTGCCAATACCACACCTATTCCTGTATATTCTTGGTGATCCTGTGTAATAACACCTTTGATATGATTATTTTCTATAATAAAGTCTATAACCTTGGTATCAAAATGAATAACTCCTCCTGCTTGAAGTATACTTTCACGAAGCTCGCTCACTACAGCTGGTAGTTTATTGGTACCAATGTGTGGATGTGCGTCTACCAAAATATCTTCAGTTGCACCGTGAGCCACCAATATTTCAAGTATACGCCTGATATCACCTCTTTTTTTTGAGCGAGTATACAGTTTACCGTCAGAATATGTACCTGCACCGCCTTCTCCAAAACAATAGTTAGATTCTGAATTTACGGTGTGATGTTGATTAATAGCTGCCAAATCTCGCCTTCTACTTCGAACATCTTTGCCCCTTTCTATCAAAATGGGTTTTACGCCTAATTCTATCAAACGCAAAGCTGCAAACATTCCAGCAGGCCCTGCTCCTACGACAACAGCAGATTTGCAATTCGAAACATTCGGATATTTTTTTTCAAAAGCAATTAGCGGAGGTGGGATTTCACCTACATAAATTTCGGCATCGATATTAACTTTCACTTGCCGTGAACGCGCATCAATAGAACGTTTTACTGTGCGAATAATAGGATTTTCGCAAGATTCAATCTGATTGTTTTTCAACAAAAAAGACCTGAAATTATCTTTATCAAAAGCAATTTCAGGTGCTAATACTTGACTAATGTTTTTTTTCATAAGGCACGATATCTATTCGTGAAATGTGAATGGTAAATTATTTAATAAAAGTAGCCTGTATACCTACATTTTGAATTTTCAAATTTAAAACTAAACTATTATCCGTTATGCTTATAATTTGAGCATCCTGATTGGCCGACAAAAAGTTAAAATTCACAATTTGTTCATTCTCTTTAAATTGCCACTTCCCTGAATTGGTAAATGTTGTATCAGCAGTTTTTTTAACCAAAAAATCAAAGTTTGTATCAAACTTCAAAACGTAATCTAAATAGTCATTTATATTTACACCAAAAGCTAAAGCAATGGCACTAATATCGGTACCATTTAAAGCTGTAATTTTGCTAATTTTCCAATCATGTGCAGTCAAAAGTTCAGTTTTAGTTGGTGCTTTAATAGTTGCAACAGGCTCGTCTTTTTTACAGCTAAAAAGAACAACAGAGGTTAATAAAAAGAAGGTTAAAATTGTTACTATTTTTTTCATTTTTTAAAAATTTGAGTAAAAGTATTTCTTTACAAATAAATCTACGAGTTTATGGATTATGCAAAAATACTTCAAAATTTCGACTTTAATACAATGAATAAAGTTATAGTAATGTTAAACCCACCAAAAAATAATAAAGACTATTACATTTATTTTACGTATCAAATAAATCGTAAAATCATTTTATGTTATTATTCAAAAAAAGCAATTTGAAAATCTTAAAATCACTTTAAAAACTAAAAAAATATTGATTTAATTTTCAAAAAAAATGTAACTTGCGAGCTATTACAAATTACTGGGGACGACCGGTATTGACAGTAAGTGCAAATTGATAGTAAGCACGTCAGGAGTTGGTTAGACCTCCTGCTAACAATCAGACCGATCTATAATTGGCAATACTTCGTATGCCATGGCAGCTTAATTCTTAGTTTACTAAGATAAGTCAGGAATTGGTTTCAACAAGGTTGAGCCTTTTCGCCACCTCCTACTCAGCCAAACTCTGCCGTTGAGATTTTGGGGGACGCTATGCAGAGTCGAACACCGTGATTTTTCTAAGCGGCTGTTTAGTACACAGAAAATAAGGAATACAATTGGCCAGGCTTGAGCCATGGTAATCTCGAAAATACAATCAAGACTAAACGTGTAGAAAGCTATCGAGTTCCTTGTCTGGACGAGAGTTCGAATCTCTCCGTCTCCACATCTAAAAAATCCTCTTTGATTTATTTCAAAGAGGATTTTTTTTGTTGATATTCTAAAAATTACTACTAATGTAATCCTGTAACTATTTAGACTCTAAATCTGTAATTATTTGAGTAATTTGAATTTTCAATCTCGGAATATCATTAATTGCTGTATCCCAAATACTAGCTAAATCTACCCCAAAATATTCATGAGTAATATAATTCCTCATTGCTCTCATTTCTTTCCATTCTAAATTTGGATAAATCCTTTTGGTTTCATCTGAAATATGATTAGAAGCTTCTCCTATAATTTCAAAATTTCTAATCATTGCATCTTGTTCAATCCATCTTGTTTCAAAATTATCTTGTGTGTGAAGAATTTTTACTAGTTCAACAATTTTATCAATGCAAACTCTAATATGATATAGTCTAAATAAATCTTGGTCACTTTCCATAAATTACTTTTAAATCTTTAAGAATTAATGGTTTTAACTTAGGATGTGCATATTTTTCAGAAACCAAATCAATTTTTTTATTTAGTTTTTGCTCCAAATCATCTTTAATTCTAATGAGCTTAAACAATCCTATTGCTTCTTCAAAAGAATATAAAATATCTATATCGCTTTCCTCAGTGTTTTCATCACGAGAATAAGAGCCAAAAATCCCAATCTTAATTGGTCTAAATGGCTTTAATGTGTTAATAATTACATCTACTTGTTGTTGTGAAATCATATTACAAAAATATCAAAATACATACTATCATCATAGTTTCTGAAAAAGCACTTGAAGATATGAATTTAAAATAAATATTTCGCAATTATTAAAAAATCAAATTATTGAAATTTCTATGATTTTAAAACTATTAAACAAAAAAAATCCTTTACATTTCTGTAAAGGATTTTTGTGTGGTCCCACTAGGATTCGAACCTAGGACCCCCTGCTTGTAAGGCAGGTGCTCTGAACCAGCTGAGCTATAAGACCAATAATTCTAAAAAGTGGTGGTCCCACTAGGATTCGAACCTAGGACCCCCTGCTTGTAAGGCAGGTGCTCTGAACCAGCTGAGCTATAAGACCTTTTAAGAATATCGTGGTGCAAAATTATCACTTTTGAGATTACAAAACAAATGATTTTGGTAATAAAATTCACATTATTTTTTAAATGATTTATTTTCAAATATTTACATCTTAAAAAAAATATTATTTATTTTTATACTCAACTTAAAACGCATAAAATCACTATTTTTTTACATATTTGTAAATATCTATTTTATCATTTATTATAAATACTATTCATTATGCTTGAGCATTTATTGACTACAGACGGAATTATAAGTTTAGTTACTCTTACTTTTTTAGAAATAGTTTTGGGTATCGACAACATTATTTTCATTTCTATTGCGGCAAACAAATTATCTAAAAAAGACCAACCTAAAGCCCGAAACATTGGTATGATGCTGGCAATGTCTTTCAGAATTTTGCTTTTATTTGGCTTGAAATTCATCATTTCTTTACAAGAACCTTTTACACATATTGATATGGGTTGGCTAAAGGCTGCTGTGTCGGGTCAAAGTTTAATTTTATTTATTGGTGGTTTGTTTTTACTTTATAAAGCAACTTCAGAGATTCACCACAAGTTAGAATCTAACCTTGAAGACGACCATGTTGATAAACCTAAAGGTACTGCTTCTGAAAAACTATCTGCCGTGGTAGTGCAAATTGCACTTATCAATGTGGTATTTTCAATCGACTCTATTCTTACAGCAATAGGACTTACGCAAAATATACCTATTATGATGATTGCTGTAGTTTTGTCTATTATCATCATGATGCTGTTTTCTGGACCTGTGGGTGCCTTTGTAAACAAACATCCATCTATACAGATGTTGGGTTTGTCTTTTTTGATTATGATTGGTTTTATGCTAATTGCCGAAGGTGCTCACAATGCTGACTTATCACTTTTGGGTTCTCATGTAGGTACTATACCTAAAGGGTATTTGTATTTTGCTATCGCTTTTTCTCTTTTGGTAGAAGTATTGAATATTAAAACTAGAAAAGCGTCTGACAATCCTGTACAATTGCACGATTACAAAGTGCAAGCAAAAGATGAAAATTTATTAGGTGATAATAAATAATTCTTTAACAAAAAAATCCCAGCCGAGACTGGGATTTTTTTATGAACAAAACATTGCTATTTAAGATATACTATTTGATACTTTTAGCTAGTTCTGTAAGTGCTGCAACAGGATTACCGTTTGGTACTCCAACTACTTTCTTTTTTACTTTTCCGTTGGCATCCATAAAAAATAAGGTTGGAAAGCCTTCTACAGGATATTTTTCAGCAATAGCTGGACCTTCGCCATTTTCGTAATCTACAGCTATACACACATATTTGCTATTCATTACATCGCCCAATCCTTTATCTGTGAAAACTTTACTTTTTAGCATCTTGCATGGCCCACACCAAACTGTGTAGCAATCCATCATCACCAATTTATTTTCTTTTTTTGCTTTTGCTAGAGCTTCTTTAAAAGTACCGTGAAAAAAATTAACGCCTTTGGTTGCTTTTGGAGTTTGCTTAAAAGTGAAAGCTACCATTGCTATTGCAAATAAAGCCACAAAGGGTAGAAATTTGATTAGTTTCATTGTTTGATTTTTTTGTTTGTAATTGGTAATAAATAGAACATTTTTATTTAAAAAGAATTTGAATTTATCTGAAAATTTCAAAAGCTATAAACTCAATTTCCTTTTAATATTATTAATAAAACGTTGTGAATTTACAATAAATTATCTTTAAGCGTCAATAAATAACAAACATTAACATTTCTATGTATTGACCAATTGCTTGTTCGATTTCAGATAGCAATATAAATTCATCTGCTGTATGTGAACGCTCAGACTTCCCTGGGCCCATTTTTAAAGATGAACAATTTAGTAATGCTTGATCAGACATAGTAGGTGAACCATAAGTGCTTTTCCCTAATTTCATTCCTGCTTGCACTATAGGATGAGACATATCTATAGAAGAAGATTTCAATCGCATAGACCTTGGTTGCACTTCTGAACTGACATGCTGACGTACTATTTGCAATGTTTCTTCTAATGAATATTGTTCTGTAATACGACAATCCACTGTAAAAACACAGGTATCTGGCACAACATTGTGTTGTTTTCCTGCATTAATCAAAGTTACGCTCATTTTCATTTCTCCTAGAGTTGTAGATTTTCTTGGAAAACGAAAAGTGTTGAACCACTCGATGTCTTTCATTGCCTTGGTAATGGCATTTTCACCTTCTTCTCTTGCAGCATGCCCAGCTTTACCTCTTGCGATACAGTCTAGTACCATCAATCCTTTTTCGGCAATAGCTAGGTTCATTTCTGTAGGCTCACCGACAATGGCAAAATCTATTGCAGGCAAATCTTTTTCTTGAATCAATAAATCAATTCCATTTTTACCTGAAATTTCTTCTTCAGCTGAGGCTACCAAAAGTATATTATACTTCAAGTTTTTTTGTTCATAAAAAAAACAAAAAGTACTTATCAAGCTTACCAAACTTGCTCCTGCATCATTACTGCCTAATCCAAAGAGTTGATCATTTGCAACTTTTGCTTCGAATGGATCTAAAGTCCATGTTGAATTTGGCTTTACTGTATCGTGATGAGAATTGAGCAAAATAGTGGGCAATGTTTCATCATAAAAAAGATTATATGCCCATACATTATTTTGCTTTCGGTGTGTTTTGATTCTTTTGTTTTCCAAAAAAATTTGGATAATATCGGCAGTAATATTTTCTTCTTTGCTAAAAGAAGGTGTTTGAATCATTTTTTTTAGCAATTCTACAGCTTCAATATATTGTATTTCTGGATATTTCATTGCTCAGTTTTTTTGTAATAAAGTACCTAAAGGTTGATGGGTACAAGCAGTTTTAATGGCTTCTGCATGACAAATAAGTACTTTTTGTACGCCTTCGTTGATAGCTTTAAATGCATTATCAAGTTTAGGTATCATGCCTTCAAATATGACATTTTCTGATTTTAGATTTTGATATATTTCAGGGTTAATATGTGTAATTACTGAATTTTCGTCATTAATATCTCTTAAAACTCCTTTTTTTTCAAAACAATAAACCAATGTCACTTCATACAATTTTGTAAGTGCTTGAGCAATAGCTTGGGCTTGTGTATCGGCATTGGTATTGAGAATATTGCCTTCATTGTCGTGTGTAAGCGGTGCAAAAACAGGAACTATATTTTGCAACAACAAACTATTTATAAATTCTACATTTACTGTTTTTATATCTCCCACATAGCCATAGTCTATAGGATTAGGATTACGTTTTTGTGACAATACTGCTCCGCCATCTGCCCCTGTTAGACCTATCGCATTGTTTTGTAGCGATTGCATTTGAGCTACAATTTTTTTATTGACAAGCCCACCGTAAACCATTGTTACCACATCAAGCATAGCTTGGTCGGTTACTCTGCGACCTTCTATCATAACAGTTTCTATAGATAGTTTTTTTGCTATTTGTGTGGCTATTTTACCTCCTCCATGTATGAGTATTTTGGGAGATGGCAATTGGGAAAAGTCTTTTAAAAATGCTTTCAAAAGATTTTCATCGTCTATTACGTTTCCGCCAATTTTTACTACTGTAAGTTTCATTTTTATTGTTTAAAAAAAAATCATTGCTCAAACAATGATTTAATATTATAAAGTATATGTTATTTCCTAAAATAAATATGGACTTTCTCTTTTGAGTAAACTAATCAACATTTCTTTGATGACTACTTGTGCTGCCCAAACTCTGTTGCCAGCTTGTTGTATCACCAATGAGTTGGGCGAATCCAAAACCGCATCTTCTACCACCACGTTTCTTCTTACTGGTAAGCAGTGCATAAATTTGGCATTATTGGTCAGTGCCATTTTTTGAGTACTTATCATCCAGCTTGGGTCTTGGCTTAGTATTTTTCCGTAATCTTGGTAAGATGACCAATTTTTGGCATAAATAAAATCAGCTCCCTCAAATGCTTCATTTTGATTGTTTGTCACTTTGGCATTTCCTACAAATTCGGGTGCTAAGTCGTAGCCTTCGGGATGAGTAATCACAAAGTCTACGTCGGCGATATTCATCCATTCAGCAAACGAATTAGGTACGCATTGAGGTAATGCTTTTACGTGTGGTGCCCAGCTAAGTACTACTTTGGGGCGTTTTTTTGTTTTTGTTTCTTCTATCGTTATGAGATCGGTAAGCGATTGTAGTGGGTGTCGGGTAGACGACTCTAGGCTTAACAACGGTCTGTTTACGTATTTACGAAATTGCGACATAACAGTTTCGGCATAGTCTGCCTCACGGTCAACCAGTGTAGGGAAACTTCTCACACCCACAATATCGCAATATTGCCCTACTACTGCGGCAGCTTCTTTTACGTGCTCTGCTTTATCGCCACTCATAACGGCTCCGTCTTGCATTTCTAGTTGCCAAGAGTCTGCACCAACGTTCATCACAATTACTTCCATGCCTAAGTTTTGAGCTGCTCTTTGGGTACTGAGCCTAGTACGCAAGCTTGCATTAAAAAACAATAAACCAATAGTTCTGTTTTTGCCTAAATGTTTGTCTGCAAATGGTGTCTTTTTTGCCAAAAGTGCTTCTTTTACCAATTGATCTACATTGTAAGCGTCTTTTACTGATAAAAATTGATTCATTGAATTATCTCAAAAATTATAAAAAATTTGTTTTGTAATTGTTTTACAAAAATACGCATTAGCCTAAAATAAACACAATTTTTTTAAGCTATTTTAAAAATTCAAAACGGTTTTATGTTTGTTTTGTACTAAAAATATAGATAAAAATTAATTCAAGAAAGCAGATTTTGTAACTCATCTATTTCTGCAAGCTTATAGGTTTCGCCAGATTTTTCAAAACAATATTTCAGATTTGTCAGCACTCGATATAAAATATCTGTGTTTGAGCATGGCTGATAAAACGAATCTTGAGGTTTGATTTTTAGTTGTTTAATAAAATTATCAATGTCAAATTTAGAAAAAACCAATCCTTTACTGAATACGTTGATATAAAATTGGTGATTACCTTGCTTATAAGTAAGAACAAAAAGATTGGGCATATTTACCCCAAAAATTGGCAATCCGAGTTTTTGAGCAATGTACAAATATATTACACATAGCGATAATGGATTGCCTTTTTTTGACTCTAAAACGGTGTTCAACATTGAATTGTTGCTAGAATGTATGCTTCGAATATTTGGGCCGAATTTAAATTTATCAAAAAACACACTATTGATATATTTTATTTGGTCTAATGGATGAGCATCTGGTTGAAAATTCACCCAAATTTCGTAATACATTTGATCTAAATTTTGTTTTAAAGCATCTAATTTCAAGTCAGGATATTGATAGCTCGCTATTGCCCACATGCCATAGATAAGGTCATCCTGATAATTGGCTTTCCAATCTATTATCCGAGTTTTTACTTTCTCAAACTGAAGTTCGTGGATGATATTTTCTATTTTTTCTTGAAGTGTAGGGTCAAGCGAAGACATCGCCCATTGGTCTTCCAAAAAAGGCACTATTTCGTCACCTAAAGACCTTATTTTGCCTTGAACGTGGCTTGAAACCTCGTAATCTTCGTCGTCGAGCAAAGATACTAATGCTTTTAGTTCTGATTCTTTCAATATTTATTTCGTTTTTGAGTAATCTAAAAAAAACTAATTAATCTTAATATTGTAAGATTACATTTTATGTCAGAAAATAGTTAAAAATAGTTTTTGACTTAAAAGTATAGAAAAAAATTTTTAATGGTGCTTGTTTGTTTTAAATTTGTGAAATTAATTTTCTATCAAAGAATTATTTCTTTAGTATTAAATCATTCTAATTTAAATTCTCAGGCGAGAAAAAACTCATAAAAAGTAAGTAGTCGATTGATTATTTAATATAAAATCAAACAAAAACAAGCAACAAGATGAAAATACTAGTTACTGGCGGAGCAGGATTTATAGGTTCACATACCATAGTGGAATTGCACAATGCAGGATATGAATCTGTTATACTCGACAATTTTTCAAACTCAGAAGAAAAAGCCATTCAAGGTATAGAAACTATCATAGGCAAATCGGTAAAATATTATAATGCTGATATTTTAGACGCTACAGCTTGGGATAAGGTATTTACAGAACAAAAAATAGATGGCATCATTCATTTTGCTGCAGCAAAGGCCGTAGGAGAATCAGTTCAGTTGCCTTTGAAATATTACAAAAACAATGTAGCTGGAACGGCTTTGATGCTTGAAAAAATGCTAGAACATGGCGTGAAAAACTTGGTTTTTTCGTCTTCTTGCACAGTATATGGAGAGCCAGACACCTTACCTGTAACAGAAACTTCTGCCGTTAAAAAAGCATTGTCTCCATACGGAAACACCAAACAAATTTGTGAAGAAATTATTACAGACACCGTGGCTAGTGCTACCGATTTTCATGCGATATCACTCAGATATTTCAATCCAATAGGTGCTCACGAAAGTGCATTGATAGGCGAACTACCTTTGGGAGTTCCTGCTAATCTTGTGCCTTTTCTTACACAGGCTGTAGCAGGCATTAGAGGCAAGCTGGCTGTTTATGGCACAGACTACCCTACGCCAGATGGCACAGCTATAAGAGACTATATACACGTGGTAGACTTGGCAAAAGCTCACGTAGCAGCTATAAAACTAGTTACTAGTCAGCGTGATGGAAGATATTACGATATTTTTAATATTGGTACAGGAAAAGGTAGTTCGGTATTGGAAGTAATCACAGCTTTTGAAAAAGCAACGGGCATAACGGTAGAATACGAAACCAAACCAAGACGAGAAGGTGATGTAGTTTCGGTATATGCAGACTGTACAAAATCAAACAATGTATTGGGCTGGACAGCTGAGCTTTCTTTGGTAGAAGCGTTAAGAGACGCATGGAAATGGCAAAAAAATATCATTGCTTAATTTTTTTTTTGAACAAAATCAGAATTCAAATCTGTGACTAAATAATAATAATGAAGAAAATATTAATAACTGGCGGAGCAGGTTTTATTGGTTCGCATGTAGTAAGGCTTTTTGTAAACAAATATCCAGAATATCAAATTTTCAATCTTGATAAACTGACTTATGCTGGCAACTTAGCCAACATTACGGACATTGAAAACAAGCCAAATTATACTTTTCTGAAAGGAGATATAGTAGACGCAGATTTTATAAATGAAATTTTTCAATTACATCAATTCGACGGCGTGGTGCACCTTGCTGCCGAATCTCATGTAGATAGATCTATCACAGATCCGATGGCATTTGTGATGACCAACGTTATTGGTACTTGCAATCTACTAAATGCTGCAAAAAATACTTGGAAAGACTGCATAGCAAGTGGCAAAGGAAACGAAAAACGTTTTTACCATGTTTCTACAGACGAAGTATATGGCGAATTACACAACCCAGAAGATTTTTTCTTAGAAACTACACCTTACGATCCACGTTCGCCATATTCTGCATCCAAAGCTTCGTCTGACCATTTTGTAAGAGCATATGGAAATACGTATAATTTGCCCATAGTTATTAGTAATTGTTCAAACAATTATGGTCCGAATCATTTTCCAGAAAAATTGATTCCGTTGATGATAAATAATATTCTCAACAACAAGCCTTTGCCTGTTTATGGAAAGGGAGAAAATGTAAGAGATTGGCTATTTGTAGAAGATCATGCAAGAGCTATTGACGTTGTTTTTCACAAAGGAAAGAATCAAGACACTTACAATATTGGCGGTTTTAATGAGTGGAAGAACATTGACATTGTACATTTGGTGTGCAAATTGATGGATAAAAAAATGAACCGACCAGAAGGCACAGCCAATCAACTCATTACATACGTTACCGATCGTGCTGGACACGACCTTAGATATGCAATAGATGCCAATAAAATAATGAAAGAGTTGAACTGGGAACCTTCATTGCAATTTGAAGAAGGTTTACAAAAAACAATAGATTGGTTTTTTGAGAATCAAACTTGGCTAGAGAATGTTACTTCGGGAAATTATCAAAAATATTACGATAAAATGTATGCGGAAAGATAATATTTCTAAAAAAATAGTATTTTAGCATTCGTAAATAGAACGCCTGTAAATTTATTACAGGCGTTTTTTTAAAATATACTAAATAAACAGAATATGAAAGGAATAATTTTGGCTGGAGGTTCAGGCACAAGACTACACCCATTGACATTAGCAGTGAGCAAACAATTGATGCCT
This sequence comes from Pseudarcicella sp., assembly GCA_017988135.1. Classification (GTDB taxonomy): domain Bacteria; phylum Bacteroidota; class Bacteroidia; order Cytophagales; family Spirosomataceae; genus JAGNSI01. Next base: position 26,875 of record JAGNSI010000018.1, read on the forward strand.
GTATATGATAAACCTATGATTTACTATCCATTATCTATATTGATGTTGGCAGGAATCAGCGAAATACTCATCATATCTACTCCACACGATTTACCTCATTTTCAGAAACTTTTGGGAGATGGTTCGCAGCTAGGTTGCAAATTTGAATATGCCGAACAGGCTTTACCCAATGGATTAGCTCAGGCTTTTGTAATTGGCGAAAAATTTATTGGTAACGATAAAGTTGCCTTAGTGCTTGGAGATAATATTTTTTATGGTAGTGGTTTAGGGAAATTGTTACAGTCAAACAATAACCCAGAAGGTGGTGTAGTATATGCTTATCAAGTACACGATCCAGAAAGATATGGCGTTGTAGAATTTGATAACGATAATAATGTAATTTCTATAGAAGAAAAACCAATACAACCAAAATCAAACTACGCCGTTCCTGGCTTGTATTTTTATGATAATTCAGTGGTTGAAATAGCCAAAAACATACAACCATCAGCCCGTGGTGAATACGAAATTACAGACATCAACAAAGAATATCTCAAAAGAGGTAAACTAAAAGTAGGTATTCTGAATCGTGGAACTGCTTGGCTAGACACTGGTACTTTCGCATCACTCATGCAAGCAGGACAGTTTGTTCAGGTTATAGAAGAAAGGCAAGCACTCAAAGTGGGTTGTATAGAAGAAGTAGCCTATAGAATGGGTTATATAAACAAAGAACAACTCCAAAAAATAGCAGCACCATTAGTGAAAAGCGGTTATGGACAGTATTTATTGAATATTTTAAAATAACATTTGAATTTGTAAAGCAAAGGCGATTTGAAATAAAACAAAATATTAAAAATTGATATTTAAATTTGTAAAGCAAAGG
>JAGNSI010000247.1 GCA_017988135.1 Pseudarcicella sp.
GGCTAAGTATAATTTGCATATTTTGAGTAATGGTTTTCATCATATTCAAATAAAAAAAATGCAAAGTGCTGGAATATTAAATTACTTTGATAAAGTAATTACCAACGAAAAAGCAAATGCCCTAAAACCAGATCCTTTGATTTTTGAGTTTGCTTTAAACGATACAGGTGCTCTAAAGTCTAATTCGGTAATGGTAGGTGATAATTATTTTGCAGATATCAAGGGGGCTTTGAATGTCGGAATTCCATTTTTACATCTTACAAATTCAGATCAAGATTTTGAATATAGTAATAAAGGATTCGGTATTTCATGTTTAAGTCAACTCAAAATGTATTTATAAAAAAAAGAGCTTAATTTTTTGAGGGCACTGAAAAAGTCTTTTTAAGTTTGTATAAAAAAAGGAGCAATAAATTAAGGTTTATTGCTCCTTTTTTGGTATCTTAATGTTGTAACTAAAGGGCAAAAAATGTTATTACAGCAACAAAAAATTCAGTTAAGTACTTTTTCTGACTTATATGACTTAATAGTTCCTAAGGAAAATTTGCTTAGGAAAATTAATGAGTTGATTGACTTTTCATTTATTTATAAAGAATTGGTTGATAAATATTGTTCTACTAATGGGCGTATTGCAGAAAGCCCCATTCGCATGTTTAAATATTTGTTATTGAAATCAATTTATGCAGTTTCTGATGTCGATGTGGTGGAACGTTCTCGATATGATATGTCGTTTAAATATTTTTTAGAAATGACACCGGAAGAAGCGGTTATTAATTCAAGTTCCTTAACAAAATTTAGAAAACTACGTTTAAAAGATACCGACCTATTAAATTTATTGATAAACAAAACAGTAACGATAGCCATTGAAAAAGGAATTATTCGTTCAAAATCCATCATAGTTGATGCTACACATACTTTGTCAAGGTCTAATCCATTTTCAGCAATAGAGGTGTTGAAAGAGCGTTCTAAAATACTTCGTAAAACGATTTATTTATATGATGATCAATGGAAGCAACGAATGCCAAAAAAGAATATCGATAACGATTTGGAAAAGGAATTGGCATATTGTAAAACCTTAGAAAACTTACTAGAAAATGAACCATCTATCTGTTCCATACCAGCTGTAAGTGAAAAATTAAACCTGCTAAAAGAAACGGTAGAAGACACCCAAGAAAATTTCATATTATCAAAAGATGCGGATGCTAAAACGGGACATAAATCTGCCAACAGCTCATTCTTTGGTTATAAAACTCATTTAGCAATGACTGAAGAACGTATCATAACGGCTGCTGTGGTAACATCAGGAGAAAAAGGAGATGGGCCTGAACTGCCCAAGCTTTTAGAAATAAGTCAGCAAAATGGTATTGCTGTTGATACAATTATTGGTGATGCAGCTTACTCAGGGAAAGAAAATCTTAATCTTGCAGACCAACAAAATATTAAGGTAGTAGCCAGATTAAACCCTTCCATCACACAAGGTTTTAGAAAAGAGGAAGATAAGTTTGATTACAATAAAGATGCAGATATGTTTGTTTGTCCTGCAGGTTATATAGCTATAAGAAAGGCTCGTCAAGGCAAAAAAAATATTGGAGAAAACCAAGTCGACACTTATTATTTTGATGTAGAAAGATGTAAATTCTGTCCTTTAAAAAATGGCTGTTATAAAGAGGGTGCAAAAACAAAAACATATTCCGTGTCGTTAAAATCAGACTTACACAAAGAACAAACGGTTTTTCAAGAAACAGAACATTACAAAGAAAAGTCAAAACATCGATACAAAATAGAAGCAAAAAATAGCGAATTAAAAAATGTACATGGCTATGACAGAGCAATAGCTTATGGAATAACTAATATGCAAATGCAAGGAGCAATGGCTATTTTCACAGTAAACCTAAAAAGAATCATTAAACTAATGTAATGAATGAAAAAAATGCTAAAAATTATATAAAGCTCCTTTTTGAACACATGACCTTATACAGCTCCACATAAATTAATTCCGAAAATCTTAGCATAAAAAAAATCGAATAAGCTAAAATCATGTTCTTACTTATTCGATTTATACTAATTTTATAAAACTAACTACTTTTTCAGTGCCTTCGAGTATATCAAGAGCCTTTTTTTATTTTCTAGGTTTAATTCTATCGCTTGGTACCCATTCGTCCCACTGGGTTCCGTAACCTTCATAATGAATGTAATGTAAACAATAATACTTTTTCTTTACCTCGGCTGGCAACCATTTTTCATCAATGGTAGAGTACACCTTTACTTTGGTATTGTTATTAAAATTTTGTGAGCATGTATAGGGTTTCAAATCTTTTGCATCTACCCAGTCTGTCTCGTTATTTGTATAACTATAAAACCTAATATTAAATTGATTTTCAGAGTTTGTACTAGTAATAAATCCAAGGTAGTCTTCACCGCCATAATCTACATAAACTCTTTCCCCGATTCTTTTGTGCTTCTTTTTAGGTAAATTACTTGTTATTATTAAGTTTTTGGTGTTTTTGGGGATATAACTAATTGCTTTTTGTTCTTCTACAATAGCCA
>JAGNSI010000248.1 GCA_017988135.1 Pseudarcicella sp.
TGCCAGTTGTTGTGCTTGTAGTTGTATTTGTTTTTACGGCTTGTTTAGCTGGATCGTAAGTTTCGCAAGATAGTATGCAAATAGACAGAATAAGAGATAAAATTGAGTACTTCATGATTGTTATTTAGATGAGTAAATATTATTAAAGTACAAATTTAAAACAAAATTTATTCAAAAAAAAATAAATATCTAACCTATCAACATACTGTATAACAGCATGATATAATTTAACAATCAAAAATTACAAAAAACAAACTTCTATGTAAATTAAAAGAATAAATATAAAAATTTAGGTTTCATTAATACTAATTTCTCAGTTAGTATTTTTGATAAAAACAAGCAAATATTCATGAGTAAACGAAATATTAACAAAAAAATCAATAAAAAATTTGCTTATCATTTAAATATTGGAATATTCGCTCTTCTTTCCCATTGCTTAAATTTTTCAATAAATACAAACCGCCTTCAGGAACATTACCAAAGTTAAGCGATATATTTTTGGCAACTTTACTTTCTAAACTTTGCCAAAAGGTATTATTCCAATAAAATAGTTCGTATTCATCTCCTTTTTGAATAGTATTTAAATCTGTTCTTGGGCAAAACTGCAATGCCTTAATTGACTGACAATTAAGTACATTTAAACGTATTTCACTTCCTTTTGCTTTGCAAAAATGGGAAAAAAAAGTGCTTAAATTTCCATCGAAAGCATTTTTTAAACCTTCTAGCTCTGTTTGTTTTTTACTATCTTTTAAAAAACAACTTTCAAAGCGAATACTATCTTTTTCTGAAACAAAACTAAAATCGGCAATGTCGCATATTTTATCTGGAAAAATCAATCGCCAATATTTTAGCTTTGAAGATGTTTTCACTGGAATTTGCATAGTTCTTTCGGGAGAACATTTTACAGTATACTCCCAATCAATTTTCTTAAAAGTACTATCATGTGACGCCTGAAAACGTGCATTGAAAAGCCTATCGTGAAAAGCTTTAATTCTTGGAAAAAGAGGGTATTTCCGAAATACATTTAGTTTAGTTTTTTTATTTTCAGATGGAATAATTTCTTGAATTTGCCCCTGACTGTTTATCCAAAATGGATGACCTACAGCTACAAAACCATTTGATTCTTGTATCATTGGCAAATACATCACGCTATCTACTAAACGATTAAGCCTTGATTTGTTTTTGTAAATTGGGTTACTCTTGGCAGCTGCCGTCCATTGCCCACTACCAAATGTACAAATATATACTTTGGTAGAATCTAAGTTTTTAAACAACTGAATATCAACATCGTATGTTTTGACATATTGAGAAGTAACATCCAAAACATGAGGCAATTCAAAGGCATTTGATTCTTCTATTTCCTGATTCTTAGACGATTCATCATTTGAATACTGGTAACGATAGACTTTAGGCATTCGCCTATTGTCTTCTTTTTTCCAAAAATCAACTACGCTAGCTGGAACTTCACGTTGTAATGACAAGCTACCTTCAAGGTCTTTCATGTTACCATTTTTATCCATCACCGAAAGCCAAAAATGTCTTTCGTCTCTATTTGCCCAATTAGGGATAAAATCTACTGTAGCAGGTATCCCCACCGACCTAAAAATATGTACCATCATTTGACAAAATGATTTGCAATCGCCTACTCTTCCGTTTATCAGATTGCTTGTTTTGGTAACTGAGGCATACTGAGGACCAATTTTATGATCTATTATAAAATGTTTTTTTTGAAATTTCAAGATTTCTTTAGCTACTTCATAAGGATCATCAGGGTGTAAATTTGTGAATTTTTGATATTTTGCAAAAATATTTTGCTCGAGTTCCAACTCTGGCGTTTCGTTGATAGCATTGTATGGAAGTAGAAATTCAAAAAACACTTTTAAAGATATTTTATTTTTCCAGCTTGCATTTTTATACACATTCACTTTGTTTTCTATGTGTTGAGCCAATGCTTTATTGCTGAGCAATGAACTATCTGAAATAGGTACAAGGCTTGACCTTTGAATATATTGGTTGTACTTATTTTTAGTGCTTTCGAATATTTTTCTTGCAATGGCAATATTCATTGTGTCATTTTCTGTGAATTTAGTTGCCAATTCTTGGTACAATTTATCAGTTTGAGATAGTGCTTCTCCTGAAAAACTATTTTTGGAATACATATTTTTCAACAAAAACTCTGTTGAAGCTTCTTTAAGTTGCATTTCATTTTCAGAAAAATAGCTTAAAATTTGCTCTTTGTTGAGAGGTGTTGTTTGCTTACAGTTTTGTAAAAATAAGAATGCTGAAAATATCAATAGTAGTGATAGAGAGTGAAGATTTTTCAATTTCAATTTTGAATAATTTAATGTTTAAAACTTATTTTATTGAGCTATTATTATATCTCGTTGAAATGTATTATTCCAACCAATGTTAAACAAAAATACTACAGAAAAATGGGTACAACCCAATATAAAGGAAGAAAATGTGAAGTGAATCATTCAAAATATTTAATTTGTTGAAAAATTTTCAATTTGTTTTTGAATAAACGAGCTATAGGCTTAAAG
>JAGNSI010000249.1 GCA_017988135.1 Pseudarcicella sp.
GGTTAGGCCCATTATTCAATGGACAGTCATGCTCGGCTTGTCATCTAAAAGATGGGAAAAGCAATCCATTTGCCAGCGAAACAAAACCTAGCCATGCTTTACTTTTCAGACTTTCGAGCCCATTCAGTGGCTTACACAACGAACCCGTAGACGACCCTAATTATGGTGGACAATTCAACCACAAAGCCATAGTGAGCCAAAAAGCAGAAGGAAACGTAAACATAATTTTTCAAGAAAAAACCTTTCAATACCCCGATGGCAATAGCTATACGTTGAGAACACCGACCTATCAGTTCACAAACCTCAACTATGGCGAAATGAAAAACACATTATTTTCTCCTAGAATTGCACCTCCAATGACTGGATTAGGACTTCTAGAATCTATAGATGAACAAACTTTAGATAACTTCACAGACGAAAACGATACCAATAATGATGGAATATCAGGCAAAAGAAATATAGTTTGGGACGACGTTTTACAAAAAAAAGTAAAAGGAAGATTTGGATGGAAAGCCAACCAACCCAATATCAAACAACAAACAGCAAGTGCCTTTAATGGCGATATAGGTATTACTTCATCGGTATTTTCAATTGAAAATTATGGGCTGAATCAAAAAGCTTTTTTCGAAAATATCCCAAATGGAGGAAACCCAGAAATTACAGATGAACAACTAGAAAATGTAATATTTTACATTAAATCATTGGCCGTTCCAGCACAAAGAAATCCAAATAATGCAACCATATTGGAAGGAAAAAAACTTTTCACCACAATCAACTGTAATAGTTGCCATGTTACTGAAATAAAAACAGGAAATACAGCCACGCCAACACAACTTGCCAACCAAACCATAAGACCATACAGCGATTTGCTAATACACGACATGGGCGACGATTTGGCAGACAACAGACCCGACTTTGAAGCCAATGGTAAAGAATGGAGAACACCGCCATTATGGGGAATAGGTCTCCAGAAAACAGTGAACAAACACACTTTTATGCTACATGATGGCAGAGCTAGAAACATAGAAGAAGCCATACTTTGGCATGGAGGAGAAGCAGAAAAATCAAAAGATAAATTTAAAAATTTAACAAAAGCAAATAGAGAAAAACTTTTGCAGTTTATAGAGAGTTTATAAACAACAGTTCAACCATAATAAATAATGAAAAAGTATTCTAAAATATTCATTTCCGTTTCAGCTATAGCATGCTTCATAACATTTTATGCTTGCAAAGTAGAAAAAGAACCTGTAGATATTGTAAGTAATCAGCTGGTATTAAACAACTTGGCAGACAATTTTGCTTTACCAGCTTTTGAAGAGCTAGAAAATAATGCTAGGCTGCTAAATAACACACTTAAAGGATTGAAATCTGACCCAACAAAAATCACTCAAGCCAAAGAAAACTGGAAAAATTTAGCTTTGGCATGGAACAAAGCGAAAGTATTTGAAGCTGGTCCTATTGGAAATAACCTGTATCATCTCATACTAGATGAAAAAGCCAAAACCCAAAAAATAGAATCCATATTGAAAGCAAATGAAGCTATTAATTCAGATTTTATCATCAAAACACCCAACTATGCAAAAAGCTTAGAGGCATTAGAGTACTTGATTTTCTCGTCACATGATACCAATTTGTTAGAGAAAAAGGCCAACTATATGATTGCCGTTTCTGAAGAAATCTTAAACATTGCTACAAAAGTAAATACTGAGTGGAAAACAGAATATGCAACTATTTTTAAAAACGAAAAAAGTAGAGAAATAAACTCATCTTTGTCTAAATTGACCAACAAAATGCTGGAAATGATGCATACCATCAGAGACGAACGTATAGGATTACCATTGGGATCAAGAAACAATTCTGTACCACAGCCAGACAGTGCCATACGCTACTCTAATTTTGGCAATCAATTACTTGTATCCGAAATAAATGCTTTAGAAAGTGTTTTTACAGGAAACACTTCTACAAACAACAACGGAAAAGGTTTAGATGATTTGATGAATCTAAGCACAGCAGGTGGTAATATTGATAATGGCAAAAATGTACTAGCTAGCGATTCTTTAAAATATTATTTTGCTAGCTTAAAATCCAAAGTTACAAAGCTCTCTAAACCCATCAATGAAAGTGTAATTACCGACAACAAGGAAATGGAAGACATCTATAAAATATCAAAAAGAACACTCGTTTTCTTGTATACAGACATGATGTCGCAGCTGGACATTCGAGTAATTTTTAGCGACTCTGATGGCGATTAATTCTATAAATTCTATTGAAAGAAATTCAAAAATACTACCATTCATTGGCATTTTTCAGAATCTGTTTTGGATTGCTGATGATGGTAGCAGAGCTACGCTTTATTGCTAAGGGTTGGATTACCGATTTTTATGTAAAACCTATATACTTTTTTTCATTTTACGGTTTTGAGTGGATAAAACCTTTGCCCGAACCGTTTATTTATTGGGTTTTCTACGTTTTGATTTTTTTGAGTTTGCTTATAGCCACTGGACTATTTTACAGAATTGCCATTGTGCTATTTTTTATAT
>JAGNSI010000250.1 GCA_017988135.1 Pseudarcicella sp.
ATACGATGGCGTTTTGATAATGATTGTGTCTGCTGTCCTTACCATTGTTTTTGAGTCACCATGGATTTGCCCTTTGGTATTGCTTATTGGTGGTATTTTTAGTTCGTTCAACTACAAAGATTTCGAACCAAAACCTAAGCACAAAATGATAGTACCTTGGGCAAACTTATTATTATTCGTTCTTGTATTTGTGTTTTTTGCTACACTAGGTCATTTTACAGACTATAGACCTTTCAGGTTGTTTGAAAACTTTTATCGAAATGGCAGCTTGGTATTTGGCGGTGGACAGGTTTTGGCACCCGTTCTTTATACCGAATTTGTTGAATTTAAGCATTTGATAAAAGAAGATGATTTCCTTACTGGAATGTCACTTTCACAAACTTTACCTGGCCCAGTGTTTGCATTTACATCCTATTTAGGTACGCTCATTATGAAAGGAAATGGTTTTTGGCAACAGATGTTGGGCAGTGTAGCAGGTGCAGCAATATATTTACCAGGCACGTTTCTTATATTTTTCGTTTATCGAATTTGGGGGCAGCTCAAACAATACAGAGGCATTAGGGCATCGCTTATGGGTATAAATGCGGCTTCTATTGGACTTACATTGGCTGGTGCTTTTACTTTTTTGATTCCTATTGTTCAAAAAGCAAATTATACCAGTTTGGTAATTATTGTGGTTACTTTTCTTATTTTAAAAACAAATAAAGTAACGCCATTTTTTTTATTTTTACTTGCCCTAATTATGGGCGTTTTAATTTAATTTTTTTCAAACTAAAAAAACTTACGTGAAAAACAACCCTAAAACAATTCGTGCTTGGACTTTTTACGACTGGGCGAATTCTGTACATTCACTTACGATTACTTCGGCAATTTTTCCTATTTATTTTCCTGTAGCTGCAGTGATGATGCCGTCAAAAAGCACTACGTTAGATTTTTTGGGGGTTAGCATTTCAAACAAAGTACTGTATTCTTATGCGGTTTCTTTTGGCTTTTTGCTACTTGCATTGTCTGTTCCTTTGGTATCTTCCATTGCAGACTATATCGGCAAAAAAAAACTGTTCATGAAATTTTATTGTTATTTGGGTGCTTTGTCTTGTATGCTTTTATATTTTTTTCACGAAGGAAACTACTATTTAGGCACTTTTGCTTTTATTTTTTCTATAGTTGGCTGGGGCGGAAGCATAGTTTTTTATAATTCGTATATTCCCGAAATTGCCACAGAAGACAAGTACGATGGTATTTCTGCTCGTGGCTTTGCGATGGGCTATATTGGCAGTGTAATTTTGCTGATTCAGAACCTCACTATGGTGCTCAAACCTGAGTGGTATGGTGGTATTTCTAATGGACAAGCTTCTCGTATTTCTTTTCTTTCGGTAGGGATTTGGTGGATTACTTTTGCCCAAATACCTTTTTATTATTTACCAGAAAGCAATAAAATAGGCAAAAAAAATAAAGATTGGCTCTTAAATGGTTTTGTTGAATTGAAGAAAGTTTTCAATGAACTGAATAATTCTACATTAACTAAAAAATTCCTTTTGAGCTTTTTTTTCTATAATATGGGTGCACAAACGGTTATGTATTTAGGTGCTTTATTTGGAAGTGAGGAGCTTCACTTACCTACAGACTCACTGATAATCACTATTTTATTGATACAATTAGTGGCCATATTTGGTGCATACATTTTCTCTTTGATTTCGAATAAAGTGGGTAATACAAAGTCTATTTCTTATATTATATTGGTTTGGATTGTTGTTTGTATAGCGGCTTATTTTGTGTATACTCGCAACGAATTTTATGGTTTGGCAGTAGGAATTGGTTTTGTGATGGGTGGCGTACAATCTTTGTCTAGGTCTACTTATGCAAAATTATTACCCAAAGACACGCATGATGTAGCTTCCTATTTTAGCTTTTATGATGTTTGCGACAGGATTTCTACAGTATTGGGTACTTTCGCATTTGGCTTTATCACTCAAATTACTGGTAGTATGCGTTTGAGTGTGCTTTTTTTAAGTTTTATTTTCCTGATTGGTTATTTAATAATAAGAACTATTCCAAGTCAAAAAACATATTAATTGCCAAAAATCGTTTTAAACAATGCCAATAAATTAGAAATTTCTAATTTTATTGGCATTGTTTTTCTTATCTCATCAATAAATTACGAGCATTTTGACTGGTAATTTTTGCTACTTCTTCAATAGAAATTTGATGTAAATCTGCTAATTTTTGAGCAATCGGAAATAGATATGCACTTTCGTTTCTTTTGCCTCTGTAAGGAACGGGTGCCAAATAGGGAGCGTCTGTTTCTAAAACAATATGCTGTAGATCTATTTTTTCGATAATTTTATCTAAACCTGCATTTTTGAAGGTAAGAACCCCTCCTATTCCCAACAAGAAACCCATTTCTATTACCTTATTTGCTTCTTCTATTCCTCCCGAAAAACAATGAAAAATACCTTTTAAATTGCTATCTGCATTGGTTTCGAGCAAAGTAATAGTCTCCCAAAATGCTTCTCTGCAGTGAATATCTTTCCATA
>JAGNSI010000115.1 GCA_017988135.1 Pseudarcicella sp.
AGAAAGTCTGTTTTTTACATCTAAATAATACTTTTCAGATTGTCCAGATTTGTTATAAATTTTATTGTTAGACTGCTTGTAAATTACCCAAAACAAGGTGGTAATGCCAATCAACAAAAAAGCATTTTGTTTCCAAAAATATATTGAACCAAGTTTATTCAAAAGTGTAGACATTTAGATTGTTTGTTATTTTCTAAAACCGAATCTACGAATATAACAAAATATGCCCTAAATGCCTTTTGAATGAATGAAAAATGATAATAAATAGAATTATCTCTCGTTTAAAACTATAAAAGAAGTGTAAATTTTGTTACTTAGATTTCTTTTTCTGTCCATTATTTGAATAGAATACCTTGTAGTATCGTTTGCTCTAGGATTCAAGGCTTGGGCTTCGCTGTAATAAAATGTAACTGTGCCTGAGATAGGGCTATTTTTAAGCTTTGGGTCAAATGCGTATTTGAACTTAACTGTAGGTTTACTATTATTGTCTAAAACTGTATCACCTCCGATTATGTTTTCTTTTAATAAAGTAAAGTCATTGTTGCCTACAATAGAATCCCCAATATTACCATCTCCATCTTTGAAGTCAAACGAAATACGTAAAGAATCTAATAAACCAAACTGAGCATTGTTTACAACAAACTTTGCAATACGAGCATTTGAAATTTCGGGCACTTCGCTGAAAGTAGGTACTTCTACGCAACTAAAAAAAACAAGGGCTAAAGAAAACGTAAAAATAGATTTGGCAAACTGTGGCTTATTCATTCGTATTTTTTTCAATTAAAATAAATTAAAATAGACTATAATTTAATCAAAAATACCAAAAAAATCTTTTAGTTCGGCTAATTTTGTATTAAATCAATGAAATCATCATGAAGCAAAACGAAATTCTGAAAAATAAAGTATTGGCTGTAACAAAAGAAAATTTTAACGAATTGGCTCTTGATATTTTCGAATACCAATCAGAAAACTGTGAAATATACAAAAAATATATCAACACGTTGAATATCAATTTAGAAGAAATAAAAAGTTTAAATCAAATACCTTTTTTACCCATTGATTTTTTCAAAAAACACACAATACTTTCTAATCCTGAAACTTCACAGACAGTAACTTTCAAAAGTAGTGGCACAACTGGGCAAGTTACCAGTAAACACATCGTAAATGACCCAGATTTTTATTTGCAAATTGCTACAAAACAATTCGAAAAAACTTATCAGCCACTCAATCAAACCATAGTGCTTGCTTTGTTGCCTTCCTATCTTGAAAGAGGTGAATCTTCGTTAGTGTATATGGTACAGCATTTTATTTCACAATCGGGAAATGATTTAAGTGGTTTTTTTATACATGATTTAAAGGCTTTGGTAAAGACCATAAAAAGTGCTATTCAACAATATCCCAATCGAAAAATATTGTTGATAGGAGTTACCTACGCTTTATTGGATTTAGCCGAAAGTGATGCGGATTTGTCTTTTTTGAAGTACAACAATCAATTGATGGTAATGGAAACAGGTGGCATGAAAGGTAAAAGAACAGAAATGATAAGAGACGAAGTGCATGCTATTTTAAAGCAATCTTTTTACAGAACCGAAATATTTTCGGAATATGGAATGACTGAGTTGCTCTCACAAGCTTATTCAAAGGGAAATGGCATTTTTGAGATTTCAGATACATTAAAATTGCTTCTTAGAGAAATAAACGACCCTTTTTCTATTTTAGATAAAAACAATAAAACTAAAACGGGTGGTGTAAATTGCATAGATTTGGCAAATGTAGACTCAGTGAGTTTTATAGAAACCAAAGATTTGGCTGTTTATGTAGATGAATCTGCTAACTATTTTAAAATAATAGGCAGATTTGATAACTCAGACCAAAGAGGTTGCAATCTCATGGTTCAGTAGTTAATTTACTATTTTATTAAATCAGCAATCAAGTTATTTTATAAAAGAAATAGAATTCAATTTTTAATAAATATACTCTTATTAGCCTAATCAAAAAGCAACCACTGTACACCAAAACCAAACAAATCTTCTGATGCTAAGTGTTGTGGGCCAGCGAAGTAACCATAATATTTATTCAAACCAATGGCTTTATTGAGATGAGAATATTTGAAAAATAGCCTAACTCTATTGATTCTTAAATTGGCAAATGCATCTGTTTGAAAGCTGTTATTTTCGTTTGAAGGCGAAGCTTCGCTCAAGTAAAATTGTTGAGTAGCAGGCATATATGCATCTATCTTATAGCCCGACTTATAAAATGCTTCGAGCCCAAACTGAATGTATAATTTTTTCTTATAAAGTACGTCTGCTGTAACACGAGAGTTTACAAATAAATTAGGCATTCTTAATAAACTATTTTTGTTAGTAGTATTGATAAGCAATTGATTATAAACACCTAATATTCCTTTTTTATAGCTTATCTCTCCACCAATTCTAAACACAGTTTGAAGAATATTGCTTTGCTGAAGAGTAGCTTTATTGTCAAAGTAAATATAATCTTGTATCCACTGTAGAGTAGCACTTGGTTGTATTTTTAAATTCCCGATTTGATGTGTAGATTTAAAGTTTACTTCAGTATTTTTTACATTTTTTAAACTATCGTTTTGGTTTTCCCATCTGAAAGAATTATTCCACATCAATTGTTGTGAAAGGGTAGGAGAGCTGCTGATGATTTTAGCGTTCAAAACAATGTTTTTACTGTAATATTCTCCTATAAGTTTGGTGTCTTTTCCCAATAAATATTCAAACTCTCCCCAAAATCTAGATGTTTTTGTGAGGTTTTGTGCCAACCAAATTCCCAAGAAATTCTCGTTGCTAGACAAACTATTTTTGTAAAAAAATGTTCTATTGCTATAAAAACGCTGTTTTGCATGCACCCTATAATTGAAACCTTTATAAATTCCTTTTAAACCAGTTTTTAATTCAAATACCTTAAAAACAGTTTCATTGTACAAAGAGTCAGCTTGTGATGCATCTACTTGGCTATAGTTTTTACCATAATAATCTATCCTACCCAAAAAACCTTTGTCAATGTATTGAACTTTATGCCACTGGTAATCAATAGATTGAAATATGTGTAAACCTTTGTATCCTGTGTATTCATGATACGCATGAAGGTTTACAAACCTATCTCTTCCAGAAGCAGCTCCGTCTTCAAAAATAGCATTATTTTGATCGAAAGATAAAATTTCTTCATTAGACTTTGTCCCTATACCGCTTACGCCACCTTGTTCTACATAGTTGTAATCGTTGTAGTTAAGGTGAGTCATTAATAAGTATTTTTTGTTTATAGATTGAAAGTTAGAGTGTATCAAGAATTTCCATTGACCTAACAAATTGTTATTACCAGCCTGTGTGAGGTTATCAATCAATTGTTTTTCAGCGGTCATACGTCTAAAACAGAAACCCACATTCCACAGTGAATCTACATTTCTATTCATATCAAAATCTATAAAATTTTGACCGTTTCCGCCCTGAACAAATTTCAAATTAGTAAAAGGTGACTTGGTTTTGAAATATTTTACTTCATCAGATTTATAAGCATATAAGCTAAATGCATCATAACCCATCATAGCACCGATTTGGCTAGGAGCTTGGTAGTAAATAGGCTTGGATGCTGTTCCTACAATGCCGAGATCTTGGTATAAATGTCCAGACTGTGCAAGTGCTGAAAAATTATGAAAATTATTTAATAAAGTATCAATGTTGTAAAACGTTTTTTTATTGTTTAAAACATCATTTTCCAATATGTATTTTACAGTATTTGGGCCGTAAATTATTTTAGTAGAATCATCTAATCCGCCTCTCCCTGTGCCTTTTGGCGTAATTTTAGGTGCGTTATTATTGGTATTGGGGTTTGGAAAATTACTTTGATTTCCAAAAGTACCAGGGTTGTTGTTTTGCCTAGGTAGCTGTGGTATACTTTGCCCAAATAAACTTAAATGGGAGATAACGGTAGTTAGTATAAGGAGGATTTTTCTTTTCACAGTACAAAAATAAGCCAAATTGTATCAAATTGACAATGTTTTTAAGCTGTAATCCTTTAAAAATTAAGATTTTTTAAGATTATTGATGAAAAAATTCTTACTTATATCATTCATTTAATGAGTTGAAAGCTATTTTTTCGGCTTTGGTAAAAGTGGCAATTACCAATTCATAAGAATGGAGAATCAAAAGTTTTTTCTGCATTTCAGGAATATGTTTGAAATCTACTGTATTCCAATGTTTTTTATTTTGGTGATAACCAGGTTGTATATATTCAGATTCTGATCGTAATTGTACCGCCCATTCAGGATTACATTTAAGGTTTACTTTAAAATCATCGGATTCTAAACCAGTAAGGGCAAACATTTTATTCATAACCTTAAAAACCAGCGTGTCAGGTCCAAAAGGTGTGCTTTCGGATACTGCTTTTAGCGACAAACAATAGTCTCTAAATTCTTCTAAATGTTGCATTTTATTGCCGAGTTATAAAGCGGTAAATCATAACCAAAAGGCACATCAAAAACATCAATATCGATATTTTATTGATGGTATGCATAGCCTTAAGACTAAAATTTGATTTTTTATTTGGGTCTGGCTTTTGGAATACTTTTACAAAGTATTCGAATACTTCGCCTAACTTGAATACGTCTTTAAAATTCATCTTTGTTGGATTTTTTAAAATAAGTAAATCTTTGAAAATTCTAAAATCAAATATACAAAATAGCATTATTATAAGCTATGTTTCTATCAAACTTATGGTTTTCTGATGAATTCTATTTCACCAGATAGCGGAAAAGTTACTGTAAGTTGTTGATTTTCTTTAAACTCAAAAGTACAATTTTTGAATTCCTTGCTACCTTCAAACACATTATAATGATAATTGTTTAAACCAAAATCAACTTTATGAAAGTTACAATTTAGGCTACTATCCTTGGTGCTTATAGTTAATTTTCCGTAAGCAATATTTTCATATTCGCCTACAAAATCTGCTAATGGTTTTGTTGGCATAGCACCTATTTTTCTATTTGATTGGCTTTTTACGTCTTTTTCTTCTTTTTGTATGACATTTTCTTCAAAATCAGACTTTATAAGAACATCCCAGGCAGTTTCGTCAAGTTCAAGAAAATAATCTGATAAGTGATTGGTGATGAGTGTGTTAAAATAATTGTCATAGGCTTGGGTATTGGTGGTGACGATGATTCCTAAATCGTCGTTTGGAAAATAAGTAACGCTACTACAATAGCCTTCTACTTTGCCTACGGCTTGTTTAAAAATAGCTCCACGGTATGTATTGATGTTCCAACCCATGCCAGTGGTGGCATAGCCTAGTTCAGGATATTTGTCGTTTATGGGCAATATTACTGCCAAAGGGGTGCTGATAGCTTTTAGGTTTTTTTCGGAAATGATTTTGTAGTTTTTGAATTTACCTTTATTGAGCAACATTATCAACCAATTTGACAAATCCATAGTATTGGATTTGATACCAGCAGCAGGAAGCATGGCATCTATATTGCTTTCAAAACCAATTTTTTTGTTATTGACATCATACGAAAGTGCAAAATCAATTGATTTAGTCATTTCGGCTGTACTAAAAAGTGTAGTATTCATTTCCAAAGGCAAAAGAATACGTTCTTTAATAAAATCTTCGTATTTTCTTAGGCTAATTTTTTCGATTAAAAAACCTGCCACTAAATACATTAACTGATTGTACTGATAGTTTTCTGAGCGATAGGCTGGAGTGGGCAAATGTTTTAATCTGTCAAAAATTTCATTTTTTGTGAGTGTTGTATTGAGCCATAAATTATCATGCTGTGGCAACCCAGACCTGTGTGAAAGTAAATCTTTTACAGTGATTTTGGCACTTAAATCATTGTCTTTTAATTCGAATTCGGGAAGGTAATATTTTACAGGTTTGTTCCAGTCTATTTTGCCGTCGTCTGCCAAAATGCCTAAAGCTGTTGATGTAAAAGCCATAGAACATTGCCCAATAGGAAAAATGGTTTTTGGGCTGAATAGTGCTTTTTTTTCTAAGTTTCTAAATTCGTAACCTTTGGTATGGAATATTTTACCATTTTTTATAATTGCGATAGCACAGCCTGGTATTTTCCAGTCGTAAACTTGTTGTAATACAAAATCGTCTATTTCTAAAGTAGAGTCAGTTTTTGTTGGCTCAACGGGAGTTTGAGGCTTGTTTTTTTGAGCATCTAACCTGTTTGCTGTTACCAATAAATAAATAATTATTGCAAATACTTTTTTGATATGCATTATTGATGTTTCTTAAATTTCAAATTAAAACAAATTTATGTAAAAATGATATAAAATGTTTTTTTGTTCTAGAAAAGCTTTTGAGGTTTTTGAAATGAAAATGGACATAATGTTTAAATTAAAAGCCTTTGATTTTGGTCAAAGGCTTTTTGGCGTTAAAATCTGTATTTACGTCGATTTTACCTTGTAAATTTATTAGTGTTGGAATAAACCTAATTACTTTTAAGGTATTCATTGAAAATGCTTTTCAATTCTTCGTTGGACGATGGATGCATTTTGTTTTTAACCACATTTCCATTTTTATCCACAAGTAAATAATGTGGTATACCACCAATGTTGAATTTTGAAGCTAAATAATTCCATTCGTCTTTTGAAACTTTGTAGTGCTCTCCCTTGATATCGGGTATCATCATATTCCATGTATCAATAGGCGAAGTATCATTGGTTATATATACAAATTGGATAGCTTCATTTTTTAATTCTTCTTTCAAAGGTTTGATTTTTTCAATACCACTGCGACAAGGTCCACACCAAGTTGCCCAAAAGTCTACAAAAACCACTTTTCCTTTGTATTTCTTCATCATTGCTTCAAATAATTTATCTCCTTCATTTTTAGGGGTTTCATTGACGAAATATCCAGTTTTAGTCTTATTGGCAACAAGGTTTTCTTCAATGTTACTTTTTTTATTTTCATTAAATACAACCAAATAATTTGCAATAAATTCATTTGAAATTTTATTTTTAAGGTCCTTTATTTCATTTTCACTAAATGGCTTTTGAGTACTTTTAATATAGCTAAAAATTGATTGTACAAACATTATTTCGATCGCTAATCCTTTATCCAATCCAAAAATGGTTTTTATAGCGTTTTCTTCCATTTGTGCACGCTCTTTTAAGTTTTCAATTATAGTCTTTTTAATAGTCTTTGGGTCTTTTATAAATGTAGAATCAATCGGCTTAGTTGCTTCTTTTTGGTTTACAGAATCTGTTTTATAGGTTTTAAGTTTTTTGATATTATCCCAAACACTATTATGAAAACGTATTCTATTTATTACAAAATAATATGCGCTAGTTGTAACAAGAGAAATAGGATTATTCAAATCTTTTGCTTTTAAAAAGCTGTAATATTCAGGCAAAAATTCTTCCTCTTTTATTGGAATTTCTTTTTGTTCTTTCGGGATATTATTTTTCTTTCGATAAGCCGAAATTTTAGTACGGTTAAATGATAAAATGTTTTCAAATGCATTGTACTGCATATCCATTTTCTGTATCTGCAAAGCCTTTTTACTTATTTTGTTATTTAAAAGTAGTTGGTTCACAGTATTTTGTTCTTTTTCTAAAATATCCAAACAATAATTCTTGTATTCATTTCCGTTCATCTCCAATATAGCTAATTGAGCTTTATCGTAATCGTAATATCTTATGGTATCCATTACAAGTAAATCAGCATTTATCTTCGCAACATTTCCCATAAATAATGTCTTTTTTTCTCTTTTTTTTCTGTGTTCGGAGCTTTTATAGTTGGAAGTGTATTCTGACATATCTATATACTGAAAAGTAGTTTTTCCAGGTTCAAGGTATGCAGT
>JAGNSI010000251.1 GCA_017988135.1 Pseudarcicella sp.
GTTCTAAAAGTGATGATACACCCACAAATAATATTCCAGCAAATAGCGGAAAATTAATTATTAACGGTGTCGAAAAAACTTTAACAAAAGGTTTCTTAAAACCTAATTATACAGGAACAGACATCAATTATAATAAAAGAAGATTTTATTTAATTTTAACAAATGATGAAGTATCTATGCAAAATAACAATTACGTTTATTCAAATAATATTACTCATTTGATAGATTTTAATATGTACTGTTCAAGCCTAAATCCTGGAAGCGTTCAATACACAACATATAACGTTAACCCAACTTGCAGGTTTAGACTGGTCTAAAAGTTAAATTTTCGTTAAATATCGAAGCTATATATCATTAAAACGTCAAAATCGACCTTTTTCAATCTTTTTTCAGCCCAAAACAGCTGTTTTTTCAGCAAAAGTGATTTGTAGTCCTCAATAACCCTTGTAGGATTATAGGCAGTTTTGCAACTTTGTAAAATGTATTTCAAAGCCTCCTGTCGTCGCAATCCACAAACAGATAAAGTGGAATCTTACTACCGATTGGTAGAAAGCTACCGTGATGTCAATAATTACATCCGACATAGAACCATTGTCACGGCAGGATTCATCGATCATTTTACGGCCGAGGAATTGATTTTTATTCAAAAAAACATAACCGATAGAGTTAAGGGAATACCTATTTTGATAGTTGAAGATTCCCAAACACACCTCTTAGATTATGCAGATGAATTGTATAGAAAGGCAGTAAAAGACAAGAAGATAGATGCAAAAATGGATCTTGCAAAGGATATGGCTCGTGTTGATTTAAACACCATAAAACATCTTGAAGCCAAAGAACTTGGTGGCGAATGGCTAGGTTTACAAGCGTTAAAACAGCTTAAAATAGATAGTTTTTTAATGGAACAAAAATGGTCAGAAGAAAGAATACAATTAGCTATGACACAAATCATTAGCCGAGCCGTATTTCCTGCCAGTGAAAACAAAACAAGTAAGTGGATAGCCGAAAACTCATCCATTTGCCAACTCACAGGATATCCTATTGAAAAAATAACAAAAGACAAACTTTACCAAAGTGCCTTAGATTTATATGCAATAAAAGATGATTTAGAGCAGTTTTTATCTCAAAAAACAGATGAATTATTCGATATACAAGACACCATTTATCTCTACGACCTAACCAACACTTACTTTGAGGGGCAAAAAAAGAATAGCCATTTAGCCCAGTTTGGACGCAGTAAAGAGAAAAGAGCCGATGCCAAATTGGTTGTTCTTGCCGCAGTGGTCAATCTAGAGGGTTTCTTGAAATATTCCAATATTTATCAGGGCAATATGGCCGATTGTAAAACGCTTTCAAACATGATTGAAAAGCTAAAAACTGCAAGCGGTTTAACAAATCAAAAACAACTCATTGTCTTTGACGCAGGCATTGCCACCCAAGAAAACCTAGATATGGTAGTAGCAAAAGGTTATGAATACGTGTGCGTAAATAGAACAAAACCTAATGATTACGAATTAACAAGCCCAATACCAACTATAATTTATGATTCCAAAAATCAAAAAATAACTTTAGATAAAATTGAATTACATCCCAAAAAAAATCAAAAAGCTGAGCAAACTATAGCCAATGATTTTTGTATGTACAAAGTCAAAAGCGATTTTAAGGCGATGAAAGAGCGGTCTATGAATACCAAATTTAAAGACCGATTTGAACTAGCATTAGAGAAATTAGCCCAGGGAATCACCAAAAAATCAGGCATTAAAAACCAAGAAAAAATACAGCAAAAAATAGGTCGTCTTAAAGAAAGATACCCTTCCATAGCGCCACATTTTACCATAAATTGCACCTTAGACCCAGAACAAATAAATGTTGTAAAAATAGAATGGGAAATCAATCAAAGAGCACTGAAAAAAGAAAATGAACAAGGAGTATACTTTTTAAAAACCTCACTCAAAGACAAAGATGAAGCTACAATTTGGAAGATATACAACTCTCTTAGAGAGGTAGAAAACACTTTTAGAACTCTAAAAACAGATTTAGATTTACGCCCAATTTATCATAAAAACGATAATGCAACCATGGCTCACCTTCACTTAGGACTCTTGGGCTACTGGATTGTAAATACAATTAGACACCAATTAAAAATAAAAAAAGTAAACCATGACTGGAAAGAAGTCTTGCGAATAGCAAGCACACAAAAACTAGTTACAACCTCAATTATAGACGATCAAGAAAATACTATTTTTATAAAAAAATGCTCAGAACCAAATACAAAACTACAAGAAATCTATAGGACTTTAAAATACAAACCCAAACCCTTTGGAATGAAAAAATTTGTAGTCCCCAAACATGAAGATAGAAACAAAGAATATCAACAAATCAGGAACTTGCCGCTATAATTTCTGCAACTTGGGTTAAGTTATTATATTTGAATTATTGCCTATCTAGAACGTCGACTTGTACTAATTAGTCAGAATTAAAAAAACAACTATTACTATTACCAGTTGTGACAAAATATGACATCTA
>JAGNSI010000252.1 GCA_017988135.1 Pseudarcicella sp.
GTTTTAGGCGGCATTTTGGTATTAATTCTTATCAATCCTAAAACCTGTAGAGCGATAGAAATTAAGCATAAATATTAGTTAGTCTAAAAAGCAAGAATTCTATATTTCCCATTCCTCTGAATTTTGCTCTAAAAGTTTTTATTTTGGCATTGAAATATTCTTTAGAAGCATTTGTGCTTCTGTTGTAAAACAGTTCAATCTGGTTTGATAGTGATTGATTATTGTAGTGAATGGCTTGAATCTAGATTGATTTAAATTTTCGTACCATTTGGCTAATTTGGCAAAGTCGATTATTTTTATCGGTTGTTTTTTCGGGGATATTGAGTAGATTGTATATTTCTCACACCTCTGAATTCAGATCTAAGTGTTTTTTTGGGTAATGAAAGAGTCAGGATAAATTAAACCTGTGGTTGGATAAAATGACTAAGCCGTAAAATTAAAATATAATTTTACGGCTTAGCGTTTATTTTTTTTGCAAGATTGAACCCCAGGTTTTATTTTGACTGAGAGTTTCTTTTATAATGAATTTCCAATTCCTACCAAAACAATAGACAACAGGATAAGTGTAATTCCCAATAGGAATGTTCGAAAAGTTCTTTTTGATACTCCAGACCATTCTTTTAGATAGAAGCCCCAAAAGTTAGCAGTTAAGATGATGGTAGCCATGTGCAAAATCCAAGAACTAGCTCCGTTTCCTAGTTTGCTTTCTCCCATTCCGTAAAAGAAAAATTGCAAATACCACATTGTGCCAGCTAGAGCAGCAAATGATATGTTTTTTACTATTGGTGTTTTAGTATTGGTATAGTCTCCAAAAGTTTTATTTTTGAAATTTAGATACATACACCAAATAAAGTTGACAGTCAATCCACCCCAAAGTATCACAATATAAGTTACATTGTTTTGAAACAATGGATTAAAACCTTGATTTACTGCTTCTTCAGCCATTGGTTTACCGGCTTCAATACCAAAATTGAAAAAAGAACTTAGAATACCTGATATTATAGCAATTATCAATCCTTTGACAAGGCTAAATTCTTTGTCTTTATCTTCGTGACCTGTTGCAAAATCTTTCTCTTTAAGCATTCCTGCTTTTCCAGAAAAAGCAATGCCAACTAAACATACTACTACTCCTAACAAAACCATTTGTCCACCGGAGCTTTGCAACATATCGGTAAAAGATGTTTTACCTTCCGTTGGATAAAAATTATAATAAATAGAAGGTACTAATGCACCGAAGGCTGAGCAAAAACCTAAGGTAATAGAATTCCCCAATGACATACCCAAGTAGCGAACACCAAGACCATAAGTAAGACCTCCAATTCCCCAAATTAATCCCATAGCATAAGTAACAGCTTTTACAGTTGGTGCTGCATTACTTATAATCTCCATAAAACCAGGTACAGTTAAATAAGCTGCAATAGGAGGGACAATTAACCAAGAAAAGAATCCGCCAATAATCCAGTAACTTTCCCAAGCCCAATCTTTAACTTTTTTGAAGGGCATATAAAAACTTCCTGAGGAGAATCCTCCAATTGAATGAAAAAGAATACCGAGTAATGCTTGCATAATTTTGTGGTTTTTGGTTTGTTAATTATTTTAATATAAAAGGTACATGTTTTTTTAGCGAATAATTCTGTTTTAAAAATTTTGAATTCAACTTTGTATCCGAGATAGATATGGCTGCGCCAAGTGCTGAACCAAGGGATGAAGTTGTGGTTCGCAATTTCATATCTCTTAAGTAATGTGATAGTAAATGGATGTAAACTTGATTGTCGCTAAATCCTCCATCAACAAATAATTTTTTTATATCAATTTTGCCTTTAGCTATTTCGATACTTTTTACCTGTAGTTTTACAAGTCTGGTCATCAAATGATGGTAAGCTATTTCGAAAGTGGAAAACGGTAAATTTTCAAAAGCTGTGTTTTCACTATCATCGAATGAATGAAAATCCTCTATCGAGTTTACGTTTTCTTCAATCAAAGAAAATATATCATAATCGAAGCAAACTGATTTATGATAATCGTCGGAAACTTTATAGTATTTTGCTAGTTTTTGAACGTTCTCTCGATATTCATTTCCTAAAAAAATACGAGAAGACTTCACGGGTTTACCGTTAATTCTCATATAGGTAATACTGCCTTTGAGTATATCTTCATTAGTCAGTAACTCATTTGAAAATGGATTTAAAGAAATACTCCATGTACCTGTTGAAACCAATATAAAAGGTTTTTTTATACTGCGAACGTAGGGTAACAAAGCTGATGAACTATCGTGAATTCCAACGCCAATTTTAATCCTTTTTCCGTTGTAATTCATGTTGATACTGGTTTCAGTAGAAACAATAGGAGGCAGAATTTTATTAATTTCTTCTTTATATACCCAACTATGATAGTCTTTCTTTTCATAATCCCAAAGCGCTGTATGACAACCAATACTAGTATATTCACTTAGTGGAATACCAGTAAATATATAGCTTAGATATTGTGGCAAATGCAAGGAATATTTAATTTTTTTAAATACTTC
>JAGNSI010000253.1 GCA_017988135.1 Pseudarcicella sp.
CCTGGATATGTGCCTCCAACTTATCCTTTGGGCATTGGCGGTTACAGAGTCAATAAAACATCGAGCATTTTATTAAAAAGCATTCATTACGCGCCAACCAATAAATACAGGCTCGACAGCTCTTACATCAATATTTTTTACGGACCAAAACCAAAGCGTCCCATTTTTGAAACGCAATTAGGAACTTTTGGTATTTCAAACATTGAGCCAGAATTAATTTTACAACCCAACCAAATTCAAACCTTTACCACCAAAGCAACATTAGATGCAGATATTTCAATGCTATCTATAAATCCACACATGCATTTATTAGGCAAAACATTTTGGGCCTTTGCTATCAAACCAAATGGGGATACCATTCCACTTATTAAAATACGCAAATGGGATTTTAATTGGCAATATTATTACACCTTCGAACATCCTATTAAAATTGAAAAAGGAACAACCATCAACGTTTTTGGAACGTTTGATAATACCAACAAAAATCCAAACAATCCAAACAGTCCGCCAAAACTAGTAACACAAGGTGATGGCATTAAAAGCATGAAATCAACTGAAGAAATGTTTCAGTTTATATTTACGTATTTACCTTATCAAGCAGGTGATGAAAAAATTAATTTAAAAGAATAAAAATGAATCGAATAAAAAACAACACTTATCAAACGTTAGTAATGGTGCGGTAGGCTTTGACGAAAGAGTGCGAACTACAATTTTTTTGGCGGTATTGCGAAGCATCTTTGCGAAAAAGAATTGGAGTTGGTCTTTCGTCTTGAATTTTTGCTTCTTTTTTTTCAAGAAAAAAGAAGTTAAAGACATAAAAAATATAAATTTAAAAGAATAAAAAATAATGACACCCAAACTTTACATTGTTCCTACTCCCATTGGAAACTTAGAAGATATGACTTTTAGAGCAATCACCGTATTAAATTCCGTTGATTTAATTTTGGCTGAAGACACGCGTAATTCCATCCATTTGTTACGTCATTTTAAAATTGGAAAACCACTTCGCTCATATCATGCACACAACGAACACGAAACGGTGAAGCAAATTGTAGATATGATTTCTTCTAATCAATCCATTGCCTTAATATCAGATGCGGGCACGCCAGCCATTTCTGATCCAGGTTTTTTATTGGTACGAGAATGTATAAAAAATGGCATTCAAGTTGAAACATTACCAGGCGCCACAGCCTTTGTGCCAGCTTTAGTAAATAGTGGTTTACCTTGCGACAGTTTTGTATTTTATGGATTTTTGCCACAAAAAAAAGGACGACACACCAAACTCCTTTCTTTAAAAGAAGAAACACGTACCATGATTTTTTACGAATCTCCGTTTCGATTGGTAAAATTGTTAGAAGAATTTAAAGAGTATTTATCTCCAACACGACAAGTATCTGTTTCGCGCGAATTATCAAAGCTTTACGAAGAAAATGCAAGAGGAACGGTAGAAGAACTCATTGCACATTTTACAGCAAAAACAGTAAAAGGAGAAATCGTTGTGGTATTAGCAGGCAAAGACGATGAGTAAAAATTATATTTCATAAATCGCTAAATTTTTCGCATTTTTACAAGCCTTTTATGACAGACACATCACATACAGAAATCACTCCCAAGCGTATTGCTATTATGGGAAGTACTGGCAGCATCGGTACGCAAGCCTTAGAAGTTATTAAAGAAAATCCTCAGCATTTTGAAGTGGAAGTTTTAGTAGCGCATTCTAATGCGGATTTGTTGATTAAACAAGCCATTGAGTTTAAACCCAATGCGGTTGTAATTGGTGATGAAAGTAAATATGAAACAGTCAAAAATGCTTTATTTCAGCACGACATAAAAGTATATGCAGGTTCAAAATCCATTGAGCAAATTGTAGAAATGGATACCATTGATGTGGTGTTGGCTGCTATTGTTGGTTATGCTGGCTTATCATCAACCATCAATGCCATCAAATACAATAAAACCATTGCCTTAGCTAATAAAGAAACATTGGTTGTAGCCGGTGATATTATTACCAAAATGGCTTATAACAATGGGGTTAATATTTATCCCGTTGATTCGGAACACTCGGCTATTTTTCAATGTTTGCCTGGCGAGTTTGATAATGACATCGAAAAAATTTATTTAACAGCAAGTGGTGGCCCATTCAGAGGAAAAGACAAACAATTTTTAGCGTCTGTCAAAAAAGAACAAGCTCTCAAACATCCTAATTGGGTGATGGGTGCAAAAATCACCATCGATTCGGCAAGTCTTATGAATAAAGGCTTAGAAGTGATTGAAGCCAAATGGTTATTTAATTTAAAACCCAATCAAATTGATGTGATTGTTCATCCGCAAAGCATTGTGCATAGTTTGGTGCAATTTACAGATGGCAGTATGAAAGCGCAAATGGGTGTACCTGATATGAAATTGCCCATACAATATGCATTCACCTATCCAAAACGAATCAAAAATAATTTCCCTCGTTTTGATTTTTTAAATTACCCAAATTTAACGTTTGAAAAAGCGGACACTGATACA
>JAGNSI010000019.1 GCA_017988135.1 Pseudarcicella sp.
AATGAAGGGATTGATAATATTAGAATATTTCAAGCACATGGTACTGCATTGAGTAGTGATAATTCACCAGAAAACTATTCAGGAACTACTGAAGAACTCACACCTACATCAATAGTTTGGAATGCAGCTGCAGCTCGTTGGGAAATCACCATTAGGGTAACTGGCTTCAGTGGTTTTTTTGTAATGACACCACAAGCTGGTTCTTTACCATTGACACTTGCTAGTTTTAAAGGTTATGCCAATGCACAAAGTAACGAACTAACATGGGCAACTGTTTCAGAACAAAACTTTAGTCATTTCGAGATCCAAAGAACTGAAGATGGTAAAAATTGGGAAACAATTGAGAAAATGGAAGCGATAAATATAACGACTTCTGTAAAAAACTATTCATATAACGACAAAAATCCATTATTGGGAAATACTTATTATCGTTTAAAAATGATAGACATAAATGGAAGTGTTTCTCTTTCAAAAGCTATCAATATTGACAACGCTTTGATTTATGGAATAAAACTATTTCCAAACCCAACCAAAGAAAAACTAAAAATAAACTTTGCAAGTAGTGTTGGCGAAAAAATTGAGGTTATGTTGTTAGATGCCAAAGGAAAAGTTATTTCAATAGAAAACTTCAAAACTCAAAGCAAAGATTTCGCACACGAAATCAACCTAAAATCACTCAATGTTGGTATTTATTTCATGAAAATATCAGATAGAAAAAGACAAATTACCCAGAAAATTGTCAAACAATAAGGTTAATTTAAGAGAAATAAAAATGGCTGTCCGAAATATTCAGACAGCCATTTTTATTTGATAGATATTTTAATCTTAAATCATTTGTTTCTTCGCCAAATATTCAGCTATTTGTACAGCATTGGTTGCCGCACCTTTACGAAGATTATCTGCAACTATCCACAAGTTTAATGTATTTGGCTGCGACTCATCTCTTCTGATACGACCTACAAAAACTTCGTCTTTACCATGTGCATTTATTGGCATCGGATACACGTAGTTTTTAGGGTCATCTTGCACTATAATTCCTTCTTCATTTGACAATATTTTGGTAATTTCTGCCAAATCAAAATCATTTTCAAACTCAATATTTACAGATTCAGAGTGCCCACCAATTGTAGGTATACGCACAGTAGTAGCTGTAACTTTTATAGAATCGTCCATGATTTTTTTGGTTTCGTTCACCATTTTCATTTCTTCTTTGGTATAACCATTATCTAAAAACGAATCTATATGTGGCAAAACATTCAAATCTATTTTGTGTGCATACACTTTTGGCACATCTGCTTTGTTTTCTCTTTCTGCAAAAAGTTGATCTACTGCCGCTTTCCCAGTTCCTGTAACCGACTGATAAGTAGACACTACCACTCTTTTGATTTTATTTACTTTATGCAAAGGGTTCATTACCACAACCATTTGTATGGTTGAACAGTTTGGATTAGCAATTATTTTATCATCTTGGGTCAATTGGTCAGCATTGATTTCTGGAACTACCAATTTTTTGGTTGGGTCCATTCTCCATGCAGAAGAATTGTCGATAACCGTGATACCTGCTGCTGCAAATTTTGGTGCAATTTCTAATGACATTGTACCACCTGCCGAAAAAATAGCGACATTTGGTTTCATATCTATAGCTGTCTGAAAACCTACTACGCTATATTCTTTGCCTTTAAAAGACACCTTTTTGCCTATCGAACGTTCTGATGCTACGGGTATTAACTCCGTAACTGGGAAATTTCTTTCTGTAAGTACTTTCAGGATTTCGCCTCCTACCAATCCTGTGGCGCCAACTACTGCTACTTTCATTTGTTGTATTTTTTATAAAATTTAATATTCTAATTTCTTTAATTTACTAAAAACTATGGGCGAAGCCTACTCCCATAGATGTGCCATGGTTTTGATTGAGTTTCTCTATTTCAAAACTAACATGCGAACTTTTTATTACAAAATTATATCTCGCTACAGCATTTTTTAAGTGTTGGTTAGCCTTATAATCTATATAAGAACTCAACAAAAAAGTGGCCCCTGCTGTAGACCAATACAAAGCATCAGAAACACCTTTAGCATTAAAAAGTGCATAAATAGACAAACCTGTTGGCAAAATACCTAATATATTTGCCAATTTTTTTCTGTTTTGGTACTTTAAAAATTCGAAACTTGCTTCAGAATCTTTTGCTTGTAAAATAGGTATTTGCAAAATCAAAGGATTCCTAGTATGTTGTCTATCGTAAATATACTTTGTGCCAAAAATATTTTTATGTTCTTCTATTTCATACAAATCTTTACGTTCTTTTTGTGCTTTTGCCACTAAAACAGAAAGCAATAAAAGAGTGCATAAAATATAAAATCGAGGCAAAAATTGTATTTTCAATAACTTAATTTTAAAAATCAATGTACAAAACAATATTCCTACAAAATTAGCTGATAATCTTCAGATTATAAAACGAAAATAAAAGCAAATTAAAGATTAATCATTGTAAATAATCTTGTAGATTTATTTGAAAATATATTTAGCATGAGGGGTAATGCATATATCTAAAACAACATCATGAATGTGAGTGTCTACTATTTTGTCAATAGGATTTTCAAAGCATAAACCTATTTTTACGATACCTGGCTTACATTTTGCTAAAAACCTATCGTAAAATCCTTTTCCGTAGCCCACCCTGTGCCCTTGAATATCAAAAACCACTAACGGCACTAAAACCATATCAATGCTAGATTGATTGATTTCTACAGCTGTTTGCGGATCGGGTTCTTCAATATTCCATTTGTTTTTTATGAGTTTATTGGGCTGATAAACGAAGCTTTTCATAGAATTATCCCGTTCATCGCACCAAGGTACAGAAATGGTAATATTGGGATGATTTTCCAATAAATAGTTTATTACAAAATAAGTATTCACTTCGTTTTGAGAAACTATTGGCAAAAAACAATGAATATTTTTTATTGAAATTAAAGATATTTCATCAAAAAAAAGTTTACAAATCTGTTTACTTTTTGCTTCAATTTCATTCAAAGAATATTGTTTTCTTTTTTGTAAAAAAAAATCTTTCGCTTGTTTTTTTAACATATCAATATTTTTATAAAAACGAGAATCAATCTATATTTTTCTGGAAATATTTACAGGCTATCTTCAAACCGCATTCAGCACATTTAGGCTTTCGAGCTAAACAAACATATCTACCGTGCAATATTAGCCAATGATGTGCTTTGGGTATGATGTTTTCAGGCAAATGTTTCATCAGTTTTTTTTCTACAGCCAATGGAGTATTGGCCGTTAGAGGCACAAGCCCTAATCTTCTAGATACTCGATACACGTGGGTATCAACTGCCATTGCTGGCTGATTGTGAATTACAGAAACTATTACATTAGCAGTTTTACGACCCACTCCTTGTAATGTCTGTAAGTCTTCAATATTATCGGGAACTTCGCTTTGATACACATTTACCAACCTTTGTGCCATAGCAATAAGGTGTTTGGCTTTATTGTTTGGATAGGAAATAGACCTTATGGATTCAAAAACTTCTTCAAATGTTGCCTTAGACAAAGTTGCTGGATCTGGAAACTTTTCAAACAAAGCAGGAGTCACCATATTTACTCGCTTATCTGTACATTGTGCAGATAAAGAAACTGCTACTACCAACTGATATGGGTTATCATATTGTAATTCTGTTTCTGCGATAGCATTTGTATCTGCAAAAAAATCGAGTATGTAATCGTAACGTTCTTTTAAAAGCATTTTGATTTCTTTTTTTGTAAAAATAATCTTTTTTCACACAAAAAAAGAGCAGACTGCTGGTCTACTCTTTTTTTGTGTAACATATAAATCAACAAAAACTAAGCAATAGTTGCTATTGTTTTCATGTCTGTCATTGCTTGACGTAGGTATTCTCCTACTTCTTCGATTTCGTGCTCACGAATGGCTTTATTTACAGCAATAATCAATTTGTTGTCTACACCATTATCTATACCGTCGTTGTAATTGGTACCGATGATGTTGGTATCTACTGTTTTCATAAAGTCTGCCAACAAAGGCTTACAAGCATGATCAAACAAGTAACAACCATATTCTGCGGTATCAGAAATAACACGGTTCATTTCAAATAATTTTTTACGTGCAATGGTATTTGCAATAAGTGGCGTTTCGTGTAACGACTCATAGTAAGCAGATTCTTGGATTATTCCAGATTCTACCATTGTTTCAAATGCCAATTCTACACCTGCACGTACCATAGCTACCATTAGCAAACCATTGTCAAAATATTCTTGTTCGGCTATTTTAACATCTCCTGCTGGTGTTTTTTCAAATGCTGTTTCACCTGTAGCTGCTCTCCAAGTCAAAAGATTTTTATCATCATTTGCCCAGTCTGCCATCATTGTTGCAGAGAATTCTCCACTGATGATATCGTCTTGGTGCTTGCGGAAAAGTGGACGCATTATTTCTTTCAAATCTTCTGATACTTCAAAGCATTTTACTTTAGCAGGGTTTGAAAGACGATCCATCATTGCGGTGATACCTCCTTGTTTCAATGCTTCTGTAATTACTTCCCAGCCGTATTGTATCAATTTCGAAGCGTAACCTTTGTCTATTCCTTTTTCAACCATTTTGTCGAAACATAAAATAGATCCTGTTTGCAACAAACCACACAAGATGGTTTGCTCGCCCATAAGGTCAGATTTTACTTCTGCTACAAATGAAGATTTTAATACACCTGCACGATGTCCACCTGTACCTACGCAGTAAGCTTTGGCTTGTGCCCAACCTTTTCCTTCATGGTCATTTTCTGGGTGTACGGCTATCAAAGTTGGCACGCCAAATCCTCTTTGGTATTCTGCTCTTACTTCAGAACCAGGACATTTTGGAGCGACCATTATTACGGTGATATCTTTTCTGATTTGCATTCCTTCTTCTACGATATTAAAACCGTGTGAATAAGAAAGTGTTGCATTTTGTTTCATCAATGGCATTACTGCAGACACAACTGCTGTGTGTTGTTTGTCTGGAGTAAGGTTGATAACCAAATCTGCTGTAGGTATCAGTTCTTCATAAGTACCTACTTTGAAATTATTTTCTGTAGCACTTACATAAGATGCTCTTTTAGCTGTTATAGCTTCTTGGCGAAGTGCATAGGCAACGTCTAGCCCAGAATCACGTAGGTTCAAACCTTGGTTTAACCCTTGTGCACCACAACCTACTACTACTATTTTTTTACCTTTTAGAGCTTCTACGCCATCTGCGAACTCTGATCTATCCATAAACTCACATACGCCGAGTTGATCAAGTTTTTCTCTTAGCGAAAGTGTATTGAAATAATTTGCCATATTGTTAATTAATTTTTTTGTTTCTCAAAAAACAAAAGTTTATCACTAAACTGTTTGTAGTCAATAATTGTGCAAAGTTCGGTATTTTTTATGAGAAAAATATCTTTTTTAATTGTTTTTTTGGCATGAAAAGTCTTTGATTATGTTTCATTTATTTAACTTTAGGAGTATAACAAATTAGGAATAAATTTTTCTTTTAACCATTTACTTATCTATAGGATATTCAAAATGGTTTCTAATTTTGTTTATTATCATTACTTTTATTAGAAGAAATAAAATGTAATAAAACATTTAAGACTGATTAAATATAAAACTCAACTATGAACAATTTAAAAAAATCAAATTCTTTACCAAAAACCACAATTGGAATACTAACCATATTATCAATAGGATTCTTGATACCTCAAACTTTCAAAATGCCTGTTGAAAATGCTACAAAAAACAGTTACGATCAAAGTTCATATTGGTACTATCCTTGGGGAAAATCTGTAACGCATAAAGGAGTAGATATTTTTGCAAAAAACAAAACTCCTATCCACTCATCAACTATTGGAATAGTACTATTTGCTGGAAATATCAACATGGGGGGCAATGTTGTATATGTACTTGGACCCAAGTGGAGATTCCATTATTATGCTCATTTAGACAAAATAAAAACCAAAACATTTTCTTTGGTTTCAACAAACACTGAAATCGGAACTGTTGGAACTTCTGGCAATGCTGCAGGCAAACCACCACATTTACATTATGCCATCAAAACAATAATACCTTATTTTTGGCAAATAGACAAAAGCAAACAAGGCTGGAAAAAGATGTTTCATTTAAAT
The DNA here is from genome assembly GCA_017988135.1 of Pseudarcicella sp. GTDB lineage: Bacteria > Bacteroidota > Bacteroidia > Cytophagales > Spirosomataceae > JAGNSI01. Next base: position 6,163 of record JAGNSI010000019.1, read on the forward strand.
CCTATCAAATTCTTAAATGAATATTTTGACAATAAAAAGAAATAAGTTTTAACACCAATTTCAATCAAAAAACAAATCTGAAAACAATAAAAACAGAGCTTTTTTTTTACTTCAATTTTAATTTAGAAAGTAGTTCTTGAAATCTACCTATATTAAAATCGTAGGTATTTAATGTTGCAGTAAAATTAATGTAATAATAATTTTTCTCCCCTTCAATATAAATATCTTGTTTTGTATAAAAAGAGCCTTTGTTAATGATTGAATACCTGGCTAAATTGCCCTCTTTAGGAAGCTCTTTAAGGTTACTCAATTTCCTTTTTACTTTTTGTCCTTTATTGATAAATTGCTCAAAATTTCCTGCTTTAGCTTTTTCTATCCAAATTATACTTGCGGTATTTACAATGTTGTTTTTTTCAGGAAAAGACAGAATTAAAGCATCTTTTCTATTGAATGGATTTTTAAGAACATTAATATTGCCTGGTATTTCTAGGCTAATATTTTCTAGGCTATCTTGATAAATAAACTTTCCATTATTTTTACTTCTTAAATTTAGAATATCCAAATCAATATCACCACCAAATACTACTAAGGAATTGGCTATTTTTTTGAGATTTGCAATCTCTTTTGCTAAATCATCGTTTTCTAAAAGATAAGTTGAAATATAGACACAAGTGTTTCCATGAACAACAAACTCTAAAAATAAATGATGTGATATTTCATCACTTTTTGCTAATGTTGAATCATCTTCATAAGATTCTTCTTCTAACTCACTTGTTTGAGATTTTCCATATTCTACTTCAAGCAATTTAGCTGAACTTTTAATTTTATTAGGTTCATAGTACCAAATCAAAAAAGGTTTATGATTCGTGTTATAGTAAAGCTCCTCTTTTACTTTGACCTTTGCTTTAAACTTCTTTTCTTGAAATTTTTTTTCTACCCTTTGATGCCATTTCATGGCACTAATTTCTGATTCAGGCGAACCCATTACATTAGTAATCTTTCCATTATTAAATTTAACTGAATTTATTTCAATCTCTCTATCGTTATAAAAATAGCTATTCTGCCCAATATCAACTAGCGTATCTGACTGAAATTCAATAGTGTAACGATTTCGTTTTTCATTATTCACAAAAAGACTAGTGTTATCCTTTATCAATATATACCTAAGTGCATTTTCTTCTTCTTGGGCATTAGCTATTGATATTTTTATTAAAAGGAAAATTATTACGTTAAACAGTTTCATTTTATTCATTATAATTTAAAAATTGATTAGCTCATTGAAAATAATATAAAACAAAGACCTAGAAATTCCTAGGTCAAAAAAAGCCATTTTATTTCGCTTTTCTTATCTTTTTTTTAGCTTCTGCATATAGTTTTTTGGCTTCTTGGTATTGCGTGCTTTTGCGTTCGCCATCGTCCATTACTTTTTTAAAATAAGTCAAGGCTTTAGTCGAGTCTTTTTTAATAGATGCTATTTTGCCCAATGCCAGCAATGACGACAAATAGTAACCTGAAGTCTTGGCGTTGGTTTGTACAGCAAAATCTATCGCCTTTTGGTAATAACTAGCTGCTAAATCATAATTTTTTTCGTAATTCATAGCCTGATATGCCAATATATAAGAAGCATATCTACCACTCACCCCCTCATAACCAGTAGCTCTACTTTCTATTTTCTCCAAAATAGATTTAGACAATTGCTCAGCTTCTTTTGTATGACCAGACACAAAAGCCATTCTAGCATGATAGCGATGAAAAAAAGGATTATCTGGAAATTCGGCATGTGTGTATTTTGAAAGCTCATATCCTTTTACATTATTGTTTTCTATGCCGTATATTTGAAGTAAAAAATACCTGGCTTCGGTTCGGGTATAAAAAGCATTAAAAGCTACTTTCTCCAATTGCTTTATCCCTTTTGCTTTGTCGCCCTTTGGAAAAAGCCAAAGCACGGGTTTCAAAGCGGAATAATTTTCTTTGATAAAATTGAAATAATAATTGTACAATCCATCTCCAAACATCAGCTCGGGACTAAATTCTGCAAAATTTCTTGATTCATCTAAATATTTCAAGGCATTTTTGGAAGCGAAAGTTGCTTTAGTCCAATGTTTTCTTTCGGCATGAAGTCTTGCTTTTACAGCATAAGCACAAGCCATAAAAAATGCAGCTTCTGGATTTTCGGAGTCGTCCCAAATCTCTTCTGCTTTATCGATACTGGCATCCATGTATTCCAAACAGCGATCGTCGTACAGAGCATTATCGGTATTGGGAACAATTTTCCACCACTCTGAAAGCCCCATCAAAAAATCGGGCAATGGATGGGTGGGATATTTAGCTTTTAAATAACCAAAGTCACGCTCTGCATCGGCAAATTTGAAATTGTATAATTTATTGATTGACTCAGATGCCTCCAACTGTATTTCAGAAGTAAGTAGCAACATTCCTTTTGAACGTTCTTTTTCTGCTTCTTCTGTTTTTTTCCACCATTGGGCGTGTATGTTTTGGTTGAAAATCAAAACAAATCCAACAAATAACATCAATTGCTTTTTCACTTTATCTTTTTTATGTATTAAAATTTATTATTAAAACAGATTTAATCTGTGTAAAACCATTCACTAAAACGCAAAAAGTCTTAAAATATTTTATCAGTAACCGAATGTATAATTGGTTGAATGCTATTCCAAAACTGATACACGAAAAGTGTAATAAGCACACCCCAAAAAATCGCAAAAATCAACATATATTGAAATATCTTCAGGCTGGGTACTTTTAAAGACAAGGCTATAATGGTGCCTCCAATGGGCGTAAAGGCCAAAGGAGTAAAACAAGCTATGCCCATCATACCATATTTAGCATACAGTTTTACCATAAAACGGGTTCGTTTGCTAAAGATACGGATAGGTTTTTTTCTGAATTTATCAAAAAAATGAATCATTCTTGGACCAATTACAGAAAGGATAGACACGGTAATCATCATACCCAAAATACTACTTAATGCAGTTTCGTACCATTTCAAACCCAAACTCAAACCCAAAATTGGTCCCGCAAAAAACTTTACGGCGGTGGCTAGCATTACACTAAAATATTCGGCAATAGACATATTTACTTAGGTTTTTAAAAATACGAACCAATGATTATAATAAAGTATGTATTATCTTGCAAAAGTATTGCATAAGTTTAATACTTAAACTCATTACCTAAAATATGTTTAATAAAAAATTCAATCTTATCATTATAAGTACTTTTATATTTTTCGAATCAAAAAGTCAAAGTGCATTTGCCCCGCTCAATCAAGACTATCTTCACTTGGTAGAGCGTTATGAAATAAAAAGAGGTAAATTTTCGGAAGGTTTTCATTCCAATGTACGCCCTTTTACCCGCCAAGGTATAGTAAGGCTGGTAGACAGCATATTGGTAGACCCTACCATAAAACTCAACTATACCGACAGATTAAACCTACAATACCTTCAAGATGACTCTTGGGAATTCACCCAAAACAAAATTGGCGACAGTAAACAACATTTATTAAAACACTTTTATCATAAAAAATCTGACGCTTATTCTATCAGCAACGATGACATTGATTTGCACATCAGTCCAGTGGTTGATTTCAATGCAGGTTTAGTATTTAAAGGTAATCAAAAGTCTGTTTCAATGAACTCTAGAGGCTTAGAAATCAGAGGGATGGTCAGCAAAAAATTAGGCTTTTACACTTACGTTACAGACAATTTGGGTAACAGCCCTGAATACGTAAAAAACTATGCCGACGTTTATCAAAACAACGAACTAAACCTCGAAAAACGTGCAGGAATGCCCGGAGAAGGTTATGTTAGAAATTTAAATCTTGTCAAAAACCCATATTCTGTAGATTTTTTTTCAGCTAGGGCTTATATAACTTTTGCTCCTATCAAAAATATGAATATCCAGTTTGGGCACGATAAAAACATCTGGGGAAGTGGCTTTAGATCTATGATTCTATCTGACTTTTCGGCTCCATATTTATTCTTAAAACTCACCACTCACATAGGACCAGTTCAATATCAAAACCTCTTTTGCCAATTGGCTACACCCAAATACGAAACCAACAACGTACTTTTTCCTAAAAAATACGCCACCTTTCACCATGTAAGTGTAAACATCACCAAAAGACTAAATATAGGATTATCTGAAACCATTATTTTTGAACGTAAAAAAGGTGATGGCATAGACCTCAGCTACCTCAATCCAGTGATTTTTTATCGCTACGCAGAAGGTTTTCAAGGCAGTGCAGACAATGCTTTATTGGGAATGGACATGAAGTATAATTTTGCAAAAAGCTATTCGGTATACGGGCAAATGAACTTGGACGAATTGATAGTAAAAGAAATATTTGACACAAAAAAAGGTTATGCCAACAATAAATACGCTGCACAAATAGGGCTAAAATGTGTCGATTTTTTAGGCATAGAAAATCTTGACACACAACTTGAATATGACATTGCTCGCCCTTTCACTTTCAGTCACAATTCTGGTTCAAATTTTACACATTACAATCAAGCTTTAGCCCATCCTTTTGGTGCAAACTTCAGAGAATTCAATTTCATAACTCGCTATCAACCCAATTACAAACTACAGCTTGTAGCCCGTATCACCTCTACCAACACAGGTGAAGACCGCAATGTAAATGAAAATTGGGGAAGTAATCTACAAAAATCTTACCTGAAAAGAAGTGGCGATTTCGGTTATTTTATCGGAACTGGACGTAGTACGTATATCAACACTTTCGACCTAAGGGCATCTTATCAGTTCAGGCATAATTTATTTTTCGATGCAAGATTTATCAATCGTGATTACTTAAGTGCCAAGCGTAGCCTCAACTATACCAATACTATTTTATCTTTGGGGGCACGTATGAATATAGGATATAGAGACAATGCTTTTTAAGAAATTAAAGTATTTTGTTGGAAAACTGTAATGAAGCATATCCATTCTGTACAGCAATACAAGAAATACTACCAAAGTCTATCGAAAGCCGAAAAGCGTTTACCAAAGGAATACCTAAAAAAGCACAAATCAATGCTCGTATCACACCTGCATGTGCGACGATCACTACTTTGCGATTTGAAAACGAAGCGTTAGATACAATTTCATCTATAAAACCATTTACCCTATCGGCGAGTGCTTGAAAACTTTCACCTTCGGGTGGTGCTTCGTTTACAAAATCGTTCATCCATTTCATGGAAATTTCGTGATCTATACTATCCCACTTAAGATTTTCCCAGAGTCCAAAATTAAGTTCTTTAATTCTATCATCAAAAATTGCATTGGGGCTTAAAAAATGAGCCATTTCGACACATCTTCGCAAAGGCGACGAATAAATGAGTGTATCTTCATTTATCTGTAAATACCCTTTTATTTTCTGAAAAACATCTAAATAAGGCAACTGCAAATCAAGGTCTGTTTGACCATAACAATAGCCTTTTTCGGCCACTGTAACTGTATGTCGAATCAAAAAAATTTCCATATAATCGAAAAACCTAACAAAATAAATACTTCTGCAATTTGCTCTACCGCCCCCAAACAATCTCCCGTATAACCTTTTATCCATTTATTAAAAAAGCCCACAGAATACTGCCTCAAAAAAAGCAAAACAAGTAAGACTAAAAGAACTTTTATATTAAAATAAGACAAAACAACCAGTGGCAATAGTCCAAAAAAAGTAGCCAAAACAATATCTTTAATCCCCACAGTAGTTGCAATTGGCTTCACTTTACTACTGGCATCGTCTCTTGAGTATTCTTCTGTAAAAACAATACTTATAGCTACAAATCTCGCCAAAGCGTGATAGCATATAAATACCAAATAAATCATGCTATAATTTTGAGGTTCTAAAAACATCAAAACCTTCGACAAAGTAGCAAACTTAAGTGCATAGAGAAAAAACAAAGCTGTGGCTCCATAAGTACCTACCCTGCTATCTTTCATGATGTCAAGAATCTTCAACTTTGTCCAGCCTCCTCCAAAACCATCATAAGCGTCAGCCAGCCCATCTTCGTGAAAAGCTCCTGTTACCAAAACGCCCGAAAGCATAGACATCAAAATGGCAATTGTACTATCGAAAAGCAAGAAAGTTACCTGAAAAACAAAAGCCATTATTGCACCTACTATCCAACCTATTAGCGGAAAATAACGTGAAGCTTTGTTGAGCATATCAGGCTCGTGATTTGTCCATTTCGGACAAGGTAGCCGAGTATAAAACATCAAAGCTGTAAAAAATATTTTTATTTCTCGTTTTAAACTTACTGGCATATTATTCACTTTTATTACTCACTTGGGCATCTTCAAAGCTTGCCATATTATTCATCATATTCACAGCACTTTCTATGAGCGGGTAAGCCAAAGCACATCCAGAGCCTTCTCCAAGTCTTAAATCAAGCTTGAGCAAAGGTTTCACGTTCAAATAGTTTAATACCAAAGCATGTCCACATTCGTTTGATTGATGACAAAAAATAGCATTTTCTAAAATAGAAGGATTCAACTTCAATGCTCCCAAAAAAGCTGCAGATGCTATAAAACCATCAATCATAATCAACTTATTTTGTGCAAATGATTCAAGCATAGCACCTAACATAGTGAGTATTTCAAAACCTCCAAAAGTTTGCAAAATCACCTCAACATCGTCTTTAGCAAGAGCATGCAAAGCTTTTGATTTTTCTAAAACATCCAATTTTCTCAACAACTGTTGTTCGTCCAATCCTGTTCCTTTACCTACACACATTTCTAAAGGAATATCGGTAAAAAAATGCATCAACATACTTGCAGATGAAGTATTTGCAATTCCCATTTCTCCAAAACCAAGTATGTTACATTCGGTATTTTTCAAATATTCGTTTATCAGATTTTTGCCATTTGAAATACATTGAATCATTTCTTGACGAGTCATTGCTTTTTCTCTCAAAAAAGATTTTGTACCCATTCCTACTTTTTTGTCAATCAATCCATCTACCTTTCCAAATTCTTTATTCACACCTGCGTCAACTACTTTTAATGCTATTTTATGCTGATTGGCGAAAACATTTACACCTGCACCTTGCCCTAAAATATTCATCACCATTTGCCAAGTAACTTCTTGTGGGTAGGCACTTACACCTTCATTGGCTATGCCATGATCTGCCGCAAACAAAAAAATAGTAGGATTTAAAAGACACGGCGAAAGGGTATTTTGCACTTTACAAATCTGATGGGCTAAATCTTCTAGTTGCCCTAAAGCTCCCAACGGCTTAGTTTTGTAATTGATTTTATGGATAATTTGTTCGTTAAACGTCATAAAATTTGATTTTTTATTAAAACAAAAAAAGGCAAATACTGAAACATTTTCAACATTTGCCTTTTTTGATGGTTGCCCAAACTAATATTTATCAGAGTCACCTAGGTCTTCGCCTATAATCTGTCCTCCTAATTTCTTAATGGCTTTAAACAAGCTAAAACCTGATTTTTTTTCATTTTCATCTGGCTTTGTTTTGTTTTTGTTGCTAAGATTTCCTCCTAATAAAGTGTCATTTTTTATTATAATTGGCGGAGCGTCTTTGCGTAAAACTTTGTATTTATCTTCTCTTGCATCAATTGCCTTAAATCCATTCCAAACCAAACCAACTACAGTAGCGTAAGAAGGATTTTTTATTTCTTCAGTTACGCTTTTACCTAAATTTTCATTAGGATAGCCTATTCTTACTTCCTTACCTGTTACTTTTTCAAAGAGTCCTTCTATTCCTTTTAGTTGAGAACTACCTCCAGTGATAACTATTCCAGACGGCAATAAATTTTCGTAGCCCGATTTTTTTATTTCTGCAGTTACTAAAGCAGCTATTTCTTTCAAACGCTCTTGAATAACTATGCAAAGATTTTTGGTAGAAACCTGCTTTGGCTTTCTGCCACTTATAGCGGGCATTGTGATTATTTCTTCGTAAGCTATTTCTTCAGGGTTGGCATTACCAAACTTAACTTTTAGTAATTCTGCATTTTCTTTTGAAATATTACAACCTTGCTCTATATCAGAAGTAATATGATCTCCAGCATATGGCAATACAGCAATATGGCGAGCTATTTTTTTATAGAAAATTATTATTTCTGTCGTGCCACTGCCAATATCCACCAACACAACTCCAGAGTTTTTCTCTTCTTTTGACAATACCGACAAAGAAGCCGCTAAGGGCGAAAACACCAAACCACCTTCTATTTCAATATTTTCGATGGCACGTTCAATACATCTTTTTGTTTTGTCCCATGCCATAGTTGGTGATGTCACCACTTGAAATTCGGCTTGTAGTTTAATACCACTGATACCTACAGGCTCGTATATTCCTGTACTTGTATCTACAGAATATTCTTGAGGCAAAGTATGTATAATAGTATTACCTTGCGAAACAAAGGTTCTTTCGGCATCGTTTGCGAGCTGATCTACATCGGTAACAGTTACTTCTTCGCCAGACGTTTGCCTCGTTACCATAGCTCGGTGCTTTTGCGAAGTGATGTTTGTACCAGCGACACTTGCTATCACTCCCCTTACATGTAAGTTGGCTTGATTTTCTACCTGCCTGATAGCTTCTTGAACTGCATTTATGGTGTCGTTTACATTTAGGACAACACCTTTTGAAACGATGCCCGATGTGCTAGCTTTACCTAATGCGAGTATTTCGAGCATGCCAATGCTGTCTAATCTACCTGCCACTACACTTACTTGCTTGCTACCAATGTCAAGACCTACGATAATTTCACTCATAACTATTTAGTAAATAGATAAATCTTGTATTTTTTATTTTAATTTAATCTCTTCTGCTTCGCAAACTATTTGATTTTGGTATTTCAACGAAACTTTTTTGTATTTATCCCAACCGTATTTTTTTAATATTTGGGTATAAAAAAGTTTTAGTTTTTTAAGCTTCACATCAATATCCATGGCAAGCCCAAATTCTATTTTATGATTACCCGTTGTCGGTACAAAAGTAATACCTCCATCCTTTTCAATGACTAGTTGTGCTATTTGTGCTTTCCAAAATTCATCTGCATTTATAACTTTCACTAAGTCTAGTATTGGCTTTGATTCTAGTTGATTCAATGTAACTTTATCATTAAAATACATTCCAGACAAAAGCAATACTCTTGCTGTGTATTTTTTTGAAACACCTATAAAATCGCCTTCTTCTGCTACGTAATTATCTGTTTTTTCTGGATTTCCTCCATAGCTGGATATCACTCTAGCTATAGGCTGATGTTCTTGAATATCTACTTGTATTGTACCTCCTAAATCTCTATATATTTGGCACTTTTGTATCAACTTTATACTGAGTACTTTTTTCTCTATCTGTTTTAAATCAATTTCAGAAAGCTTTCTTCCTATCAATTCATTTGCTTTCAAATATTTTTTTATGGTAGTTGAATGCACTAAATAGTTTTCATTTTGCATATCGTTATTTACCCGAACACCTTTACAGACTTGTTTTGAGTAAATTACATTTACAAAATAAAGAATCAAAGCAACTCCAAGTATTGAAATAACTATTGCAATTAATTGCTTAATTCTAAAAAAAGATAACATAGACAAATTTAGTGAATAATTGTTAAATGAAACGACAAGATTCAAAAAATCTCTTTGCTCAATACCTACAAGCTATTGCTTGCTATTTATCCAAAAACATTGTTGCAATTTGAGGCACCAAAGTGTCTATATCTCCAGCTCCAATGGTTACCAGCAACTCAGGTTGTTTACTGCGTAAAATTTCCAATACATTTTCTTTTGCACAAAGTATTTTTTGAGCTGATGTAATATTTTGGAAAATAATATCAGAGGTAACACCTTCTATCGGCAGTTCTCGAGCGGGATAAATATCCAACAGCAAAACGTCGTCTGCTATCGACAAGCTAGATGCAAATCCTTCTTGAAAATCTCTTGTACGGGTGTACAAATGTGGTTGAAATACAGCCGTAATTTTCTTACTTGGATACAATGCCTTGATTGATTTCAAAAATGCCTCTATTTCTGTTGGATGATGAGCATAGTCATCAATATAAACCATTTGCTGAGTTCTGATATGATACTCAAAACGCCTTTTTACGCCCTTAAATGCAGCTATTCCTGCTTTAATTTTCTCTTCACTCAAGCCCAACTCCAAACAAACTGCGGCGGCCGCCATCGCATTTTCTGCATTATGAAAACCTGGAATTTGTAACGAACATTGATTTATTCTTGTTTGTGGAGTAACTATATCAAACACCATTTCAGCATTTACTATCGTTAGGTTTTCTATTTTAAAATCACCTTTTTCGATTGAGTATTCATGCGTCTGAACGGTTGTTTTATCTTGTAAATCAAGCCCGTAATGTTGAAACAATTTACCATTTGGCTTTATTTGTTTCACAAAAAGCCCAAACGATTCCAATAAATTCGAATGGTTTTGATAAATATCTAAATGATCGGCATCAGTAGATGTAACTATTGCCAAATCTGGAAAAAGCGTAAGAAAAGAACGATCAAATTCGTCTGCTTCTACCACACAAATCACGTCTTCAGGCTTGTCATTTATCAAAAAGTTAGTTCCATAATTTTGAGTAACTCCACCCAAAAAAGCGGTTACATTCATCCCAGTGTGTTTCAAAATGTGAGCCACCATTGATGAAGTACTTGTTTTTCCATGCGTACCTGCAACCGCAATAGTGTACATATTGCGAGTAAGTAAGCCCAGCACCTCCGAACGCTTCATCATCACAAAACCATTATCTTTTAAATAATTAAACTGAACATGGTTTTTAGGAATTGCTGGAGTATACACTACCAACGTTTCTGTTTTATTATTCAAAAAATGAGAAGGAATCAAGGCTATATCGTCCACAAAGTGAATACTTGCTCCTTCGGCAGACAATGCTTCTGTCAAAGGCGTGGGAGTTTTATCATAACCAGCTAGCTCGAAACTATTAGCCAAAAACCAACGAGCAATTGCAGACATTCCGATACCTCCAATGCCTAAAAAATATACGTTTTTGATTTGTTTTAAATTCAATTTTATAAATTTTATAGATTGACAAAAAAAATACTTCCCAAAAATAAGTATTTCTAAGAAGTATTTTTAAATATTTATGGTGTTTTAGTTTACAATTCTGTCAAATCAAACGTATCCATAAATGCTGTAGTAAATTTTCCTGATTTAAATATTTCATTGTCCATCAGCTTTATATGGAAAGGTATTGTTGTTTTTATACCTTCAATTACACATTCTTGCAAAGCTCTTTTCATTCGTAGCAAAACTTCTTCACGGCTTTGCCCTGTTGTTATTACTTTAGCAATCATAGAATCGTAATTTGGCGGAATGGTGTATCCTGCATATACGTGGCTATCTACTCTCACCCCGTGACCACCTGGTAAATGCAAATTGGTAATTTTACCTGGAGATGGCCTGAAGCCATTAGCGGCATCTTCAGCATTGATACGGCATTCTAAAGCAAACAATTGTGGAAAATAGTTTTTCCCTGAAATAGGTACTCCTGCTGCCACTTTTATTTGTTCTTTTATTAAATCAAAATTTGTAACCTCTTCTGTAATAGGATGTTCTACCTGAATACGAGTATTCATTTCCATAAAATAGAAATCGCCATTTTTGTCTACCAAAAACTCTATAGTACCAGCTCCTTCATATCGTATAGCAGCGGCTCCATCTACAGCAGCTTTACCCATTTTCTCACGAAGTTCTGGAGTAATTGCTGGCGAAGGTGTTTCTTCACAAAGCTTTTGATGTCTTCTTTGAATAGAGCAATCTCTTTCTGACAAATGGCATACTTTTCCGTAGCTATCGCCTACTATTTGAATTTCTATGTGACGTGGTTCTTCAACATACTTTTCCATGTAAAGCCCATCATTACCAAATGCTGCTGCAGATTCTTGTTTTGCGTCTGCCCATAGTTTATCAAACTCTCCTTCATGACGAATAATGCGCATCCCTCTACCGCCTCCACCTGCAGTGGCTTTGATAATAACTGGATACACAATTCCTTTTGCTAATTCTTTGGCTTCTTCAACAGTGTCTATCAAGCCCTCAGAACCTGGAATTACAGGTACACCAGCTGCTTTCATAGTTGCTTTTGCAGTAGCCTTGTCTCCCATGGCATTTATCATATCTGCTGATGCTCCTATGAATTTTATGCCGTACTCTGCACATATTCTTGAAAACTCTGCATTTTCAGACAAAAAACCATATCCGGGATGTATTGCATCTGCACCAGTAACCTCTGCTGCAGAAATAATAGCTGGAATATTTAAGTAAGAAAGCTTGCTTATGGCTGGCCCTATACAAACGGCTTCGTCTGCAAATTTCACGTGCAAACTTTCACGGTCGGCTGTAGAAAATATTGCTACCGTTTTGATGCCCATTTCCTTACAAGTTCTGATTACTCTGAGGGCAATTTCACCACGATTGGCAATGAGTATTTTTTTAAACATTTGTATGTTTTATTTTTATCTTTTATAAAAAATATACTTTGTTTTGAAATTAGCTTAATTCTACTACAAACAAAGGCTGGTCAAATTCAACTGGGGTAGCATTTTCTACTAGAACTTCTACTACTTTTCCTGCTATTTCTGACTCTATTTCATTAAACAATTTCATTGCCTCAATGATACAAACCGGCTTTCCTTTGGTTATTTCTGTCCCTATTTCTACTAACGAAGGTGCTTCAGGATTTGATGATCTATAAAAAGTACCTATCATTGGTGCTTTTATAGTAACCCTATTGCTTGCCATTGCTGGTGGAGCTGAAACAACTGGAGCTGAAACAACAGATTGTGGTGCAGATTGTACTGGAGCTGCCACTATTTGTTGCACAGGAGCTACATGTACTTGCTCAACTTTGGGTGCTTTTCCATATCTTTTTACTGAAATTTTCAATTCAGATGTCTCGATACTTACCTCGTCCAAAGGTGATTGGGCTATAAAATCAATTAACTTTTGTATTTCTTTAGTTTCCATAATTGTTATTATTCTTTTACACGCTCAGCGTAGCTGTAGCTTCTTGTATCTACTTTGATTAACTCGTCTTGTTCTATAAATAATGGCACAGTAATGGTTGCTCCCGTTTCTACAGTAGCTGGTTTTTTTGCAGCATTAGCAGTATCTCCTCTTATACCTGGCTCTGTGTAGGTAACTCTAAGCTCAACAAAAGGAGGCAATTCACAAATAAGTGGTTGTTCGTTCTCTGCATTGATAAGTATTTCTACTGTTTGTCCTTCTTTTAGGAGATCGGCAAGTTCTATCAATTCTTCGTTCAAAAGTATTTGTTCGAAGGTATCATTATTCATGAAATTAAAACCGTATTCGTCTTTGTAGATGTATTGAAATTGTCTACGTTCTACTCTTACAGGAAATATGTTTACGCCTGCATTGAATGTGTTGTCGAACTGTTTTCCTGATGTTAGTGATTTCAATTTTGTCCTTACAAATGCGGGACCTTTTCCTGGTTTTACGTGTAAGAACTCTACGATTGTGTACAGATCGTCGTTGAATCTTATTACTAAACCGTTTTTGATGTCTGCTGTAGTTGCCATTTTTATTATTTTAGACTTTATACTGAAAGTCTATTTTGGTATAAATTTTCGTAAAAGTACTATTAATTTTTTATTAATATGCCCATTTGAGGTAAACACTTCCCCAAGTAAAGCCTCCACCAAAGGCTGCCAAAATCAAATTATCTCCTTTTTTGAGTTGTGACTCATATTGCCAAAGGCATAATGGAATAGTGGCGGCAGTGGTATTACCATATTTTTGAATGGTAAGCATCACCTTGTTTTCCTCTATATTCATCCTTTGGGCGGTGGCATCTATGATTCTTTTGTTGGCTTGATGTGGCACCAAAAAAGCTATATCCTCGCCTTGCAATTGATTTCTTTCCATGATTTCGGCAGAAACATTCGCCATATTGGTTACTGCAAATTTAAATACAGCCTTACCTTCTTGGTGAATAAAGTGCATTTTATTTTGTACTGTTTCTATCGAAGCTGGATTTACGCTTCCACCTGCCTGTTGCATCAAGAGTGAAGCTCCTGAGCCATCAGATTTCAAAATAAAATCTTTGATACCATTGCTTTCGTAGTTGGGCTCTAACAATACCGCTCCAGCTCCGTCTCCAAATATCACACAAGTAGTTCTATCGGTGTAATCTATGATAGAAGACATTTTGTCTGCTCCTACAATTACAACTTTTTTGTACCTACCACTTTCTACAAACATTGCACCTGTAGAAAGTGCATTGATAAAACCTGAACAAGCTGCCCCAAGGTCAAATGAAGCAATTTCAGAAATGCCTACTCCCTTACAAATCAAATTTGCTGTGGCTGGAAACAAATGGTCTGGTGTTATGGTAGCACAGATAAGTAAGTCTATTTCTTCGGGTTGTGTATTGGTCTTTTCTAGTAAGCCTTTTACTGCTTCGATTGCCATCACAGATGTACCTTTCCCTTCACCTAGAAGCACGTGCCTTTGCTTTATACCTGTACGGCTAGTTATCCATTCGTCTGTAGTATCGACAATTTTTGCAAGGTCGTCGTTGGTCAAAACGTCTTCAGGAACGTAGCCGTGAACCCCCGTTATAGCTGCGGTAATTTTCATTTTTTTGCTTATGTTGCTCTAATTTTTTTTACGTTTTTTTGAATTGTTTTTTTCAAGTTCTTTATTAACGTTTTGATTTTTATATTTTGAGCAAATTATTTATTGGTTTTCTCATTTTTATTTAAAAAAAAACGAGTAGGATTAGCTTTTTAAGGCTTCTTTAATTTTATTCGTAACGTCAGAAGATACTATTTTGGCACACAAATGTACCATATTTTTTGCAGCGGTTGCCTTACTTGCTCCGTGTGCTATCACTACATTGCCATTTACGCCTATTATTGGGCTCCCTCCTGTGGCTTCATAATTAGTTTGGTCTAAAAATGAATTTTCTACACCCATATCTTTCATTATTCCATATAGCGACTCCCCCATTTTCAACAAAATATTACCTGTAAAGCCATCTGTAACAATAACATCTGCTTTGCCTTTAAAAAAATCTTTCCCTTCTATGTTTCCGATAAAATTGATTTTTTTATTCTCTGCTAATAGTTTGTGGGCTTGTTGAGCAATTACAGATCCTTTTTCTGGCTCTGAGCCAATATTCATCAAACCTACTCTTGGCTTTTCCTCTCCGAAAGTTGCTTTGTAATAAATAGATCCGAGCTCACCAAATTGTGCTAACATTTCGGGTTTTACATCTGCGTTTGCTCCGATGTCTATTATTACGGCTTTCTTCCCATCTGTTTGTGGGGTAAATCCTGCTATGGCTGGTCTGTGAACACCCTCTATCGTTTTTATAGAAAAAAGTGACCCTACCATCATTGCACCTGTATTACCTGCAGAGCAAAATACGTCTATTTCGTTTGCTTTTAAAAGTTTAAACCCAACTCCTATACTGGAATTGGGTTTATTTTGCAATGCTTTTACTGGGTGTTCACCCATTTCTATTACTTCATTGGCTTCTACAATAGTGATATTTGCTTGATAAACGTATTTATCTAGTTCTTCTTGTATGGCAAGTTTATTGCCTATTAATACAATAGCAACATCTTTCGCTACTTCCTTTGAAGCCAATACTATTCCTTCTACGATTGATTGTGGAGCAAAGTCTCCGCCCATTGCATCTATTCCTATTTTCATTCAGACTTTTTTCTTAGTTTATCATTATTATATTTTCGTATTTTTAAACGAAACGCTTTTATTGTTCAAAATCTAAACAGATTTTAGACTACAGCATTACATCTCACAATAAAATACTTTAATTGTGAAGATGAAAAATAACATTGGTAGATTTCTTTCAAAAATACTAATCTTTTAAGAATTAGGAACACACGTCAAGCAAAATATTTATTAATATTTGGTTTGATGTAATGTACTGACAAGCGTTTTTGGGGTCAAAAAAAGATCTAACACTTCAAGAAAAAAAATGTTTAACTTTTTTTCTAAAGTAAATTATCATTTCAAAGTAGTATACTCAGAAATACGAACAAATGTTATTTAAGCATGTATTTCATACACACTCAAATAACATTTATTATTTAACAAAATTTAGACCTTTAAAAAATTATGCTTGTGGAGCATAACCTTCTACTACCATTTTGCCTTTATAGTAAAGATTTCCTTCAAATAAGTGAGCACGGTGACGTAAATGGATCTCACCTGTTTGAGGATCTACCGTTATGGTTTTTGGTGTAACAAAATCGTGCGAGCGTCTTTTGTCTCTACGGGTTGTCGAATGTCTTCTTTTAGGATGCGCCATCGCTAATGTTTATTAAAAAATTAAAAAATTTATTTCAAATTTGCCAATGCAGCCCACCTTGGGTCTATTGGCTTTTCTTGGTCGGAGTTTGCTTGTTCTTTTTCATCTTTTGTGATGGTAGAATAAACAATGATTCCTTCGTGGTTGTCGATGATTTCTACTTCTTCGTCTTCTGTGTTTTCTAGAAAACGAGGATGAAGTTTTTTCATCGGTATTTCCAAACTAATAAACTCGAACAAATGTTGTGCTATGTTTATTTGTTGTGAATTTCTGTCTATCAAGTACAATTCTTCGGAGAGTTCTTCGTCATGGTCTCCAAATTTTAATATAATTTTCGGGTTGATAGCTATTGGATAATCAAACATTTCCAGTGATCTATCGCATAACACCTGTAACGCTCCTTTGATTTCGTATTGCAATTGTATCATGGTTTCGTTTTTAACCAATGTTACTTTTGCATGAAAACTACCTTTTTCTATCAATTCTTGCTCAATTTCTTCTTTCAATGCTTCGAAAAAAGAATCGTCTCCTTCAAACTCATAAACGTATTGTTTGTTTTCGAGATGAAAAATATCAATTTTATATTTTTTAAGCGTTTTGTTTTTCATGATTTTTTGTCAGAAAAGAGTGCAAAATTACTGATATTTTTTTGTTGTGACAAATTATTTGCAAAATGATTTTAAATTATTACAGATAATATTGTATTACCCAACCCTTTGACATCTTTCAAAAGGCTTTTCTCTATCGAAATTGTAACGATAGGTAATGTATTCTTTATCTCTTGTGGTACCTAGTTGAGAGACAAATCTGTTCATTTTGGGATTGAAATCGCCTACCCAATTCATATCTATTGTGTGATATTGGTAGTGTGGATTATCTCTACCCGCTTTTTTGAAACGTAGTGCTATAGCAGACTCTATTCCTTTTCCTTGATAGTCTGGCACTACGCCAAATATAACGCCACAAGTTCTGGTGATTACGCCTTTGTAAAGCAATAAAGCGAATTTTATTTTTTCCCAAAAGCCAAATTTCCCATTTAGGTGTTTTATTATTTGGTTGATATCGGGTATTACTACAAAAAAAGCTATTGGTCTGTCACCAACATAAGCAAACCATGTAAGCTGTTCGTCTATAATTGGTTTCATTTTTTGAACTAAATTTTGGGCTTGCTCATCTGTCATTGGCTTTACACCTGGAAACTTAGCCCAAGCTTCGTTGAAAATAATCTTAAAGTCTGTAGCAAATTTTGGAAGATTATTTTTTTTTATTGATCTGAAATTATACTCTGGATTATCATATATCCTATTTGCTTTTTGAACCACTTGAGATTCAACTGCCGCATCTTGGATAGGCGTCACATAAACATATTGTTGAAAATAATCTTTAAAACCATAGTTTTCAAAAAAAGGAATATAATATGGTTTTGTCCATGGCATTTTATAGGTAGGTTCATACTCCCAGCCCTTGGTCATCAAACCCCAAAAGGCATCTCTTTCTCCGAAATTTATCGGACCGTCCATTCCTTGCATTCCCTTTTCGGCTAGCCATTTTTTACATTCATCAAAAAGTGCAAAGGCTGCTTCTTGATTTTCTATACACTCAAAAAAACCTATTCCACCGATTGGGTTTTCGTCGTTTTTAGTAAGTTCGTAATTGATAAATGCGGCTACTCGACCAATAGTTTCGCCCTCATTGTTTACCAAAAGCCATCTTTGAGCGGTTCCATGCTTGAAATATTTATTTTTTTTAGGGTCAAATGTATTTTCGATATCTTGGTCAAGCGGACGAATCCAGTTTGAATCTGAAGCGTACAGCTTTACAGGTAAGGTCAAAAATTCTTTTTGCAAACGTTTATTATCTTCTACGGCTACTATGTGCATTTTTCTGTTTGATTTATAAAAAAAGTGACAATGAAAGGTATTTTGAGCAATTACGCTTTCATTTCAAATTGTTTTGTCTGTTTTTTATTAAACAAAGATAGTTTTGTTAAATTTGTCATCTATTGTAAATCCAAAAAATAATAACATTTTTTTATTATTGGGGAATCAAATTTGATTTCGTTATGATTATTTACCTTCCAAGAAAAACTATTTTCCTAAAAATATTGTAGTACATTGGATGTTAAACATTTTAAAAAATCAGCAATAGTTCACAAAACATCAAATCCTATTTCGTAGCAAATAATAATTCTTACTACGAGAGGATTGTAAAAAAACCAAAATGCAAGCACTAAAGATATACAATACCTTAAGCAAAGAAAAAGAATTATTTAGCCCAATAAACCCGCCTTTTGTGGGTATGTATGTGTGTGGACCTACGGTTTACAACTATGTACATTTAGGAAATATACGCACTTTTCTTACTTTCGATATTTTGTATCGCTATTTGCAATTTCAAGACTATAAGGTAAGATATGTTCGCAACATTACTGATGTTGGGCACATGGTAGGCGATGGCGACGATGGAGAAGACAAAATCGGCAAAATGGCAAAATTGGAAAAAGTTGAACCTATGGAAATTGTACAACGATATACCGACGATTTCCATAAAGTTTTACAGCAATTCAATTTTTTACCGCCAAGTATAGAACCTTCTGCTACTGGGCATATTTTAGAACAAATAGAAACTACTTCTTTGCTGATTAAAAAAGGCTTTGCTTACGAATCTAACGGTTCTGTGTATTTCGATATTGCCAAATACAACAGCGAAGGTGGTGAATATGGCAAGCTATCTGGAAGAATTTTAGAAGATTTACTCACTGAAACCCGTGAGCTTGACGGTGTTGGCGAAAAAAGAAACCCACTTGACTTTGCTCTTTGGAAAAAAGCAGCTCCCGAACACATCATGCGTTGGAATTCTCCTTGGGGTGAAGGTTTTCCAGGCTGGCACTTAGAATGTACTTGCATGAGCACCAAGTATTTGGGCGACAGTTTTGACATACATGGTGGCGGAATGGACTTGAAATTTCCTCATCACGAATGTGAAATAGCACAAGCAAAAGCATCTACCAACACAGAGCCTGTAAAGTATTGGATGCACTCTAATATGCTGACGGTGAATGGTCAAAAAATGTCAAAATCGTTAGGCAACTCTTTTCTTCCTGCCGAATTATTTGCTGGCTCACATCCTTTATTAGAGCAAGCCTACAGCCCAATGACAGTGCGCTTTTTTATGCTACAGTCACAATACAGAAGCACTTTAGACTTCTCGAATGATGCATTGAAAGCTGCCTCAAAAGGATACAAAAGATTAATGAATGGTCTAAGAATTGCAAAAAAACTAAACTATTCTCCAGTTACAGACGTTGAAATAGACAGCAAGGTAATCGCTGAAATAGACAAAGCCACGCAGTCTTTTTATGATGGAATGAATGACGACCTCAACACTGCTGTAGCAATGGCTGGCTTGTTTGGTATGTTAAAAATAATCAATCAGCTATTTACCCAACAAATAGAAGCTGCTAAAATTGGTGAAGAAAAATTCAATGCTTTAAAAAACAATTTCGTCCAATTTATTGAAGAAATTTTAGGCATAAAAGAAGAAAATCAAGCATCTTTTGAACCTATGATAGAAGGGGTGCTTTCGTTGTATCGTTCGTTTAAAGAAAACAAACAATACGACAAAGTAGACGAAATACGTACTTATTTCAAAAATAACGGGCTTGCCATTAAAGACATGAAAAATGGTATCGACTGGGCTTATGAAGAGTAATTTTAAATAAAAAAAACATGCAATGATGGATAATCTTACGCCTACCGTTAAAACCTTATTGATGATAAATATAGGATTGTTTATCCTGAAAATTACTGGGTTTGACGACAGTTTTTTGCATTTACATTATTTCGAAGCTGAAAGTTTCAAAATTTTTCAGCCTATCACTTATATGTTTATACATGCAGGCACGCAACATATATTTATGAATATGTTTGGTTTGTTTATGTTTGGTCCTTTGTTGGAAAAAATCTGGGGACAAAATAGGTTTTTGATTTTTTATTTTGTTTGCGGTGTAGGCTCAGGTTTGCTGTACAATTTAATTCAATATTTCGAATATGCCGAGCTAAGAAAAATCACAGAAAGCTGTTTGGCTGACCCCACTTTATCTAATTTAAAGGAATACCAACGATATTTCGGAATAGAACTTATTCAAATAAACGCCACTATAACAACCGATTTAGTAAAAGAATTTTATCAATCTAGGGTAAATCTTGGCTCTTTAGTAGGTGCTTCTGGAGCTATATTTGGACTTTTAACCGCTTACGGGATGCTTTTTCCCAATAGCGAAATGATGATTTTTCCAATACCGATTCCAATCAAAGCAAAATATTTTGTAATACTATATGGTGCTTATGAATTTTGGAGCGGTGTAAAAAATGCTCCTGGCGACAATGTAGCTCATTTTGGACATATCGGCGGAATGATTTTTGCGTTTATTTTGATAAAATATTGGGGTAGTCAAAGAAATAAATTTTACTAAATTTCATTCAAAAAAAACTCTTTTTTTTAACCTTTTTTGTTGGCTATTTTTTTTATATTTAATACAAATAAGTTTTACAAAAAAAATAAGGTTGCATCTGTAAATATTTAAAAATTAAAAAAAACCGATGAATTGGTTTACTGACGATTTCAAACAAGCTTTCAACAAATCCAACAACAGCCTCATGCAGTTGATTTGGATAAATATTGTTGTGTATTTGACAACGTTGGTATTGCAATTGAGCCTTATGGCGCTTAGTCAAACCTGGGTATTAGAGCATATTTTATCTTATTTTTCCTTGTCTGCTGTTTTGCCCAATGTGTTATACAAACC
>JAGNSI010000116.1 GCA_017988135.1 Pseudarcicella sp.
GAGTTAATAATAGGAAGATTTATTTTAATGTTCGGTATAAACCCCGAACTTGAAAAAAATAAGCGAAAAATAAAGCAACTCCTTGATTTTGGAAAGATTGCTGCATGAAGTTTTTAGCGAAGTATTGATACTAATATTTTCTAACAATTGATACAAAAAACAAATAAAATCGGTTGATTAATACTAATATTTTCTAACAATTGATACAAAAAACAAATAAAATCAGTTGATTAATACTAATATTTTCTAACAATTGATACAAAAAACAAATAAAATCAGTTGATTAATACTAATATTTTCTAACAAAATATTAGTATTAATCAAACAAAAAATCATACTTTTGCAGTAGGTATGCAAAAAACTAATCACATAAGTAGATACTCCAGCATTGTATTGGTAATAACAATGCTAGTTTTTTCTATTTTCGGGAAAACCATTTCTGCATTTCAATCATCTAAACATCAACAACACAGCAAAAATCAGCAAAATAAACCTGCTTCTAAAAACGAAAAAAGCTGTACTGTTTCTGAATTATCAGTAATGCAAATTTCAGCACCTGTTGTTGTAAATTTTCATACTGACTTCGTTTTCAATAAACTAGATTATCATTTTCTATTTTCAGAAAACAAATTCTCCCTAAAAAACTTTGTATCGTTCAGACTTCCATTATTAGAAATCCTCTTTGAACATTATATAGTCACCAATGCCCCTTAATTTCCTTAAACACAAATTTAAGGTAAACATCACACAATCAATCAATTGTATCATTCAATATTGAAATATTAGAAAATAATCAATAGATTATAAACTTGTATTTTGATAAAAAAACAAAAAAATGCGTTACAAAAATACCATTATATGGCTTACAGCCATTATATCAGCCTTGTGCTTGTTCTTTTTGTCATTCACTTGGAAAGCCAACCAAATGCGTGATGAAGCTATAAAATTTGCCACATCTAAAGACGGTAAATTCGACCAAGCAAAAAAAATCCATTTTATAGATTCACTTTGGAAAACTAAAGTATACTTAGGCATATACACATTGCAAGACGTAGTGAGCAACTCTATCCACAAAGGTCTTGACCTTGAGGGAGGCTTACACGTAGTATTAGAAGTGTCGCCTGTAGAAATACTTAAAGCATTGTCAGGAAAAAGCAATGACCCAGCATTCGAAAAAGCATTACAAAATGCTACAAATCAACAAAGTACTTCAACAAAACCATTCAACGAAGTATTTTATGACGAATTCAAAAAGATTGCTCCCAATCAAAAACTAGCTACAATATTTGCTAACTCTACCAATCGTGGCAAACTTACTTCACAATCTACCGACAATGAAGTAAAAAAAGTAATCAATGCCGAAATTGAAAGTGCAATAGAACGTGTTTACAAAGTAATCACAGCACGTATCGATAAATTTGGTGTAGCCAACCCAAACATACAACGTCTTCCAGGAACTAGCCGTATACAAGTAGAATTACCAGGCATAGACAATCCAGATAGAGCACGTAAATTATTATCTAGTGCTGCAAAATTAGAATTCTTAGAAGTTTATTCTATCCAAGAATATGGTGGAGGTTTTCAACAATTAAGCAACTATTTAGAGGCAGAAGCAAAAGCAAAAAAATCTTCTATCAATCAATTAGCAGTAGCCAGCACCAAAGATTCGTCACAAAAAAACAACGATTTAGCTAGCCAGTTGAGCAAAGAAGTAAAAAAAGATTCTACAAAAGCTGACTCTACTTCTACTTCAGGAAAAGAATTTGCGAAATACTTTATCAACTTAGGCAATGCTTTAGGTTCATTTAAAAAAGATACGTCTAAAGTAAATAACCTTTTAAATCGTCCAGAAGTTAAAGCATTATTCCCATCGGATGTTACATTTTTATGGTCAGCAGACGTATTAGAAGGAAAAAATGGTGATGAAATACTAAAATTAGAAGCCGTAAAAAAAGGTTTGGGCGGTGTAGCTCCAATAGAAGGAGACGTTATCACAGATGCTAAAGTAGATACAGACCCAATGTCAGGCTCGTTTGTAGTGAGCATGAAAATGAACGGTGAAGGTTCTCGTAAATGGAAAAACATGACGGGTGCAAACATTGGCAAGCAAATAGCTATTGTACTAGACGACTATGTGCAGTCTGCCCCGATGGTAAACCAAGAAATTTCAGGAGGTAGCTCACAAATATCAGGTAGCTTTACAGCAGAACAAGCAGCAGATTTAGCTAATGTATTAAAAGCTGGTAAATTACCCGCTCCTACTCGCATAGTTGAAGACGCATTTTTGGGAGCCTCTTTAGGTAGCGAAGCTATCAATCAAGGATATTTATCTATGCTAATGGGATTGCTATTAGTAATCGTATTTATGGTTGGTTACTATGGAAAACCAGGTTGGATGGCAAATGCAGCACTATTGGTAAACGTTTTCTTTATAGTAGGTGTATTGGCAAATATCAGAGCGGTATTAACATTGCCAGGTATTGCAGGTATAGTACTTACATTGGGTATGGCGGTAGATGCCAACGTATTGATCAATGAGCGTATCAGGGAAGAATTACAAGCAGGAAAAGGACTTTTAGACGCAATAAATATTGGTTACCAAAAAGCACTTTCTGCCATTATCGATGGTAACGTTACTACTATACTTATCGGTATAATCTTGATTATTTTCAGCTCAGGTTCTGTAAAAGGATTTGGTATCACACTTTGTATCGGTTTGATTACTACAGTGTTTACTGCCGTTTATATCTCACACATTTTGGTAGACTGGATGGCTAAAAAAGCTATTAAAGATGGAAAAGAAAAAGAAATGACTTTTGATACTTTTATCTCAAAAGATTTATTCAAAAACTTCAACTATGACTTTATTGGCAAACGTAAAATCGCCTATTTTGTATCATGGGGAATCATCGCAGTAGGTATTGTAGTATTTATATTACAGGGAGGTTTCAATTTAGGTCTTGACTTCAAAGGTGGTCGCTCGTTTATAGTAGAGTTCAACAAAGAAATGAACGCTGCAGACATCAAAGAAGGTCTAAAATCATCATTTCCAGGTTCGGGTGTTGAAGTAAAAACATTCAACGGTAGTTCAAAACTAAAAGTTTCAACTTCGTATTTGGTAGACGATGAATCATTAACAGCCAACGAAAAAGTAAAAAATGCGTTAGAAAGTGGTTTATCTAAATTTGCTTCTGCAAATCCTAAAGTAGTATCAGAAACTAAAGTAGGTGCTACCATCGCTGATGACATCTTGAAGCAATCTTTCGTTTCAATATTATATGCACTTATTGCCATATTTGTTTACATACTCGTTCGTTTCCGTAAATGGCAATATTCACTAGGCGGTATCATTGCATTGATACACGATGCACTTATCGTGTTGTCAGCAGTAGTAATAGGTAGATTATTTGGCTTCGAACTAGAAATCGACCAAGTGTTTATTGCCGCTATTCTTACCGTAATTGGATATTCAATCAACGATACTGTGGTAGTATTTGACCGTATCAGAGAAGAAATTGGACCAGATCCAGACTTGGCAAACAAACCATTGATGATAAAAACCATCAACGAGTCTATCAACCACACCATGAGCCGTACTGTAATGACAGCCACTACTGTATTTATAGTAGTAACTGTACTTCTTTTCTTTGGAGGTGATGTATTAAGAGGTTTTTCTTTTGCCATGTTTATCGGTTGTTTGATTGGTACTTACTCATCAATTTTTGTAGCTGCTCCAATAGTAATTGACCTTGGAACAGGTAAAAAGAAAACAGAAAGCATAGAAAAATAAACATACTTTCTTTATTAAAATTCAAAAGGCTAAATCTCAAAAAGATTTAGCCTTTTGAATTTATTAGACCTAAAAATTCATAAATTTATACCTCAATTCATTATCCAAAAAATCACGAAATGGAATCTAAAATAGCAGCAACAATTGAACTAAAATGTCCGAGGTGCAGAACTGGAAAAATGTTTAGCGGTAGCGTTTTTAACATAAAACAATTTGACAAAATGCATGAACAATGCCCAAATTGCAATCTAAAATTTGAAGTTGAACCCGGATTTTGGTACGGAGCAATGTTTGTAAGCTACGGATTTTCAATTTTAATATTAATAGTCTTAGGAGCAACATTGTATTACTTCTTCAACGACCCTAGTATTTGGGTTTACATTACAGCCATTACATTAGTGTCATTATTGGCAGTTCCCTTAAATTTTCGATTATCTCGTTCAGTTTTTTTGCACTTATTCGGTTTTATAAAATTTGAACCAAAATATTATCGAAAAAACAACGTTTCGTAAATAATATTGACCTAAAATATTTCTATTATAACAAGATATTGCAGACATTTGTAAAAAAATGTATTCGTTTTTAAAAAAGAAAAATTAAAACAATTAATTAAAAGAAAAAATAAAATATGATTTATACCAAAAAAATAGCTATCCTATTTGCATTAGCAGTAACCACAAGTGGATGTGTGAGCAAAAAAAAATTTGGGGAGTTGCAATCGCAATTAGAAAAAACAAAAAAAGAATTAGACCAAAGAGGTGAAGTCGTAAATGAATTCAAAAATAAACTAGTAGCCTGCGAAGTTGAAAAAAGCAGTTTATTAGAAAACAATAAAAGCAATCAAGGTAATACCATCAACCAAATCAACGATTTAAGATCTCAAATTGAAGATTTAAAAAACGTAAGAGACCAACAAAACAAGCAATTGGGCGGACTAACAGTTCTTTCTCAATCTGCTAATGAAAATATCAACAAAACACTAGCACAACTAGAAAAGAAAGATAAATACATCAATCTACTACAGTCAGCCAAAACCAAAGCCGATTCATTAAATTTGGCTTTAGCAGTAAACCTAAAAGGTGTACTCAAAGAAGGACTTACAGACCAAGACGTAGAAGTAAAAGTAGACAAAACTGTAGTAATGATAAACCTGTCAGACAATATGCTTTTTGTAAGTGGCAGCTCAAAAATATCACCTAAAGCCAACGATGTATTAGGTAAAATTGCTAAAATCATACAATCGAGACCTGAACTTGAAGTGATGGTAGAAGGCTATACCGATGACCTCAACATAAAAACACCATGTATAGATGACAACTGGGATTTGAGCGTAAAAAGAGCCACATCTGTTGTAAGAATACTTCAAAACAACTTTAAAATAGACCCCAACAAACTCATTGCTGCAGGTAGAGGAGAGTACAATATTTTAGCCAGCAATCAAACACCACAAGGTAGATCAACCAACAGAAGAACAAGAATAGTGTTGATGCCAAAATTAGATCAATTTTACGATCTATTGAACCCAGACAACGCAAAAAAATAAATTTTCTTTTTTTAGGAATAAACAAAAAGACCATCTTTAAAACAAAGGTGGTCTTTTTGTTTGAGTGACAATAACGTTAACAAAAATTCAGCACCGAAATATTCCTAAAAAGTGTTCAAAAAAATCTTTAAAAATAAAATAAATTGTATCTTGCACGAAACACATTTTTACAAAGAAAAAGACAAAAATATGGCAAACATTTGGGCTAAAAAATCACTTTCACAATTGATGAACGATGCCACCGCCGAAAAAAGCGGACTAAAAAGAAGCTTAGGAAGAGTAAACCTACTGATGCTAGGCATTGGAGGTATCATTGGAGCAGGCATTTTTGCACTTTCTGGCACAGCGGCCGCCAATTATGCTGGACCTGCAGTTACTTATTCATTCATCATTGCTGGTTTTGCTTGTGCTTTTGCAGGGCTTTGCTATGCCGAATTAGCATCTATGATACCCATAGCGGGCAGTGCATACACCTATGCTTACGCCACCATGGGCGAATTCATTGCATGGATAATAGGCTGGGATTTGATACTTGAATACCTATTTGCCTGCTCAACAGTAGCAGTTGGTTGGAGTGGCTACATGGTAAGTTTCATAGAAAGTGTTTCAGTAAGTATTTCAGAAAAATTTCCAGAAATATTTTCACCCATAAAAATTCCTGCAATCATCTCCCAATCACCTTTAAAATTTGATGCTGCCGCAGGTAGTTTTGAAACCACAGGTGCTATTATCAATTTGCCAGCAGTGCTTATAGTTTTACTATTATCTGCCATATTGTACAGAGGTGTACAAGCATCTGCAACATTCAACAATGCTATAGTTATTATAAAAATAACAGTAATTGCGTTATTTATAATCTTCGGATTGCAATATATCAACCTTGACAATCTTACTCCTTACGTAGTACCATACACAGAAACAATAAATGCCAAAAACGAAGTAGTGGGACAATTTGGCTGGTCAGGAATTTTTAGAGCTTCAGGCGTAATATTCTTTTCGTATATTGGCTTCGACTCGGTTTCGACAGCTGCACAAGAAGCCAAAAATCCTCAAAAAGACATGCCATTTGGCATATTGGGTTCGTTGGTAGTTTGCACAATCATTTACATTATATTTGCCACCGTTATGACAGGAATGGTTAGCTACAAAGAGCTCAATGTACCAGCTCCAGTTGCAGTTGCCATAGATTCGGCGGGACAATCTTTGGCATGGCTAAGCCCATTGGTAAAAATAGGTGCTATTGCAGGACTTAGCTCAGTGATTTTAATCATGGCTTTGGCACAATCAAGAATATTTTACACCATGTCTAACGACGGACTTTTACCAAAATTTTTAGGCAAAATACACCCCAAACACAAAACACCTTATATTGCTACTATCATTACAGGGGTGGTAGCAGCAACCATTGCAGGCTTGTTTCCTATAGATTTATTGGGCGAATTGGTTTCTATAGGTACTTTACTAGCTTTTGCGATAGTATGTGCAGGTGTATTGGTACTCAGATATAAACAACCAAATATTGAAAGACCTTTCAAATCACCATTTTTCCCAGTTGTGCCTATATTAGGTATCCTGAGCTCAATAGGCGTTATGGCATCTCTACCAGGCGATACTTGGATAAGATTGATAGTATGGATGGCCTTAGGACTTGTAATATATTTTGTGTATGGTTTCAAAAATAGCAAAATCAACAAAATAGATTAAAGTAAAACAAACAACATACATCAAAAAGCCACTCAAAATTGAGTGGCTTTTTGATGTTATAAAATGTCAAATTTTTAATTTGTTTCGTCAATAAATATTGTAAATAAAATACACCAATTACTTATAAAAAGAAGTATTGGTATATGCCCCAAAAGTACCTTTTATATTTCCATTAAAATTGCTGTAAAAATCTTTCGGTTCTTCAAAAGGTGTGGGATCTAATGGCAATGCCAACAAATTTTTATGGTATTTATAAAAATGGATATCTGTATTCAGGCAATGTATAGAATTTAGAACTTCTTTACCACCAAAATAATCACTTTTTAAAACAAAATCTTGTAAAACATTAGTAATAACTTTACCAGAACCGCCTTCTTCTATTCCGTAAACATTGGATGGATAAAAGCCATTATTATTTTCTATTTTACCAGTATTTTTATTTCTAATTACTGACGTATAATGAAGTGCATAATAATTCCTTTTTTCAGGATTGGGGTCGTCCCAGCGTAAAATATAGGCCTTCATCTTTATTTGATTCCAAAATTCATTCAAAGGCTTCTGCTCAATAAACTGTATAGAATTATAATCTATATCTTTGTCAGGTACTACACATACTGCATTTGCTATATTGCCGTCCTCCATTTTTATAAGAAGGGTATACC
>JAGNSI010000117.1 GCA_017988135.1 Pseudarcicella sp.
GGCCTACGTACCTGCAAAATTTAAGTATACATTACTTCCAAGTACGCATTACACTTTACCTGCCAACTTGGAAGTAATGATTAAAAGTGGAACTAATGTAGGCTCAGTGCCTTGTGTATTTAAGATGGATATGATTATGAAAGATTCTTTAGCTTTTACTAAAACGTATATTTTGCCTTTTATTATTACATCTTCAAGTGCTGATTCAATATTAAAAAGTATACCCTCTAATTCAAAAGTAGCAGGTGATAAAGCTTTTATTGTAATAAAGTTTGTAGACAAAAGAGAAGGTAATTACAATGTAAAAGGAAAGTTAACAGAAATAGATACTTTGACAAATGCTCCAATTGGTACACCTGTAACTTATCGTAAAGAAAGCCTAAATGAAAATGTAAGGACTTTAACCACTTTAAGAAATAATTTATTGGAATTGAACGGTCTTGCTAATGTAGTTGCAGGTAGCTCTTCAGACCAAACTAATAGAAGCTATATAGAATTTATCGGTAATGCATTTACGTACAAAACTTACAAAAATAGCACGCTAAAGATTTCTAATTCTACAGTATCATACGTAGAAAAATCAGCTTCTGATAAGTATTTTGTCCTGAATTATGATTATGTGAATGCACGAAAAAAATACAAAGTTTCCGATACTTTGGTTTTTAGAGATTTCAGAAATACCGCAGTGCTTGAATGGTAATTTACCATAACTAATATAGTTTTAAAAATGCCAACCCTAAAAGAGTTGGCATTTTTGTTACAAGTTGTTTCTTAAGCCTCACAATAAATTTGTAATTTTGGGTCTAAAATCTACTACCATGCAATTTTCACATTTACACTGCCATACCCAATATTCATTGCTAGATGGAGCGTCTAAAATTCCAGATCTTTTTGCCAAAGCCAAAGCAGATAATATGCCGGCTGTAGCCATTACAGACCATGGAAATATGTTTGGAGCTTTTCAGTTTGTGGCAGAGGCTGGCAAGCACGAAGGCGTAAAACCCATTGTAGGTTGTGAATTTTATGTGGTAAAAGATAGGTTTCAACGTCAGTTTACCAAAGAACAAAAAGACAAACGCTACCATCAATTGATGTTAGCAAAAAATGCCGAAGGATATGCC
Organism: Pseudarcicella sp.; assembly: GCA_017988135.1. Lineage (GTDB taxonomy): Bacteria > Bacteroidota > Bacteroidia > Cytophagales > Spirosomataceae > JAGNSI01. The sequence goes on from JAGNSI010000117.1 coordinate 1,122, forward strand.
AATTTAGTGAAGCTATGTTCTTTGGGTTTTATAGAAGGTCTGTACGGTAAGTACCCTAGAATAGATAAAGATTTGGTACTAAAATACCATAAAGGATTGATAGCAACTACTTGTTGTTTGGGAGCATCTGTACCTCAAGCTATCTTGCGAGATGGCGAAGAAGCAGCCGAAATAGAGTTTAAATGGTGGTTGGATATATTTGGCGAAGACTATTATGTAGAGGTTCAAAATCATGATATTCCCGATCAATTGCGTTGTAACGAAGTGCTGTTGAAATTTGCCAAAAAATACAATGTAAAAGTAATTGCCTCTAACGATTCACATTATTTAGACCAAAAAGATGCCAACGCTCATGATATTTTATTGTGTATCAATACTGGCGAAAAACAATCTACGCCCACTTACAAAGATGCAGATGAAGGAGAATCTGTAAAGGGTAAGCGTTTTGCCTTTGCTAACGACCAATTTTATTTCAAAAATACCCAAGAGATGACCCAATTGTGGTCGCATATTCCCGAAGCTATAGACAATACCAATGAAATAGTAGGTAAAGTAGATGTGCTAAAACTCAAGCAAGACATCTTGTTGCCCAACTATGAAATACCCGCAGGTTTTGTGAATCAGGATGCTTATTTGGCTCACATCACATGGGAAGGTGCACGCCAAAGATATGGCGACGCTTGGGAAGACGAGAAGGTAAAAGAACGAATCAGTTTTGAGCTGCATACTATACTTACGATGGGTTTTGCTGGGTACTTTTTGATAGTGGCAGACTTCATAAAAGCGGGCAGAGAAATCGGTGTTTTTGTAGGTCCAGGTCGTGGCTCTGCGGCAGGTTCTGTGGTGGCTTATTGCATAGGAATTACAAACATAGACCCGATAAAATACAATTTACTTTTTGAGAGATTTTTGAATCCAGACCGTAAATCTATGCCCGATATTGATACTGATTTTGACGACGAAGGTCGCCAAAAAGTGATAGATTATGTCGTTGAAAAATATGGCAAACAGCAAGTAGCTCATATTGTAACCTACGGTACTATGGCTGCCAAATCTTCTATAAAAGATGTGGCTAGGGTAATGGATTTGCCACTCAACGAAGCCAATGAATTGGCCAAATTAGTTCCCGACAAACCTGGTACCAATCTCAATAGGGTAATGAATGCTCCATTGGTGGGAGCAAAATCTTTAGCCGAAAAAGAACAGTTTCAGCCAGAAGATATAGAAAACGTAAAATTGCTCAGAGACATTCGTAGAGAAGGTAGTTTACGGTCAAGAGTGATAGAAGAAGCTTTGGTTTTGGAAGGTTCTGTGCGAGGTACAGGCATACATGCTGCTGGTATTATCATAGCTCCAAAAGATTTGTCGGAGATATTACCTGTATATACATCCAAAGAAGTAAATCTGCTTATTACCCAATTTGAAGGTAAAATAATAGAAGATGCAGGTGTGATAAAAATGGACTTTTTGGGCTTGAAAACCCTTTCTATTCTGAAAGAAGCGTTGAGGCTCATTAAACAAAATCATGGCGTGGTGATAGATTTGGACACCATTCCTCTCGACGACGACTTGACATTTGAGCTATACCAAAAAGGAGAAACTAACGCTACTTTTCAGTTTGAGTCGGCAGGAATGCAAAAGCACCTTTTGGATCTTAAGCCCGATCAGTTTTCGGATCTTATAGCCATGAACGCACTCTACCGACCTGGTCCGATTGCATATATTCCCAATTTTATTGCCCGTAAACATGGTAGAGAACCCATTGAGTACGATTTGCCAGCAATGGAAGAATATCTGGCAGATACCTACGGTATCACGGTTTACCAAGAACAAGTGATGCTACTATCTCAGAAATTGGCAAATTTCTCCAAAGGCGATGCCGACGTTTTGCGTAAAGCAATGGGTAAAAAAGATAGATATACGCTTGATAAAATGAAAGGTAAGTTTGTAGAGGGAGCCATCGCCAATGGTCACCCAGCAGATAAGCTCGATAAAATTTGGACAGACTGGGAAGCTTTTGCACAATATGCCTTCAATAAATCGCACTCTACTTGCTATGCCTTTGTGGCTTATCAAACGGGCTATCTGAAAGCACATTATCCTTCGGAATACATGGCAGCGGTGATGTCAAACTCTTTAGGCAATATTGAAAAAATTACATTTTTTATGGAAGAATGTAAGCGAATGGGTTTGCCTGTTTTGGGCCCAGATATCAATGAATCTTACCGTGCTTTTGCAGTAAACAAAAAAGGGCAAATCAGGTTTGGTTTGGGTGCTATCAAAGGTACTGGCGATGCCGCCGTAGAAAGTATTATTGAAGAGCGTGACCGCAATGGAGCGTACGCAGATATTTATGAATTTGTAAAAAGGGTAAACCTACGTACCGTCAATAAAAAAACATTAGAAAGCTTGGCATATGCAGGTGCTTTTGACTGTTACGAAGACATTCACCGAGCTGTTTATTTCAACGTTACTGACAATGCTAGTTTTATAGAAAGGCTCATTCGTTATGCCAACCGTGTTGCTGAAGAAGCCAACTCGTTGCAAGGCTCACTTTTTGGAGCCATTGGCGAACAAAACGGTAACGACATAGAAGGACCCAAAGTAACGCAAATTGAAGAATGGGGGCAATTGGAAAAGCTAAAATACGAAAAAGATGTAGTTGGTATTTATATATCTGGGCATCCGCTAGACGAATACAGGCTTGAACTCGAAAGCTTTTGTACCTCTACTTTAGATAAAATAAACGATCCTGTTTTTAGAGGTAAAGATTTTGCCGTGGGTGGCATCGTTACCAAGGTTGTAGAGCGATATTCTAAAAATGGAAATGCCTTTATGATATTTAGCTTGGAAGATTATAATGGTAATTCAGAGTTTGCACTTTTTGGTGAAGACTTTGTGAATTTATCCAAATATATTCGTCAAGATTCTTTTTTGTATATCAAAGGGCAGGTGAAAAACAAATGGGGGAGACCCGACGAATGGGAATGCAAACCAACGGCTATAAAATTATTGTCAGAAATTAGAGATCAATTTTCTAAAGAGTTGAAAGTATCCATAGACTTAAATATTATCCAGCCAGATTTTAACCAAACATTAGCGGATTTAGTGAAGAAATATCCCGGCAATTGCAATTTGTCGGTATTGGTATACGATGCCAAAGAAAAAGTAGAAGTAACCATGCTGTCAAGAAAAATGAAAATTTCGCCTAATAATCAATTGCTTTATAGTTTGCAGACTTACCGTGGTTTGACTTACAAGTTGAGTTAAAGTAGTGATTTTAATTTCTATCACACAATAAATGATTTTGAAATAATCGCCTGTAATTTTTTTGTTTTTGATTTTTTTTAAAACAAAAAATACTTTTAATATTTGTTTCTTTAGAAATAAAATATTAGATTCAAGTAAGATTCAAATTAACTATCCTTAATAAATTAAATAAGTATAAATTTTTCATTTTAAACAATAATTACATTCACCGCCATGATTGTAGTATTATTCGTAAAAAATATTGATTGGTATCTAAATCAATCGTTCAAAAGGTTTAGCCTTCGCAGTTATTTCAGCGATGGCTAAACCTTTTTTTATTATCCTAACACACCTTTTGGGTTTATCACAACATCTACTAAAAATATAGATTCGATATTAAAATTAGAATCTTACCCAAAACATATTGCTTTACTGAGCTGGCAAATAATATTCTTTTAAGTTTAGTTTTATGTCTTTCAATAGTCTTTTTGTGTGCCAAATCTGACTTGTAAACTCCATTTCTCTTGTCTGAATTCCTTTTAATCTCACGACTAACTGTAGACTTATCTTTGCCTATTATTTCAGCAATTTTAGTCATTGAATAATTTTGACTATGAAGTAATTCTATTTCGTATCTTTGTTTTATCGATAAATGTATCATAATATCTTGAGTCTTGCAACCCAAAAATAGCATGATTATTTTTCGCCGCCTAGCGAATTGTTTTTTTGCCCTAGGGCAAAAAAACAATTCGCTAGGCTTAAATTAGCAACAGCTAGCTGTTGCATTTATTAGTTGAATCTGTGAATTTTAAAGATCGACTTAGCTTTTTAATGCCAAAAATGTGTTTATTATTTTTATTAAAAAGCCTTTAGTTGTTCGTTTTAAAGTGTCAATACTTTTATTTATGTAAAACTGATTTGAATAATTTAAAGTGTAATAATTTTCTTCAAAATATTTTTTTGCGTTGTTTTCTGACACTAAATATTTATTACTATTGAAAGTTGCTTCTGTGCCACTTTTTGTAAGATCGAAAGGTGCGTGCTGAACATAGTCTTCTAATGTAATATGTTTGAAAATATATCCCAAATGGTGCATTTCGTAGGTCCAGCTAGTTGCCAAATCTGCACCTTCCCAATTGGCTCCGTAGCAAGGGATATTGCCATTCGGAATGGTATTTTTTCTGTATTTTTCAGTATCTATCATGGCAAAATATTCATTGAGTCTACACTCAGGTAAAGGATGAACTCTGCCGCTTTCAATGATTTTGATATCTAAATCTTTTCTTGGTGTATGGTGTTTTTGGTGTAAATCAATGGCTTCTTTTTGGGTGGGTACATAGTTGAAATAGTTATTTGATTGGCAAACATTACCCCAATTAGGTCCTGCTGGGCAACTCCAACATTGACCAACAGAGCCGACACCCGCCACTTTTGTAGGGTTTGATTCCATTTTTTTTATCATATCAGGAATCATGTCTTTATGAAAAAGCATATCGTTGTGTACCGTACAAAGGTATTTTTTGTCGCTTGTTTCTAAAGGGTATTGAAACATAATGCTTTGCCTTAAATCTTTGTTTTTTAAGGTAGATGCTAAATCTTTAAAACCAACACTCATGAAATACTTTGGTTTGAAAATTACCAAATTTACTGTGTGTCCATTTATTTTTTTGTTTTTAAATATGTCGATTATTTTAAAAATACCGTCCCAATCGCCATGTGGTTGTTTTTTTTCGTGGGTTAAATATATTTTATCTATCCATTGACCGCTTACTCTCATCAAGCTTTCAATGGTAACCATAGTGTTGTAAGGTTTTCCGTAAAAAACTAAACTAATGTCTACTTTGTTTGTCATGTATACTCTTTTAATTACCAAGCCAATTTGCCGGTTTTTTTGTATTGTTCTAATGCTGCTTTTATTTCTTTAATTCTATCGTTGGCACCTGGGTGTGTACTGTTGAAGTTTGTTTCTCCATCGCCACCAGAAGCTTCTTTCAGTATATTCATCACATCTATCATTTTTTCAGGGTTGTATCCGGCTGATAGCAAGTATTTTATTCCAAATTTGTCTGCTTCTAGTTCGTCGCTTCTGCCATATTTCATAGTTACCATTTTGCCAATGTATTGCGCTACTGCTGCACCACTATTTGAACCATAAGGGTCTGTTGTTGCTGTGATGGCTGCATTTAAAAGTCCACTTGTTAGTTCGTCTTTAGCCATTTGTTGGGCAGAATGTCTGCCTACAACATGTCCTACTTCATGACCTAAAACACCAGCAATTTGGTCTTCTGTAGTTAATCTTTTTAATAATCCAAATGTGATAAAAATTTGCCCCCCCGGTAAGGCAAAAGCGTTGATAGTTTCTGGGTCTGCCAAAACATGAAAATCAAATTGATAGGGTGAATTTTTTGCTTCTGAGCTATTTACAACTTTACTGCCAATGGCTTTAATTGCGTTTTGAACTCGTGCATCTTGGTGTAAACCTCCAAATTCTTGTGCCATGCCAGGTGCAGACTGTAAGCCCATTGCAATTTCTTGTTGTGGACTCATGGTTACTGCTTGTCTTTTGCCTGTAACTGGGTTTACTTGCATTTTAGAAAAATAACTTACCAATGATATTACGCCAATCACAAGGGCTATTAATATTCGAGATTTAAAATTTGATTCCATCTTGATTTAATTTTGTAATTGAAAAAGTATGATTTTGATGTTTTTAATCTTTAATTGGATTTTAAATTAAATTCAAAACTACTGAAAAGTACTCTAAATAAAATATTTTTTAGTTTAATCTGCATAATAAAAATCTATTTTATTTTTTTTAACATTTTATTTATCTATATATTAGTTTTTCCCCAAAATGTTTCGTTTACTTAAGGTACTAATTTGAATTTATTTAAAAATGTATTTAGTAAATCTTTTAAGAAATGTATTGGTATTAGTAACCGCTACAACCAAAAAATCACATCTAGTTCAAGTCTGCGACTTGGACAAATTCTTGTTTCAGTTTGCAAAGAAATTTACTATTTTCGCTATTTTGTTTGCTTTTTGTTGTGATAAATTTACAAACTTTTAATGTTTTGGTACAAGTTACATACTTGCACCAGATGGGTGCTTGGGAAGCTGAATAATAGCTTGCTTTCTGTAATGCTAGGGTAGGGGAGTTTTACTCGCTTTTATTTAGCATTTTGATGGTGTATGTAAATGGCTTGGTTTTACAT
>JAGNSI010000118.1 GCA_017988135.1 Pseudarcicella sp.
ATATTTAACCAAAGCTTTAATTCTATCGTTTGATATATTTTCATTTTCGTCTAAATCTATATTTCCCGTAATTTCAACAGAATAATCTTTGTATCTGAGCAATATAACTAACAATTCTTTGGCATTTTTTTGAGCATCCTGACTTAGCTCTGCACTATTTTTTTCAAAATAAATATCAGGAAAACGTTTGTTTGTTGGGTAGGGACTTTTTGCCAGTTCAACTTTTGCTTGTTCTAATGTAGCAGATTTGTCGCTAGTGATAATTTTTGCTTTTACACGAGCTGGTAATTGGTAGTTTGAGATATTTTGATCGTAATATTTTTTAATTTTTATTGAATCTTGAATGTTTTGGTAAATGATTTTATTTTCTATTTCATTGAGCAGTATGCTTTCTTTGTAATCATTTATCATCATACTGTAATCAGGATATTTTATTTCTAGAATCTCTTCTTCTTCTTTTAGTAAAGTATTTTCTACAAAGTTATCGTACCATTTTTGTTCAGACCAGTCGGGCATGGAATTAGTTTTCAATAACCTTTTTTGTTCATTTTCTACAAAATCATAAAAGCTACTTGCTTTAGTTTTGTTATATTTAGTAGCAAAAATCACTTGATTATAATATTCCTCACTTTTGTTTTTTATGGCATAAAAATGCTTGAAAGCTTCTTGTTTTTGAGCATTATACTCTACAAATTCATTTTCTTTTTTAATTTTAGCAAGTGTCTTGGTTTTTATCAAATAGTTCCTAGATGGGTCTTTTAAAATTTTTTGTTCGATGTATGATTTCATTTCTTCAAAACTTAAAATACCTTTTTTGTCGATAAGTTTAAATATGTTCCAGCCTAGTTTGGTTCTTATTGGCTTTGAAAATTGATTGATTGCTAAACTTGAAATTTCTTGTGCTAATGTATCTGGTAGATCAGATATCCAAAAAGTATTTTTAAGTATACCACCATTGGTTTTGGTTTGAGGATCATCTGAAAAATTTCGGCAAACATTCTCAAATGACTCTCCACTTTTAAGGAAATCGTAGAGTAGATGTATGCTTTTACGTGTTTCTGCTTCGCTACGATTAATGTTTGAAATAAGAATATGAGCCAACTTTACTCTTCCTATGTTATCTCTTTTGTCGTTTACTTTTAGGATATGGTATCCTTGTGATGATTTTATGGGATTTGATATTTGACCTTTAGATAGCTGATAGGCTGCGTTTTCTAGCGGGTATTGTGTCTGTAGGCAGGTAATATAACCTAAATTTCCACCTTTTTTGATTGACTTTTCATCTTGTGAGAATTTCACAACAAGTGAGTCAAAGCGTTCGCCTTTGTCTATTCGGTTTTTAATGTTTTTTGCCTCAAGATATACATTCATGGTGTCTGATGCTGATGCATTAAAAGGTGTTTTCAAGAAAATATGAGATATATTTACTTGTTGTTTTATGCGTTCATAAGCTTCTTTCACCATAGCTTCTATCACTGTACTCTCATTGATATAGGTTTTAGAGAGCTCTTTTTTTATACTATTGAGTTGCTCGAGATAGCTTTCTTGTTTGTCTAATCCAATGGCTTGAGCTGACGCAATTTTTAGTTGATCTTCAATGTATTTCCTTAGAAATTCATCTTTATTTTCTTTGCTAACACTGTCGTCTTGATATGTCTTTCTGAAATTTGTCAAAAAATGACCCGCACTCAACTCTTTTTTTCCAATGGTTATCAAAGGGTTCTGTGCTTTTATATTAACTATTGTAAGTAATATGAATACGATGATGGAATATATTTTACTAATTTTCATTTCTTTTTATTGGTATCCAATAGTAAATTGAGTATTTATATATAATATAACCGTTTTTGAAAGGTTTTATTATTGGGAGAGGCAAAATTAATGATTAATTGCCAATTGACGGTTTTTAAGAAAAGGTTTAATGATAGAAATTTGTACAAAAAGGTTAAAACTAGTGCCATTAGATAATTTTTTGTTATCAATTTGGGCAAATGAAGGCAGACAAGCTATGGAAGACAGAATGAGTTTGTCGCATTCATCTTGGCTGAAAGATCCAGAATTTTACGAAGATTCAATAAAAGGTCTTAACGATTTTTGGTTACCTCAAACAAACGAAAATTTTATAGATTTTTTTTGGTACACTAACTGGGAAGTGATATTTATTGAAAAAAATATTTCTATTGGAGGTTTGGGCTTTTCTGGATTCCCAAATCTCAAAGGAGAATCTTCGATAGGATATTTCATACAAAAAGAATTCAGGAATCAAGGCTTTGCATCAGAAGCATTGAATGGAATTGTATCTTGGGCAAAGATTGAGCCTGCTTTGAAATTACTAATAGCACAAACTGAGTTCTTTAATCTGCCTTCTCAGTCTGTATTGAGGAACGCTGGTTTCAAGCAAACTGAATTAAATAAAACAAATATGAAATATAAATATTGGGAGTTAGCATTTTAAGTTACATAATTTCACAAAGTGTCAATAATTGCACTTTATTGACTTAGTTTAGTATTTATTTTATATTAAATTGGTTATTTACGAAACATCTATTTTCTTTGTAAATAAATCAAACCGAAATATGTTTATAAATAATTTATCGAGCTATTTGCCCGAAAAAGTAATCAAAAACGAATACTTTGAAAAGCTAAATGGCTTAACCAATGATTGGATAATTGAACGTACTGGCATTAGTGAGCGTCGCAAAGCAGGAGAAGATGAAAATACCAATACTATGGCAATTGCAGCAGTAGTAAAAGGGTTGGAAACTTTAAAATATGACAAAAGCGAAATAGATCTTATAGTAGGTGCAACCTACACACCACACGATAATATTGTTACCATTGCACACGCTGTACAACATTGTATAGGCAAAAACGAAATCCCTACTGTTTCTGTTTCTTCAGCTTGTTCTTCTTTATTGAATGCGATAGAAATCGTGGAGGGATATTTTGCTACCAATAAAGCCAGCAAAGCATTGGTAGTGGTTTCTGAACACAACACAGGATATAATGATGAAACAAATATCAAAGCAGGTCATCTTTGGGGTGATGGTGCTTGTGCTTTGTTTATTTCAAAAGAGCGCATTTCATCGGATGATATGTTCATTAAGGACATTATTACTGGAGGTGCCGCTCCGATGGGAAAAGCCACTATAGCGGTAACCTTAAAACCATTAGAGAATAATTTGCACATGCCTTTTGGTAAAGATGTTTTTATACATGCTTGTATGTATATGCCAAAGGTTACGAGTATGATTTTAGCTAAAAATAATTTACAAGTAAATGATATTGATTATGTGATTCCTCATCAAGCAAATTTAAGAATCACTAATAACGTTGCAAATACATTGGGCGTTCCTGCCGAAAAAATGATTTCAAATATTCAATATCTTGGCAATACTGGTTGTGCTGGTTGTGCTATTGCTTTAGATGAAAACAAGAACACATTTATCAAAAATCAAAAGTTAATCGTCACTGTTTTTGGAGGAGGGTATTCTTATGGAGCTATGTTAATTGAGGTTTAGCTTTATTATTTTTTAAAATATTAAAAGAGGCTGTCAGTATTACCTGACAGCCTCTTTTGGTTTTATTGTTTGGCTATTTTTTTCGTTATCTGTTCGTTACCAGATTGTACTTTTAAAAAGTAGTTACCTGTTTTTTGTTCAGAAACATCTATAGTATGTTCTTGCTCTTTTTTGTTTTTTGGCAAAGTCCAACTACCTACTACAGTACCCCTTTCATTGTACAAAGCTAGTTTTAATGAGCTAGGTTTGTCTAATGAAATTTTAACTTTTATTTGGTCAGAAACTGGGTTCGAAAGTATTTGAATACTTTTGCTATTTAATATCTCGTTGGTTTCGTTTGCAGTAGGTATTAATAAAACAAAGTTTACACTTTCTGATGTGGCACTACAACCAGATCTAGTAATAGTAACAGTATAACTACCACTTTCTATAGGAGCGTATGTTGCTAAAGTTGCACCAGGTATATTCACATTGTCTTTTTTCCACTGATAGGTAAGATTTAATTCTTGACTAGCAGTGAAGGTTAAACCACCTTTGATGTAAGTTTCTGGTTTGGTTCCATTATATTTTATTGTAGAAATGAGTTTTTCATTTTCAGAAATTGAAATCCTTTTCGATTCTGTGAAGCAATTTTTACTATCTGTAATTTTCAAGAAATAAGAACCATTTTTATTGGTAGTCAAATCTCTTTCATTTCCAGCAAATGCATTTCCCCAATACCAATTATATACATATGGTTTGGTTCCTAATGAAACTTCAGAAGCAATTGTTGTATTTTCTCCAAAACAAAAGTTTTGATTTCCAGAAATATCAATTTTAGGTAATGGATTAACTGTTATTAGCGTTGAATTACTACTTGTACAACCTTTGTCGTCAGTTACAATTACAGCCAAAATGCCTGATTTAGTAGCATTTTCTATTTCTTTATTGTTGTTTATTGGCTGGTTGTTTAAAGTCCACTTAAAAGTAAAAGGTCCAGCTCCACCTTCAGTAGAGGCTTCAATAGTGCTGGTTTCACCTTCACAAAATTCTGTTCTGCCTTTAGTAATAACTTTGAATGCACAAGGTAAAAAGTCTACTGTCGCTCCAGCTCCAGCTTTACATCCTCTAGAGTCTATAACATCAACTGTTATATCAGTATTAAAACTGAATGGGCCAAAAGTTGGATTTGAAGCTGTAGAAAGATGTCCATTGATAACAGGGAATGTTTTCCAAACATAAGTATATGGTGGTAGTCCACCTACAGCAATATTCACTTTTGACAAATCGTAAACTTGTGTACCTGAAAGCACTCCCCCACCTCCAGCATTAGCAAAAAGTGCAAGATTCTCTTCTACTTTTAGTTCTGAAGAAAGTATTGCACAACCTTTGGCATCTTCTACATAAACAGCATAATTACCTTCTTGAGCTACATCAATTTTATCTGTGCTAGAGAAAACATCTTGTCCATTTTTTTTCCATTTATAGGTTAGACCACCATTGTCGTTTAATACATTTGCTCTTAATGGGGTATTACTTCCGCTACAATAATAGTTTTTACCAATAATATTGCTAGCAATGGTACATGGAATGTATGTAACTGACGCTGAAGCATTAGCTTTACAACCCTTGCTATCTATAATAGCTAGACTAATATTAGTTGATTGGTTGAATGGTCCAAATATTGGATTTGCATCTGTAGATAAATGGCCTGTTACAATAGGTGAAGTTGACCAACTGTATGTATAAGGCAAAGTACCCAAACTAGCTGTGATTACAGATGTTGTATTGAATTTTTCTGTTCCAGTTAGCGTTGCGTTGGTTCCTGCATTAGCTATTGGGTTTTGGTTAACTATTAGTGTTGTATTGGTAGATGTTTTAGTTAAATTCCCAGTAATACTTTTTATAGTTAAAGTATACACACCATTTGTGTTTATCGATAAGGAATCTTTGGTAGCATTCAATATTGGATTGCCGTTTAAGTTCCATTGATACGATTTTGCTTTACAGGTTACTGAGCTTTTTATTTTTGCTGATTGCCCTTCACAAATTTCGTAATTTCCGCTTCTTAATATTGCACCGGAAACTGTCAAAGTTGGTGCGTCAAAGTTTACTTGTATTACAACTGGAGCAGAAAAATCTTTTCTGTTTGTTCCAATCTCTACTTTATATGAACCGCTTTCTATTGCTTTGTATTTTATAGATGTTGCTCCTGCTATAGCAATATCATTTTTGTACCATTGGTATGCTATTGCAGTGCAAGTTCCTGTGGCTGATTGGGTAGCCGTAAGCAAGACCGTGTCTCCGTCGCAAATAGTAGTACTCCCAGTTGTTAAGATAGTTGGAAAGTAAGGTTTAATGCTAACTTTTAACGCTCTAGTTGCAATAGAAGTATTTGGTCCCAAAAGCTTAACGCTATAGTTTCCAGCAGTATTGGCGGTGTAGGTAGCAAGTGTAGCTCCTACTATATTTACGCCATCTTTCATCCATTGATAGCTGGTTGGCGTACATGTTCCTGCTGTAGTAGGTAAAGTTACCTTTAAGTTTACCGTTTGACCATCGCAAATAGTGGTATCACCTGTAGCAGATATAGTTGGCAAATAAGGTTTAATACTAACTTTTATTGCTCTAGTGGTTGCAGAAACACTTGGGCCTGATACTTTCACACTATAGTCGCCAGCTGTTGTGGCAGAATAGGTTGTTAAAGTAGCACCAACAATATTTACTCCGTCTTTTATCCATTGATAGCTGGTTGGTGTACATGCACCTAATGTAGTTGGCATGGTTACCTTTAAGATTGCAGTAGCTCCATCACAAACAATTGTATCTGTATTGGCTGAAATAGTTGGCAACAAAGGTTTTATGGTTACTTTTATGCTTCTAGTAGTTGTACTTTGCGTAGTACCAGATAAAATCACTCGGTAATTCCCTGGTATTGTAGTGCTGTAGGTTGCCAAAGTAGCTCCACTTATATTAACGCCATCTTTTTGCCATTGATAATTAGTTGGTGTACAAGTACCAGGTGTAGTGGGCAAATTAACCTTTAAATTAACTGAAGTGCCATCGCATACTGTAGTATCCGTCAAAGCTACTATAGTGGGTGCATAAGCTTTGTTGCTCACTTTTATACTTCTTGTGGTAACACTTGTATTTGGTCCTGAAACAGTTACGCTATAATTTCCGACCAAAGATGTACTATAAGTGGCCAATGTAGCTCCGCTGATATTAACGCCGTCTTTTTTCCATTGATAGTTAGTTGGTGTACAACTTCCAGCTGTAGTTGGAATCTCTACTTTTAAATTAGCAACTAAGCCGTCGCAAACTATAGTATCTCCTATTGCCGAAATAGTTGGTAAGTATGGCTTATTGCTTACTTTTATGCTTCTTGTGGTAACACTTGTATTTGGTCCTGAAACAGTTACGCTATAATTTCCGACCAAAGATGTACTATAAGTGGCCAATGTAGCTCCGCTAATATTAACGCCGTCTTTTTTCCATTGAAAATTGCTCGGCGTACAGCTTCCAGCTGTTGTTGGAATCTCTACTTTTAAATTAGCAACTAAGCCGTCGCAAACTATAGTATCCCCTATTGCTGAAATAGTTGGTAAGTATGTCTTGTTGCTTACTTTTATGCTTCTTGTGGTAACACTTGTATTTGGCCCTGAAACAGTTACGCTATAATTTCCAGCCAAAGTAGTACTGTAGGTTGCTATTGTAGCTCCGCTGATATTTACACCGTCTTTTTTCCATTGAAAATTACTTGGCGTGCAACTTCCAGCTGTGGCTGGAAAATTAACCTTTAAATTGGCGGCCAATCCGTCGCATATTATAGTATCACCGACTGCTGTAATAGTTGGCAAAAAAGGTTTGTTGCTCACTTTTATACTTCTTGTGGTAGCACTAACGCTCGGACCTGATACGGTTACACTATAATTTCCAGCCAAAGTAGTACTGTAAGTAGCTAATGTAGCACCAATGATATTTACGCCATCTTTCTTCCATTGAAAGTTGCTTGGCGTACAAGTACCA
>JAGNSI010000119.1 GCA_017988135.1 Pseudarcicella sp.
TTGATAAGCGACGCTGGGTGTTGCGTAGAGTCATTTGTGATAAAAAATCGATCTATTTCGCCCCCATCTTCTCGCATACTGAACTGAAAGTCATGAATACCTACACTATCAACATTAATAAATATTATTGCTTTGGTGTCACGTTGTTTGTTTGTCCAAGCCCATTTATTCATTTCTATGGCTTGCAGTTTTTTACCAGTCGAAGCCCAAATATTATCTATTCCTACATGAAAAGTATTGTCGTCACCGTCTGTAGGGTAGCATTTTGCCCAAACAAAATATTTGCCTTTTTTACTGAAATTTATACTATAATGCAATACCGCTACTGCACCGCCTTTGTCGGCTATACATCCTTTGGCAAAAGCCTGGTGTTCGTCTTTATGGCGGGTGTCTGGCAATACTTCTAAATATACACCACCACTGGCTTGTGCTACATGACTGGTGTCGCTATCTGGACCTATGGTAGTAATTTTGTCTTTGAAAACGGGCAACCACTTACGAGTTGAATCGTTTGTTTGAAAATGAAAATTTTCGGCTTCAAAAATATATTGACCTGAATTACTTTTTGTTTCTTGTATTGCTTTGTGTTTGCTTTGAGCTAAAGCAATGTTCGAAGAACAGTAAGTAAAAAAGAGCAATAGGCTAAATTTTAATTTCATCTTTTATTTTAAAAATTAAAATGTTGGCAGTTTACCTTTTTTGAGAGTTACTGCTGGCCCAGCTCCTTCGGGTTTTTGATAGTTTTTATCTTTTGTAAGAATAAACTTGTCAAATTCTTCACCGTCTTCTCTCATCGAAAACATTATAGTATGAAAACCCACTGTAGGGACTTCTACAAAAGCCAAAATACCATCTCCTTCGGGTGCAGGCACTGAGTTTCTAATTTTGTTATTCCAAAACCATTTTTTTTGTAGTTTCGGAAACTGTAATATTTTACCTGTCAGTGGCCAAGTGCCATTTATTCCCACATGGTGGGTGTTGTCTTCGTCGTCGTTTGACCTCATTCTTGACCATACATAATACCTGCCCGGTTCATTAAAATATATTTTGTATTCCAATACTGCCAAAGAGCCAGGTATCAAAGCTAGATTTACACCTTCTATTGCTTTGTCTTCTTTGGTCACAAATTCGTCTGGCAATACTTCTACATAAGCTCCTCCGCTGGCATCTGTTACCATAACAGTATCTGGGTCGGGTTTGATATTGGGCTTATGTTTGTGGCTACTAATATACCATTTACGAATATCGGTCATTGATTGTGAAGTGAAGTGTTCTGCCTCTACTACCACTGTTCCGTTTTTGTCTTCAAAAACAACAGATTTGTTGATAATACTTTTTGATAAATCTAAGTTTTGTCCAAAAGTATTTTTTGTGAACAATAATGACAACATTAAAAAAGGGAAGAAAAGCTTCATGTTTTTGATTGTATTTAAGTACACACAAAAATTGTTACTTTTTGAACATAAGTATTGTTTTAAAGTACTTCTAAGTAGCTATATAAAACAAAATGTGCTAAATGAGTCGTTTTGAGATTTTTTTTACAGTTGTATTTACTGAAAAAAGTGTTACCTAATATTGGGTTATTAAGTATTACTTTATTATTTTCAAGCAATAAGTTTATTAAATTTGTCGATGATTGAAAGTAAAAAAATATATAAAAATAAGATATTAGTTATTTCTAGCCTTTTGCTTTGCCTTTATTTTGTGTCGGCAAGGGCAATTATTTTTTTTAAAAAAGCAAATACTTTTATACTAAATGAGCCTTCAAAACAAGTTTCAAAGCCAGTTGAAAAACCTGTAAATTATATTTCATTTAGTAAATTATCTGAAAAAAATTGGGTAGATAGCGTTTTTGATAATTTAAGTTTGGATCAAAAAATAGGTCAGCTTTTTATCGCTGATGCTTATTCAAACAAAGAAGAAATCAACGTCAATAAAATAACTTTATTGATAGAAAAATACCATATCGGCGGTTTGATATTTTTTCAAGGTGAATGCTATAAACAAGCAGAATTGACCAACAAATACCAAGCTTTGAGCAAAGTGCCACTTTTGATAGCCATGGATGCAGAATGGGGCTTGGGTATGAGACTTACCAATGGGTTTTCTTTTCCTAAACAAATAACACTTGGAGCAATAGAAGACAATGATTTGGTATACCAAATGGGTGTAGAAATGGCCAATCATTGCAAACGAATGGGTGTACAGCTCAACTTTTGTCCAGTAGTAGATATCAATAGCAACCCTAATAATCCTATCATTGGAAGCCGTTCTTTTGGTGAAAGCACAGACTTGGTTAGTGCTAAAAGTGGTGCCATCACAAGAGGTATGCAAGAAAAATATGTGATAGCGTCAGGTAAGCATTTTCCGGGGCATGGAGACACTTATCTCGACTCACATAAATACCTTCCTCAAGTAAATTATACAGAGGAAGAAATGAAAAAAAACATTTTGACTCCCTTTAAACAAATCATTCAAGATTCTATAAAAAGCATTTTGATAGGACATTTGCAATTGCCTTTTTATGGCACAAAACCCGCTACATTGTCTACTAAAGTAATAAAAGAACTCCTTCAAAACGAACTTAAATACAAAGGTTTGATTATTACAGATGCGCTGAATATGAGAGGGGTAAAGAATAGACAAAAATGGGCTCCAGGAGAAATAGAACTTCAAGCATTGGAGGCAGGCAATGATGTTTTGCTTTATTCCGAAAATATACCCGAAGCTTTTGATGCTATAAAAAAAGCGTTAGAAATGGGTAGGCTACAACAAGAAGAAATAGATTTTAAAGTAAAAAAAATATTAAAAGCAAAATATTGGGCAGGCTTAGCAAAATTGGCAAATATAGAAACCGAAGGTTTATTTGAAGATTTGCATAACAAACATACTCAAGAGTTGAAACAACGTTTGTTTGATAATGCGGTAACTTTGGTAAAAGATTCTACACAATTGATTCCAATAGAGCAAAATCAAAACAAACGACAATTGAGTATCTGTATTGATGCTCCGTTGAATAACTTGTTTGGGCAAGCGATTCAAAAAAATGGTCATTTTATACAATATAGCACCGAAGGGAAAAGCAATCAACCTTTTTATGACGAAATGATAGAATTTGCAGATTCTTGCGAAAATATTATCATTAGTGTGCATAATTTTAGTAATAAGCCCAACGAAAAGTACGGCACTAGCCCTGAATTGATTAATTTCATAAAAAAAATATCCCAAAAACATCCTGTAATTTTATGTCTATTCGGGAATCCATATGTGCTAAAATATTTTCCAAATGCCTCTACAATAATCTCAGGCTATGAAGACGAACCCGAAGCCTATCAGGCCGTTTCAAAAATAATATTTGGCGAAGCTACCGCAGTGGGTAAGTTACCTGTGAGCATAGATAAATACTTTAAGTTAGGAACAGGAATAGTAAATAATCCATACACAGAAAACAATATTCTTTTGCAAGAAAAAGATCTTTTGCGAAATCCTGATGAAACAAATGCAAAAATAAATCAACTTATCAAAAATGCCATTGCCGAACGTATATTTCCAGGATGTCAGCTACTTGTGGTAAGAAAAGGCAAAGAAATTATCAACAATTGTTATGGGAAATTAAGCTACGAAGGGAGTGAAAAGGTAAATAAAAAAACTATTTACGATGTAGCTTCAGTAACAAAAGTAGCAGCAACACTTCAGTGTGTTATGCAACTGTACGATCAACAAAAAATAGCGTTAGATCAAAAAATAAGTTATTATTTGCCCGAACTAAAAGGTACTAATAAAGAAAATATCACTGTTCAGTCTGTGCTATTTCATGAAAGTGGCTTACAATCGTATTTGCCTTTATGGGAAAAAACTATTTCGGGCGGGCAGTTGAAATCCTTTTATTTTAGCAAAACCCCAACTGAAATATTTTCTATGCCCATTACACCACATCTTTATGCCAAGCCAGCTTTGAAAGATTCGGTATGGAAATGGGTCGTTAAATCTCCATTGCATTACAAAAAAGGGAAAGACAATAAATATGATTTTGTGTACTCAGATCTTGGTTTAATGATTTTGGCAAAAATTATAGAAAAACAATGTGGCGAAAAGTTAGACGTATTAGTTTCCGAAAAATTAATTGAACCTTTACAATTAACTCGAACTGGGTATAATGCTTTTTTACAACATGATATTCAAAATATAGCTCCTACAGAGCTTGATTTACTTTTTCGTAAAGAACAGTTGAAAGGCAGTGTTCAAGATCAAAATGCGGCTTTATTAGGAGGTGTTTCGGGTCATGCTGGTTTGTTTAGCACGGCATCAGATTTGGCTACAATAATGTACATGAACCTCAATTTGGGTAAATATAAAAATCAGACTTTGGTCAAAAAAGAAACCATTCAACTTTTTAGCCAAACAGTTTCAAAAAGAAGTCACAGAGCTTTAGGCTGGGACAAACTTCCAGCAGATGGCGAAAGTAATTATATTTCCCCACTGGTATCAAACAAATCTTTTGGGCACTCGGGCTATACAGGTACGCTGGTGTGGGTAGACCCAGAGAAAGATTTGGTTTTTGTGTTTTGTTCAAACAGGGTGTATCCCAATGCAAACAACAATAAGATAAACCAAATGCAAATCAGAAAAAAAATAATGGATATTGTGTATCAAGGTTTGAAGTAAAATACACCCATTTTTTTTCTGTTAGAGATAATTTTTTCTTAGGAAAAATTATTTTCTGTATTTTTATATTTTAAAACAAAAGGTATTCTTTTGAAATCAACCCCCAGTATCATGACCGAAAAAATAAATTCTGTAAAAGACAGCAATGGAGCCCAACTTTCTGACGGAGATACGGTATCAATCATAAAAGATTTAAAAGTAAAAGGTTCTTCAGGCGTAATAAAAAGAGGCACAACAGTAAAAAATATAAGACTTACTGATGATAGTGGAGAAATTGAAGGGAAAGTAGAAAAAACGATGATGGTTTTAAAAACAGAATTTGTAAAAAAAATGTAGGTAATTTTAGTTTCTTTTAAACGAAGATTTCAAGAAACTAAACAACTAATAATCTACTTCTATAAATTTTAATTTTATTTACAAGTCTATGCCCACCCCCAATACTAGCAAAGAAAGCGTTTTAAAGAAATATTTCGGTTACGATACATTCAGACCCTTACAGTCTGAAATTATAGAAAGAACTATTCAGGGTCATGATTCCTTGGTATTGATGCCCACTGGCGGAGGCAAATCTGTTTGTTTTCAAGTGCCAGCAATGGTTTTTGAAGGTATTACGGTGGTGATTTCGCCTTTGATAGCTTTGATGAAAGACCAAGTTGAAGCCTTGCTGGCAAATGGCATTCCGGCTGCTTTTATCAACTCTAGCTTATCGGGAGACGAAATGTCGGCAATAGAAAGAAAAGCAAGAAACGGGGAATTAAAAATAATTTATATTTCTCCCGAAAAACTTATTTCTCAAAATTATATAGAGTTTATCAAGCAATTGAAAGTGAGCCTTTTTGCCATAGACGAGGCACATTGCGTATCTACTTGGGGGCACGATTTTAGGCCCGAATACACGAAGCTCAGTATTCTGAAACAAACATTTCCAGCAGTGCCTCTGATAGCACTTACTGCCACTGCAGATCGGGCTACTCGAAAAGACATTATGAATCAGCTAGGTGTTTCGCATGCCAAAGTATTTATTTCGTCATTTGATCGCCCCAACCTTTCGTTGTCTGTTGCTCCAGGTCGAAATAGACTCAAGATTATCAGTGATTTTATTAAAAAAAGAAAAAATCAAACTGGAATAATTTATTGTTTAAGTCGTAAAAATACCGAAGATTTAGCCGATTCATTGAGGCGTGAAGGCATCAATGCCAAATATTACCATGCTAAAATGGATGCAGAAGATAGAAACCGCATTCAGAACGAATTTATTAAAGATAAAATACAGGTAATAGTTGCCACTATTGCTTTTGGAATGGGAATAGACAAATCTAACGTTCGTTGGGTGATTCATTATTCTTTGCCTTCAAATATAGAAAGCTTTTATCAAGAAATAGGCAGAGCAGGCAGAGACGGCATGCGTGCAGATACGTTGCTTTTTTATTCTTACAACGACATTATGATAAGGCACGACATGATACAAAATTCGGAATTGCCTTTACTAATGAAAGAAGTACAGCAGGCAAAACTAGACCGAATGAAACAATATGCCGAAGCCGAAATATGTCGCCGCAGAATATTGCTGAGTTATTTCAACGAAGCAGTAGAAAAAGACTGTGGTAATTGTGATATCTGCCAAAACCCGCCACTGAAAATAGACGCTACCATCATTGCCCAAAAAGCACTTTCTGCTATCACAAGAACCAACGAAAAAGTAGCGATGGGTATGCTTATAGATATTTTGAGAGGCTCAAACAATAAAAAAATCATAGATCATCGCTATCACGAACTGAAAACTTTTGGTGTAGGCAAAGATCTTAAAATAGACGAATGGGCAGATTATATCCAGCAAATGCTCAACTCTGGTGTTATGGATATTGCTTATGAAGATGCCCATACTTTCAAGCTAAACAATACGTCTAATGCAGTGCTTCATGATGGCAAAAAAGTTAATTTGGTACGTTATGAAAGTTACGATGCTAAAAAAACCAGAAAAGAAGAGGCAGCACCAAAAGAAAAAACCAAAAAAGAAATTGTTAGAGATGCATTGTTTGAGCGTTTGAGGGCTTTACGTAAAGATATTGCCGACAAAAAAGATATTCCTGCTTTTGTAGTTTTTTCGGATGCCACTCTTGCCGACATGGCACAGCGAAGACCTATAAACAAAAGTCAAATGATGGATGTTTCGGGTATTGGCGAGCAAAAAATGCAACAATACGGGAATGTTTTTATAGATGAAATTGTTCTATTTTTAAGAGAAAATAACCAAACTGGCAACAAAATAGCCAGCAAAGGACTTACATATTTAGAGACTTTCGATTTGTATCAAAAAGGGTTTTCGCCTGCTGAAATTGCCCAAACTCGCAACCTAAGCGAAACCACCATTTTTTCGCATTTAGCTACATTGTTTGAAGAAGGCAAAAAAATAGATCTTTATCAATACATCACAAAAGCTGAGGTTCAAACTATATTACAAGCAGCAGAAAGTATCAATACTAAAAAAGGAGATGCCATAAAACCGCTTTATGATGCAATGGACGAGCAATACGAGTATTATAAAATACGATTAGCCCTCACATTGGGCAATCGTTAGTTCTGAAAAACATTGTTCTATAAATTTTTTGCAATTGTCTATGGCAGAGTGATCTCTGAATCCTAAACCTAATCTTCGATACATAATATCGTCGATATTGGTTGCCATTTCGTTCAGAATAGTGTATTTTATTTCAGCTTTTATGAAAGGATGATTTTTAGATAAAATTTCAAATAAAGTAGCGTCTGTTTTGCCCAATTGTAACACTTCATTGGCTTTGCAGCCATATTTTTTTAGTAAATGTTGAGCCGTAAACTCAGAGATTGGATATTGGGTTTTAAGATC
>JAGNSI010000020.1 GCA_017988135.1 Pseudarcicella sp.
CTTCGTAACTCAAAAAAATGGATTCGCCTTTTTCATTGACAAGTTGCATAGATTTGTCAAATTCGTTAAAGTCTGTAACGGTAAGTTTTACGCCCAATTGCAAGCCTATTTTTACTAAATATTGCAAAAAGTTTGTCGAGTGTTCTGCTACGCCCATCATTATTATGCTGTCGTTTATTGTACAGTTGGCTAGCTGTCGGTACTCCATTTTGGGCATTTTACCTTGTGCATCGGGTATGGGGTCTCCGTGGGGGTCAAACTTTGGATTTCCCAAAAAATCATCTAACTTTTCTACCAATTCTGGAGATTGAATATGCTCCAATTGTTCGGCTATTTCATGCACTTCGTCCCAGTTGAATTTTAGTTTTTCTACCAAAAAAACTTCCCAAAGTCGGTGTTTTCTGATGACGTTCAGGGCTATTTTTTCACCACTAGCTGTGAGTCTGAAGCCTTGATATTTTTGATAGCTCAACATTTCTTTGTCAGAAAGCTTACGTATCATATCTGACACAGAGGCAGCTTTGGTTTGTGTTTTTTCCGCCAATGCGTTGGTGCTGATGTCATTTTCAGTTTCTAAAGAAAGCTGATAAATAGTTTTTAAGTAGTTTTCTTCGCTGAGTGACGTTTTTTGCATCTGAAAATATTTTTTACCCGATAATTTTTTATTAAATCAAAAAACTGAATCAATAAGTATCAAAGATATATATTTATTAGATGTTTCTTTAAATTTAGGCTAATCTAAATTTTTATTTTTTATTAGACAAAAATGACTTACATTTGTATAAATATTTTTGTATAAAGAATCATAAACACATGAGTTGGAAGCGCTTAAATACGACAAATTCGTTGCCTGAAGTGTTTGCGAGCGTGAATATTCCCCAAAACGGTAATTTTTTTCGTAAACTTTGGGCTTTTTTTGGGCCTGGAATGTTGGTCGCAGTAGGCTACATGGATCCTGGGAATTGGGCTACAGATATTGCTGGTGGTGCAAAATTTGGCTACACGTTAGTTTCTGTGATATTAATTTCCAATCTTTTTGCGATGTTTTTACAACATTTGGCTTTGAAATTAGGCATTGCAACAGGTAGAGATTTGGCACAAGCTTGTAAAGATGCCTATTCTAAACCAGTTGGTATAGCATTGTGGGTTTTGTGCGAAATTGCTATTGCTGCATGTGACTTGGCAGAAGTTATAGGATCTGCTATTGCGTTGAACTTACTTTTTGGTTTGCCTTTGTCGGTAGGAGTCGTATTTACGGTATTGGATGTGTTGGTTCTTTTGTATTTTCAGGGCAAAGGTTTCAGGAAAATAGAAGCTATAGTGATAGCTTTGATAGTGATGATTTTTTTGTGTTTTGGATATGAAATAATAGTTTCTCAGCCCGATTTTAAAGCTGTTTTAGGAAATCTAATTCCCAAGCCTATCATTGTACAAAATCCATCAATGCTGTATGTTGCTATAGGAATATTAGGGGCTACGGTAATGCCTCACAACTTGTATTTGCATTCTAGTATTGTACAAACCCGCAATTTCGACAAAACTCCTTTGGGTAAAAAACAAGCAATACGTTTTGCAACGATAGATTCTACCCTTTCGTTGTTTCTGGCTTTTTTTGTAAATGCGGCTATTTTGGTATTGTCGGCGGCAGCTTTTCATCAATCAGGACATCAAGATGTTGCAGATATAAATGATGCTCACAAATTGCTAGACTCAGTATTGGGTGTAAAATTAGCCAGCATATTTTTTGCAGTTGCCTTGTTGGCTTCGGGGCAAAACTCTACGCTAACGGGTACTTTAGCTGGGCAGATAGTAATGGAGGGATTTTTGAATATAAAATTATCTCCTTGGAAAAGACGTTTGATTACCCGCTTGGTTGCCATTGTTCCAGCTCTCATAGTTTCATTGATTTATGGAGAGAAAAAAACGGGCGATTTGTTGGTTTTCAGTCAAGTGATATTGTCTTTGCAACTGAGCTTTGCTGTAGTTCCTTTGGTAATGTTTACCAGTAGTAAAGCCAAAATGGGTGAGTTTGCCAATTCCACTTTTATGAAAATTACAGCTTGGCTGGTAAGTGCCATCATTATTTCTCTGAATATTTATTTACTCATTGCTACTTTTGCTTTTAAAAGATAAATTTGGGTTTTACTTGAATGCTTTTGAAAGGTTTGATTTTTTTTTCATAAACAATTTTTAAAATGACAATTGAAATAAACGATTATGACGGAATAATATCTATTGTAAATGAGGTAACTTATAACTCGTTTGTTGCTGATAATTGGGAATTAGAACAATTAAAGTTACATCTTATAAATGAAATGAATTCTAACTCTATTATAGTTTGGCAAACGAATAATTTTGGAGGTGGAAATTGGAAAATTAAAATCACATCAATAGAAGATTCAAAAAAATCTTTTTCGGAATTTTCAAAAACAATAAAGGTCACAAATGGAAAACTTTATTTAGCAGATTATACTGATCTCACTATGGCAGCACAGTTTAAACATTATAAAATTCCTGCTATTGGACATGAAAATCAAAAAATTGATATTGAAAACGGCAATTACATCGTCAAAATTAAAAGAATGTTTGATCCAGAAGAAGAATTTAATGAAAATGAAATAGCTTTTGAAATTGTATTTACAAAAACGAAACAATTAGTTGGAATCAAATTTGAAAAAATTTTCTGGTGGACATTCTGATTTTAACAAATAAAACATTTTTCATACAAAAAAGGTGAATGCAAACTTGTATTCACCTTTTTTGTCGATAATTTTGGCTTTTGACCCATAAAATCTGTAATAATTTATGTCCTTTAGTCGATTCCCATTTTTAAGGTATTTTTTCGCCTTGTCTATAGGTATTGTTTTGTACGATTATTTTCGATTTTATCATGTAATAATTTGGGGTATTGAACTGTTTTGTTGTCTTTTTTATGCTTTTTTTTATTTTCAAAAAAAAAGAATTAGCAATGTTTTTCAAGGCACTTTCGGTATTGTTTTTTTAGTGATTAGTGGGTATTTGTTTAGCCATTTTAATATTGAAAAAAACTCAATCAGACATTTTTCCCATCAACTCAACAAAGCTCAATATTTAGAAGTAAACACCACTAGTCTAGTAGAAGAAAAAACTAATGTTTGGAAAACTATTGGACAGGTAAATGCTTTGATTATCAATGGAAAAAGAAAATTATGTAATGGTCAAATTTTAGTAAATATAGACAATCAAACTACCGAAAAACCGCAATATGGAGATGTTTTTGTAGTTAAAAATTCTTGTAAAATCATTGAGCCTCCTAAAAATCCGCACGAGTTTGACTATAAAAGATTTTTAACGCTACAAAATGTGGATTTTAGCGTATACTGCACAGGCTACGATATTCAAAAAATCGATTACCATCCCAATTATATTATAGAAAAAATTGCTTTTCAGACCAATAGATTTGCAGATTCCGTACTTACGCATTATCTCATCTCAAAACGTAGTCATGGTTTGGCAATTGCCATGATTTTGGGTACAAGAGACGAAATAGATTTTGAACAAATGCAAGCTTTTTCAGCTTCAGGTGCAATACATGTTTTGTCGGTATCGGGTTTGCACGTCGGCGTTATTTATTTGGTACTATTTTGGATTTTTGGATTTTTGACCAAAAAAGACAAATGGGGAAACATTAGTTTGTTCATTATTGTGTTTAGTATTTTGTGGTTTTATGCCTTGCTCACGGGCTTATCAGCACCAGTATTACGATCTACGATAATGTTTAGCTTGTTTCTGATTGGTAAAATTTGGAACAAAAACAATAATAACTTAAATACTTTATTTTTTTCGGCTTTTTGTTTGCTGATTTGGAAGCCTTATTTTCTTTTTAATGTAGGTTTTCAATTGTCTTATTTGGCAGTTTTGGGGATGATTTTGTTTCAACCAATAATGGTAAAATGGATTGAAATAGACAAAAAAATATCTTTGACAAACTATTGCCTTGACAAACTATGGAAAATAACTACAGTAGCTGTTTCGGCTCAATTGGCAACTTTCCCTATTACTATTTATTATTTTCATCAGTTTCCAAACTATTTTTTAATAGTAAATCCACCAATAATTTTGTTGTCATCAGTGATCTTGATATACGGCTTGGCGTATTTGTTGATTGCCAAATTATTGATTGTTTTTCAATTGTTTAAATTACTGGATTGGCTAAGTTTTCCCTTAGATTGGTTTTGTAAAATGCTCAACAAAACGGTACTTTTTACCGACAAACAACCTTTTGCAACTACTCATTTTTTACATTTCAGTAAGCTAGAACTTTGGGTGTTTTATTTTTTAGTGTTGGGTTTGATATTTTTATACATCAAAAAGTCATTTCGCTGGACTGTGATTTCTATCATCTGTGGATTATTATTAGTTTGTAGTCATATACTTTTTCTATTCCAAAAACAACATCAATCTATTTTGGTTTTCAACAGTATAAAAAAACACACCTGTATTTCTGTTTTGGCAGGTTCAAAGGCTTATTTGATAGCAGATAGTTTGTTTATAAGTAGCCCTAAAAATGTTTCTTTCAGGATGAATAGTTTTTGGAGTTATTCAGGTGTGAAAGATACTTGTAAAATCAATATCAACGCTATTCAGCACATCAAAAATCAAGACATTGAAGTGAATAGCAATACAGTTTTTAGTGTTATAAATTGGGGGAAATGTACTATTTTACTATTGAAAGAAAAAGTAAATTCAGACATTATAAAGTATTTACCCTCTAAAATTGATTATTTGATTCTCAATAAAAAATCTAGCTATTCGATGGTCGAAATTCTTAAGAATAAAGATGTTAAAAATACGATGTTAATGGGTGAAAGTTTTAGAAGTCTCCCTCAAATAATAGAAAAAAACATCAGTCAAACAAAATGCAAATTTTATGACTTAGAGAGAAACGGATATTTAATGATTGAAAACAAAAAATAGTATTTTAAAAATGCTTAAAATTGTAAGAATTTTCTTTAAAAACAATTTCAATAACACCCATTAGCAATAAATTATGATGAAGAAACTACAAAATGGTTTAAAATTTTTTAGCACATTATGCTTGACAATATTACTATCGACAAACATAATAGCCCAAAAAAAGAAGAAAAACAATGAAGAAAATCTTCCCCCAGCAACATCAAAAACTGCAGAAGCAGACAAGAAAAGCACAATAAAACCTTACAAAGAAGTCATCTCAGATAAAGCAATTACCAGTAAAGGTATGCTTTGGGCACATAAAGTAGAAGAAAAACATTATTTCGAAATCCCAGATTCTTTGCTCGGCAGAGAGATAATGGCAATAACCAGAGCCAGCAAAACTCCAGCCATAAGTGGAGCGTCAGGGGCACCCAATTATGGTGGTGAATCCTTAAATAAACAAGTAATAAGGTTCGAAAAAGGTCCTGAAAATAAAATATTTATCAGGGCCATTCAGTATATCAACGTATCTCCAGACTCCGCTTCGCCGATATATAAAGCAGTAAAAAATTCTAACCTCGATCCAATAGTAGCAGCCTTGGATACCAAAGCAATTCACAATGACAGTTCTTCTAAATCAAATAATTATATAGTAGAAGTCACAGACCTCTACAAAGGAGACAATCAAATTTTTTCAATTCCTCCATATGCCAAGACTGTTTATCGAATTGCGAGTATTTTGCCCGATAGATCTTATATCGATAATATCAAAAGTTACCCTATCAATACAGAAATAAAAACCGTAAAAACCTTTGCAGGAATCAGCAGTGTTCCTACTAATTCAACTACACCAACAGCAAATATACCTAGCTTAATGGCAAGTGGAGTACTCACTATAGAAATAAATACCTCACTGGTATTGTTACCTAAAGTGCCTATGGCAAAAAGATTTTTAGATAAAAGAATTGGTTTCTTTGGAAACGGATACACCGTTTACACCGAAGATCAGCAACGAGCCGAAGACCAAACATTTGCATGCAGATGGCGTTTAGAACCTAAAAATCAAGCAGATGCACTTTTACAACAAAAAGGCATAGCCATAGAACCTGCCAAGCCAATAATTTTTTATATAGATCCAGCTACACCAAACAAATGGAAAAAATATTTAAAACAAGGTGTTGATGACTGGCAAAAAGCATTTTTAAAAGCAGGCTGGAAAAATGCTATAAGAGGCGAAATTTTATCAGATACCAATACACAAATTGGTTTAGAAGATGCTCGCTACTCTGTGATTAGATATTTTGCATCAAATATAGAAAATGCTTACGGGCCCAATGTGCACGATCCCCGCTCAGGAGAAATCATAGAAAGTCATATCGGTTGGTACCATAATGTAATGAAATTACTCAAACGTTGGTACACTACACAAGCATCAGTAATCGATCCTAAAGCACGCAAAATAATATTCGACGATACGTTGATGGGTAATCTTATTAGGTTTGTTTCGGCACACGAAGTAGGCCATACTATAGGTCTGAGGCACAACTTTGGTGCAAGCAGTACAGTGGCTGTAGAAAACCTTCGCAATCCACAATGGCTGGCAGAACATGGGCATACACCTTCTATAATGGATTATGCTCGATTCAATTACGTTGCCCAACCCGAAGATGGCATCACTGACCTCATGCCAAGAATAGGCGAATACGACGAATGGGCGATAAAATGGGGCTACCAAACATTAGCAAGTCAAGATCCTGTTGTGAATCAACAAATTTTAAACAAACAATACATTGCTGAAATTCAGAAAAACCCAAGGATTTGGTTTGGAACAGAAACTAATCCATATGACCCACGCTCACAATCTGAATGCCTTGGCGATAATAATATGCTCGCCAGTGAATATGGCATCAAAAACCTTAAAAGAATATTGCCCAATTTAGCAGAATGGACCAAAGAATCGGCGCAAGATTTTGAGTTACTCGACGAAGCATATCAAGACGTTGTTGGGCAATATAGAAGATATATTGGGCATGTTGTAAAAAATATAGGAGGCGTTTATGAAACACCTAAAACCAGTGACGAAACAGGACTGGTATATCAAACCACTCCCAAAAACACCCAAAAAGAAGCTATTAATTGGCTAAATACGTATGTTTTTGAAACCCCAACTTGGTTGCTCGAGCAAAGTATTTTGTCTAAAATAAGGCCTCAGCAAGATGTAGATGCAATTTCTAAAATACAAGAATATACACTTACTTCAATTTTTAATACAGATAGGCTTACAAGATTAGCTGAAAATGGTTTAAAGGCAGAAAACTATACTTTAGACGAATTTTTTATAGACGTAAAAAACAGCATTTGGTCAGAACTAAAAAGTCGTAAAAATATAGATCCACATCGTCGTAATTTACAAAAAGCACATCTCGAAAAAATGTTGAGCTTGCTTACTCCAATCGCTAATGTGCCAATAAGTCCAGAATATAGGAAATCAGACGTTATTTCGCTCACCAGAGCTCATCTTCAAATCATAAAAGAAGACATTAAAAATATGCTCTCAATACCTATTAGTATTGACAAGTCAACTAAATATCATCTGCAAGACGTGCTCTACAGGATAGACAATGTATTGTTGATAAAGTAGTTATCAAATACTTTATTTTTCATTTTTTTGTTTAAAATTTAAATTTTAGCTTAGTGCTTTATTACTCACAATTTAAATTTTAAACAAAAATGAAAAAACTACTCTTTGCTTTGGCTATAATAGCCTCATTGAATGCCTGAGAAAAAGAAAAAGTTACCACCTTCGATCAAGCTGCCATCAACCAAGCAAATGCCAAACTAGTAGGTGCTTGGAAAAACTCCACAGTTGAAGTGCATGTTGATAGTAAAGTTTATTCGGCAACAATTGATGAAATCAGCAATGCTGATAGTCTAAGTACTGTTCATCACGACACCATTAATTTTATTGCCGATGGTACTTACAATAGGTTCTTTAAATATTTTGAAGGCACTTATACTGTCACCAATGATTTAAAAGGAATTAAATTTGTAAATAAAATGCCACAAAATGGAGCTATAGTAAGCCTAGAAATAAAGTATAGCTTTGAAAAAAATGAAACTCTATTGAAGCTTTTAACAAGCGAATTGACAGAAAAAAAAGAAAATGAAGGTGTAGATGTTGAGATTTTAAGAGAAAAGATGGAAGATATAGTGAAGCTCAAAGGTGGAGATGAAGCACTTAAAAGCTACAAGGTTCTTAAAATGTATATAATTCACAAAAAAATAAAATAAATCAAAAAGGCTGTCTTAAAACATTAAGACAGCCTTTTTTTTGTAAAGTATATAATCACTTATAGGCAACTCCCGAGATTGCTATTTTGCTAGAAGGTGAAGATGCAAATTTTACTGATTGTATTAAAAAGTGCGTTGCTCCTTTTTCTAAAGCTTTTTGTTTGATTTTGAATAATGCATTTTCTCTTAAAGCTTCTTCGTTTTCAAAATCATGCGATTCTTCTGCATATAGCTCGCCCAATCTTTTCAAACCTTTTACGTCATCATATTCTTTTGTAATTGCTATCTGTAATTTTATATCTGAGTCTGCTAGGCTCTCTGTTGATTTGTCATTGCATTTTGGGGTTTGTTCTGCTCTTTTGTCTTGATATAAGCCTTCTGGTTGCTCTACACTGATAGACGAATTTAGCTTTCTAGGGTTCAAAATCATCTCTTTGATCACAGCTTCTGGTACTTTTTCTTTTTTCAATTCTATAAGTCCGTTTGCGTTTATTTCAAACCAATGTAATGTTCGTTCTATTTTTTCGATAATGATGAAATTAGATATTTCGGAGTGGCACAACTTTATAATATCTTCGTTTACCATTATTTCGGTAGGTGGCGAAGCTTCCAGCATGGCTTTGATAATGTTGTCAGAAATTTTATAGTTTTTCAA
The DNA here is from genome assembly GCA_017988135.1 of Pseudarcicella sp. GTDB lineage: Bacteria > Bacteroidota > Bacteroidia > Cytophagales > Spirosomataceae > JAGNSI01. Next base: position 8,882 of record JAGNSI010000020.1, read on the forward strand.
TTGTATAATTCCTTCGCTGGTAAGGTTGAATTTACAGTGCCCTGCCTTTATCTTAGTTAAAATGATGTCTTCCGAGAATTTAGACGCTTGTAGCTGAATTATCCCATCATTTTTCAACATATCTTGTGCCATCGAGGTGTTTTTCCCGATAAAACAAAACAAGCAAATGCCAAGTTTTATAAATGTGTTTTTCATGATTGTTTAATTGTTTTTTGAATTGTTTTACGCTGGATGATTGATTGTTTTTGAATGAATTTACTTTTTGTGAAATATTAAATTGTTTAAAGTTTTATACTATTGAAAAAAAAACAAAAAAGCACTAGATTCATAAGAATTTAGTGCTTTTTGTAGAAATCGATTTGCTTAAACTAGCTCCCTCTCCTGGGCTCGAACCAGGGACCCCATGATTAACAGTCATGTGCTCTAACCAGCTGAGCTAAGAAGGATTGTTGTTAATCGTGGTACAAAATTACGCACATCTTTTGATTTTGCAAACTTTTTGAAGAAAAAAAACGTAATATTTTTTAAAAAATATATTACGTTTTGATTATCAATTTTTTATGAAAAAAAATAATTAGACCATGGGGATGTGTACAACCATTTTTGTCTCAAAAAAGTCTTCGTCAAAGTATTCTGACAATTCGAATACCTTACTTTTTTTTCCTAACTCTTTCAATTCTTCTTTGATATCCCCGCCTTTAAGGTACAAAATGCCATTTTTTAGTTTATTATAGTTGTTGATATTCACTTTACCTTTTACCCAACCATAAAATGGCAATATTCGAGTTACGGCTCGGCTCACTATGAAGTCGTATTCATAGTCGATATTTTCTACACGAATTTGTTCTGCCTTTACGTTTTTTAAGCCCAAAGCCTCAGCTACGTTTTGTACCACCTTTATTTTTTTGCCTATACTATCTACCAAGTGAAACTGGCAATTGGGAAACAGTATCGCCAATGGTATACCAGGGAAACCTCCTCCAGTTCCGACGTCCAATATTTCTGAACCATCTTTGAAATTTACCACCTTTGCTATTCCTAGCGAATGAAGTATGTGCTTTTCGTAAATATTTTCTATATCTGTTCTAGAAATTACATTTATTTGAGCGTTCCAGTGTGCGTAAAGTTCACCTAGTTGGGCAAACTGAGCTTGCTGAATTTCTGAAAGTTGTGGAAAATATTTTGTAATTAATGTATGATTTTGCATAATAATCTAATTTCTAATAAGTGTAAATAACTACCATTTTTTAAGTTTTTTGGCGAAAATATTTCTTCCTCCCATTATTAAATAATATACCGCCATGAAGAAATCGCCAATCGGAAAATAAAATGGATGTACTGTAGCTTTCATTCTGAAATTGATGGCATTCAGTACAAGCCATTGTGCAACAAGCCTCAGAAGAAACATCAAGCCTATCGCTATACAAAAGTAAGGTTTTGTATAGTATAAAACTATTAAAGAGGGCAACAAGAACCATATTGCAAACTGTGTAATTGCCATGATTCCCAACCTTATTTTATTGCCCAATTTATAATATTTACCTACAGACAAATGTCTTGTTTTTTGGCGATACCATTCACGCCATGTGAGTTTTGGGAAAGAATATACATAAGAGTCAGGTTGAAGGCAAATTGTGGTATTAGATGTATTGGCTACATCGTTCATGAATAAATCATCGTCACCACCAAGTACATTGGTATGCTTTGCGAATCCTTTATTTTGAATAAAAACATCTTTACGGTACATTAAATTTCGACCAACTCCCATATATGGCTTACCAATGATTGCTAACGAAAAGTAATTCAATACAGTTATAAATGTTTCGTATCGAATAAAAGCATTCAAAAATCCTTTTGTTTTGAAATATGGCGAAAAGCCCAGTACTATAGATTTATCATGGCTCAAAGCCTCATTCATGCTGGCTATCCATTGATTGCTTTGTGGCCTGCAGTCGGCATCTGTTAGCAACAATATATCGTATTTTGCAGCCCTTATGCCCAGTGTAAGGGCGTATTTTTTGGGTGATAAATGATCTGGTGTTTGTGAAATATGTCTAAATTTTATTTTAGAATTGTATATACTTTGTTCTAATAAATAATCAAAAGTGCCGTCTTTAGAGCGGTCATCTACTACCACTATTTCAAAAAGTGGGTAATCTTGTGCTAAGATGATGGGGATCAATTCTTTCAGGTTATCTATTTCGTTCCATGCACATATTACCACCGAAATACCATCTTTGGCGGTATTTATATTCGGATTTTCAAGTTTTAGCAACTTGCGATAGACAAAAAAGCAACAATACAGTTGATAAAGAATCGACAAAAAAAACAAAATCAGTAAAATGATTGCCAAAGGTATGTGGTTTTTAAAAATGGAAAAATTTAAACTCAATCATAGCGTACAAATACAGCTAATGATGTTTTTTATTTGTAATAAGTCGTAATTTTGTAAAAAAAATTTCGAATAGAAAGATATTGCTTACAAAATTAAACAAATATGGCTTTTATTTTTCTAGAAAAACATAGATAATAAGTATTCAAAACTTAAAGAATGACTTTCAACATAACGTGTACCGATAAAGAAACCAAAGCCCGAACTGGTGAAATACATACAGATCACGGTGTAATACAAACACCCATCTTTATGCCTGTAGGAACAGCTGGTACTGTAAAAGCCGTACATCAAAGAGAGTTAAACGAAGACATTAAAGCTCAAATAATATTAGGCAATACCTATCATTTATATTTACGACCAGGTTTAGATGTTTTAGAAAAAGCTGGAGGATTACATAAATTCAATGGTTGGGAAAAACCTATTTTGACCGATTCGGGTGGTTATCAAGTGTATTCTTTGGCACAAGCAGGGCGTAAAATAAAAGAAGAAGGGGTTACTTTTAAATCGCACATAGACGGTTCTAAGCATTTTTTTAGTCCAGAAGGAGTGATGGACATTCAGCGAAGTATAGGTGGCGATATTATTATGGCATTTGACGAATGCACACCTTATCCTTGCGACTATACCTATGCCAGACAGTCTATGGGAATGACTCACCGTTGGCTCAAGCGTTGTTGCGACCATTTCGACAATACTCAACCTAAATACGACTACAATCAAACTCTTTTCCCGATTGTACAAGGAAGCGTATATAAAGATCTCAGAAAACAATCGGCAGAAGTAATCGCTAGCTTTGAAAGAGAAGGCAATGCCATAGGCGGATTGTCTGTAGGAGAACCTGCAGAAATGATGTACGAAATGACTGATTTGGTTACCGATATTTTACCTAAAAATAAACCTCGCTATTTGATGGGCGTAGGTACGCCAGCTAATATTTTAGAAGGAATAGCTTGCGGAATAGATATGTTTGACTGTGTAATGCCTACCCGAAATGCCCGCAATGGCATGCTTTTTACAACCGAAGGCACTATCAACATTAGAAACGAAAAGTGGAAAGACGATTTTTCGGTAATAGACAATGGTTTTGTAAATCATGTAAGTAATTTTTACACCAAAGCGTATCTGCGACATTTAACCAAATGCGACGAAATGCTAAGTGCCATGATATGTAGTGTACACAATCTTGCTTTTTATTTATGGCTAGTAGGTGAAGCTAAAGCCAAAATAGCAGATGGGACTTTCAAGGTTTGGAAAGACAAAATGGTGATTAAATTGATGCAAAGATTATAGCTACAAACATGATAAAGTATTTAATAACTGGATTTTCAGGTTTTGTAAGCCAGCATTTTGTTGAGCTATTAGCAACGCTACCCGAGCAAGTAGATATCTTGGGTGTATCTAAAACTGAGCCTTGTTGGGACTATCAAAATTTTAAAAATGGAAAAATATCCTTCAAATCCGTTGATTTAAGAATAAAATCAGAAATAGAACAAGCTTTAATAGACTTTCGCCCCGACTATATTTTGCATTTAGCTTCGTACAGTAGTGTGGGATATAGCTGGCAAAATCCTGTAGAAAGTTTTACCAACAATACTAATATTTTTTTGAACTTAGTAGAAGTAATTCGTCAAAAAAATATTCCTTCAAAAATACTTTCGATAGGCTCATCTGAGCAATATGGCGATGTTTCTTTACAAGATTTACCGCTTTCGGAAGAACGTATTCTGAAACCTATCAGTCCATATGCGGTAGCTCGCACTTCGCAAGAAATGCTTTCAAAAGTATATGCAGATAGCTATGGTATAGATATTGTAATGACACGCTCTTTTAACCATATCGGAGCATACCAAAAAGACGCTTTTGTGATTCCTTCATTTGCCAAGCAATTGGTTCAAATAAAGAAACAATTGAAATCCCCCGAAATTACTGTCGGAAACTTATCTATAATAAGAGATTTTGTAGATGTTAGAGATGTAGTAAAAGCTTATCTTTTGTTGTTTAAGATGGGTAAAAAAGGTGAAATTTATAATATTTGTAGTAATAATGGTATTTCTTTGAAAGAAACTTTGGACATAATGCAACAATATACCAAAGTAGACTTTCAAGTTTTTACAGACAAAAATCTAGTAAGACCTAATGATAATCAGGTAATTATTGGAGATAATTCTAAAATAAAAGCTGGCACAGGCTGGTTGCCACAAATCCCTTTTCATGAAAGCGTAGAAACAATTATCAACTATTGGAGTAGTATAGTGTAATGAAACATATGAGGGTGTATTTTTTAGTTTTGGTGTGTAGTTTTATTTTTTTAAATAAAGCTAAAGCGCAGCATTATAATCATTTTACTTTTTGGTCGAGAGTTATCGTTCAAAAAGAAATTTCCAAAAAGTTTCAAATACAGGGAGAATATCATTATCGTACACAAAATGATTACCACGATGCTACGCCCAATATTTTCTCTGAAAGTTATTTCAGTGGAGCAAGATTGATGTTTACTTATAAACACAATACAATGAGTTACAGCTTTGCACCTTTTTATATCAGTAGCAATATTTTAGCAGCAAAACCCGCAGACGATTTAGCTCAAACTAGAAAAGAATTTCGCCCTACTTTTTTTGTAGAAAAAAAAATAGCCATAAAGAAAGCTAGCTTTAATATCAGGGCGGGTTATGAATATAGAATGATTTTCAAAAACGATGATTTTACCCCATCTGGAAGATTAAGAACACGTTTTTTGCTCAATTATCCTATCAAAAATAAGTCGTCTATTATTTTTTCAGAAGAGCCTATGATAAATATTACGCCAAACGCTTCAGATAATATATTCAACCAAAATCAATTGTATGCTGGTTACAACTATAAGCTTTCTTCTGTTTTCGACCTTGAAATAGGTTCAATGTTTAGCCATAGACAAAGAAACAATACAACTGAATTTGACGAAGAATTAGGATTAAACTTAGCAATAAGAGCTAAACTTTGATCAATAATAATATCCAAATATTATATTCATTTCGTCTTCCGAAGTAAGTCCAAAGCTTATATTTTTGTTACTGGTGTTTTTGTAAGTTACTTCTGATGTGAGCCCTTCACCTTTGTTGAACACAATAGGTGTGTCGAATTTCTTCAAAAGTGGATGTAGCCAGTCGGTATTTTCGTATAAAATTTCACCGTTTCTAATTCCTCCTTTTATTTTGATAATATATTTCGTGCCGTATTGGTGCGTGTGAGACGTAAGAGCTATAATTTTTCGTGTTTCATTAAATATAAAATCTTTACTGAAAGTTTTGGTAGTATTGGCAGGAATCAATAAGTCTAAATTGTTGAGGTTCAATGTTTTTACAGTAAACTTTACATTTTCTTTTGGTGTAGTATATAAGTTTACGTAGTTTTCTCCCCAATTGCTTTGGTTGGTTTTATTGAAATAGTGCGGATTGAGGTCTACAGTATGGTTTTTGGGTAAAAGCAAGGCTGTTCCTTCTGGAAATGAAAACTCGGTATTGGCATCTGAGCCACCTGCCAAATAAATATGGTTTGACATGCTTATTGCAGTTGCCAAATTGGTCGTATTATCTTTGTTTCGCAAGTCTCTCAGGGTATTCAAAGCGGGCAAAAGTGTTTTGTCTTTGAAATCATAAATCACCATATGGTGACTGTTGGGTTGCGATTTGAATTTAAATTTACTTACATAAATATCTTCGGTATTGCCTATTTCTTTTCGAATAAATATTTCTCTTTCGAAGTTTGGATATATTTCAAATCGATCTACTTTGAGTTGAAAACCCATTTCTCCTTCTTCTGAGGGCTTTTTTAATGGTTCAAGATCGTTTGTTGTTTTTACTATTGTTTTGCCTGCTAATAATTTATTGTCCACCACATTACCCGTTTGAGGTGCTCCAGCTTCTATCCATCTTCTTATGTATTCTATTTGCTCTTCGTAAAGCGAGATACCACCTAGTGGCATTGGAGCTCCGTATGTTTTGCCCCCATGGTGTGCGGCATTCCAATTGAGTTTATGAAAAAACAAACTTTTATCGGCACTGAAAGGAGTTATTATTTTTAGCCCTTCGTTTGCAGCTACAGGATTTTTAGGCTGTACGCCTAATAGATTATTGTACGCCTTGTTTGCTTCCAAAATTAGTCCATGTTGTAAAAAACTAGGGTCTTTTTCTGAAAGATGGCATCCACTGGTGGCACAATTGGGATTGATGATTTGAGTTTGAATGTTTTTCCACGTTGAGCTGTCGTCTGCCACAATGCTTGTTTCGTTGCTTTTGCAAGCAACGAAACAAGCCAATAAAAATGGTATAAATCTGCTTATGTTCATTTTTGTGCCTGATTAAATTACCCACTCAATAGTAATTTTACTACAAAAATTTATTCAAAAAAATAGTTTATCTGTAACTATTATTTCCTAATAATGGCTCCAATTTCTTTTTCAAAAGCTTGAATAAGTCTATCCATTGTTTTGTCAATTACTTTGTCGGTAAGTGTTTGTTCGTAATCTTGTAGCATAAAACTTACCGAGTAAGATTTTTTGTCAGCACCAAGATTTTCACCTTGATAAACATCAAATACGTTTATTTGTTCTAAAATGTTTTTTTCGTACTGAAAAGCTATTTTTTTAATCGTATCAAACGTTACCGTTTGGTCTATCACGAGTGATAAATCTCTGCGTACTTCTGGAAATTTAGAAAGTTCGACGAAAGTGTTTTTTTCTGAACTTTGTTTGAATAGATAATCCCAGTCTATGTCGGCATAAAAAACTGCTTGTTTTACTTCAGCTTTTTTGGCAACACTTGCTTTTACTAAGCCTACTTTGGCTATTTCTTTTTTGTTTACAACGTAGGTTAATCCATATTCGAAAGTAGCACTATTTTCAATTGGTTTTGTGTTGCTATTTTTGGCATTCATGGCTACTAAAACTTGATTGACAAATCTTGAAAGTGCATGAAAATTTACTTTCAGAGATTTCAATTGCCAGCTTTCGGCTTCAGTATTTCCTGTTACAAAAATCGCTAAATGCTTTTTTTCAACCAGTTTGTCATTTATTTTATGATAAGTTTTGCCAAAATCAAACATCTTTAGGTCTTTTTGACGTCTGTTGATGTTGTGTGCCAAAACTTCTAAACCTGAAAATAACATTGTTTGACGCATCACTCCCAAATCTTCAGATAATTTATTGAGTATTTCTACGTCGTTTCCTGGCAAATCGGCTTGTATGCTTGCGGCATAGCTTGGCTTTGTGAGCGAATTGGTAATAATTTCATTAAAACCAACATTTGCCAATAAATTTGTAATTTTTGTTTGACTTTTTTCGGCTTCTTTTTCAGGAAAGCTTGAGATAAAGTCTGTGCCTAAGGTTTCTGAAAGTTCAATATTGTTGAAACCATAAATGCGTAATATTTCTTCTATAACGTCAGCTTCACGTGTTACATCTACTCTGTAGGGTGGTACTTTAGCCACAAAACCACTTTCTGTTTCTTCGAGTATGTTGATATCGAGGTTTTCAAGTATGGTTTTTATTACTATTTTATCCAATTGTTTACCTATCAATCTATCTATATTTTTATATAAAATTGGGATTGAAAAGTCTGCTATTGGCTGTGGATAAAAATCGGTTAATTCTGAAGCTATTTCGCCGCCTGCTATTTCTTGTACCAAAATAGCTGCGTATTTCAGTGCAAACAAAGGCATATTGGGGTCAGTGCCTCTTTCGAAACGAAACGATGCATCGGTTTTTAAGCTGTGTTTTTGTGCTGTTTTTCTTACAGACACAGGATTGAAATAAGCAGATTCTAAATATATTCTTGAAGTTGTATTGCTTACACCAGAGTTTTTACCTCCAAATACACCTGCTATTCCCATTGGCTCAGCATTGTTACAGATCATTAAATCTGTAGCATTGAGTTTTCTTTCTACGTCGTCTAATGTGGTGAAAGGCGTTGCTTCTGGGAGTGTTTTTACGATGATTTTTTGTCCGTTTATGGCATTCCAGTCATATGCATGCATGGGTTGCCCTAGGCTATGACAAATGTAATTGGTAATGTCTACAATATTATTTATCGGGCGAACACCTATAATTTCTAAGTTTTTTCGTAGCCATTCTGGTGATTCTGCAACTTGCACGCCATCTATAGTAACACCACAAAATCGAGGACAATCTGTAGGGTTTTCTACCGAAAGCTCTATTGGGAAATTATTGTTTTTTACCTCGAAATTCTGAATTGACGGCAATGTAATAGTCCTGTTTAGCTTGGCTTTTATATCACGTGCAACGCCCAAATGCGATGCGGCATCGGCTCTGTTGGGGGTAAGTCCAATTTCGATGAGCATATCTGCTTCTAGATTGAAATATGCTGATGCTGGTGTTCCGTTTGGTAATTCGGTATCTAAAACTAATATTCCTTCTGATGTACCTATGCCTATTTCGTCAGCTCCACATATCATTCCTTCAGAGAGATGTCCGTAGGTTTTTTTACTGGCTATTTTAAAAATAGCTTCTCCTTTTTGATGGTCATAAATAGTAGTACCTAACGATGCTATTATTACTTTTTGTCCTGCTTCTACATTGCTGGCTCCACAAACTATTTGCGATGGATTTTCATTGCCTATGTTTACGGTAGTAAGACTCAGTTTTTTTTCTTTTACTTCAAATCTTTCGCATGTAACTACTTCACCTAATACAAATCCTTGCAGACCGCCCAATATAGATTCTTTACGTTCTATAGATTCTACTTCTAGTCCAGTACCAGTAAGGATATCGTCTATTTCTTGATTCGTTTCGGTAATGTTTATAAATGTTTTTAGCCAGTTAAGCGAAATTTTCATGCTGTTATAAAATGTATGTTTTGCTGGATTTCTAATTCAGAATCCTTGTATGATTTATTTTTTGTTACTAAAAAGTTTTTGGGTAAATGTATTTTACTTTTTGTAATACATATATGTGCAATTTACAAAAAAACAATCAGTAATTCTGTTTTGACAGCTTGCTAAGTCATCTATTTTTATAGTTCTTGAGGTTTAGAATCTACAATCATAACTTTCAGCTGAGGTTTAGTAACTAAAAGTTTCGGACTTATAGCTCCGACTTTCATAACACCTAGGCGAGCCAATTTGCCAGTTTTGAAGTAGTTTAAAGCATCTGCCATGCAAGCTTCTTGTGGGCTACCAAAGTCATGCTTCAGGTCGTCATCTTGAACTTTATCGGGCATGAAACCATCGAAGAATTCTGAAAAACCTACTGAATTTACATTTTTTATTGCCACAGGAAAAAAGTAATAGTCTTGCACAGGTATTGAATAATAACCTACAGGTTTTCCGTAGGTGGATGTTCCTATAAGTTTTACGTTCATTACGGGTTTTAATCCATTGATGAGCTCTTCGCTGGCTGAGGCTGTTTCATGGCTAGTTATAAATACGACCCTAGAAAGATTTAAACCTAATAAGCTAGTTTTGAATAAGTATTTTTTATTCATTTTGCTTGCCACAGCATCATTGTGCTGATTTTCTACAAAAACCTTTCCGTTGGCACTAGTTGGGGCTATTAAGTTTGCCAACTCTTGTGCTACATTGCCATAACCTCCGCCATTGTAACGTAGGTCTACGATGAGTTCGTTTACATTTTTAGTTTTAAAATCTGCAAATACATTTTTCAATTTATCGATGGTTTCTTGTCCTGCATTGCCACCACCCAAAAATGAATTGAACATGAAATAACCGATATTTTTACCGTTTTCTGAAATTACTGTAGGGTTGATAATGTAATCTTCTATGTACTCAGTTGCAATTATGCTGTGGCTTACAATGCTTAAATCGGGTTTTTGGAACTCAAAAACTCTTTCTGTTTTAGATAGTTCTGTTTTGAGTTGTTCAATATTATTTTTTATAGCTAAAATACCGTTTACACTTAATACTTTCCAGCCTCTTTTGATACCCAGCTTCCCGCTTGCAGATGCTGAATGAGAATAGATTACCCTAAAATCGTTGTCATTTTCAAACATTAATCCCATGCCTGTATCTAGGCTTTTGCCCACTACAATATTGTCCCACGATTGTTTTTTTAAGACAAACGTAAATCTATCGTTGTAGCGACCGTTTTGATATGGGCTGTAAGTTCTTATTTTTTGAGCTAATTCTTCTTCTTTGTTAATGTAGTTACAAGGAACAAAATCTGATTCAGATGGTAAGCTAGTGTTCCAGAGATAATAGGTTTGGGCTATTTTGTACATTTCAGTAGGTAAGCCGCAATTGGGTAAATTTTTTTCTTTTTCGCAAGAAAAGATACCGCTAATAAGTAGAATCCGCCTTTTAAATAACTGAATACTACAAAAATACAGATTTTTTACCAAAAAGGTAAATTATAATTCAGCGAAAGCGTTGATTTGGTTTTGGGGTATTATTTGCAAAATTCAATATAAATACGCCATTTTGTAGTAGAAATTAGCTTATTGGGCAACCTATTGGTATTTTTGAGCGTAGTGTTTTTGGTAATAGTATTTACATTTGCAATTGCATACATTATTTGTGAAAATATTTTTCATAAAATGATATTATTTATTGATCTCCACTTTTTATATAGTTTAAAGTATTTTTTTGCATTAAAAACAAACCCAAAATGAAATTATTACTCATTGAAGACGAATTGGAATTAGGCGAAAGTATACAAGCTTATCTCAAAGACAAAACCTTTGTATGTGAGTGGGCAACTACAGTATCTGAAGGTATCGAAAAACTAACTAGTTTTGAATATGAATGTGTAATTCTGGATTTAATGCTGGCTGGCGATGATGGATTTGAGGTATTAAAAAATATTAAAAAACTTAAAAAGTCGGAGGGAGTTATTGTAATTTCTGCCAAAGAAAACCTAGAAACACGTTTAGAAAGTTTTCATCTCGGTGCCGACGATTATATTACAAAACCATTTCACCTATCCGAGCTTTTAGTAAGAATACAAGCACTTATACGCCGAAAAAATTTCAATGGAAACAGTTATGTGACTTTCAATGAAATAGAAATAGATATTTTTTCCAAAACAGTAAAATTGAACAATCAAAAAATAGATTTTACCAAAAAAGAAATAGACTTATTGTTGTATTTAATAGGAAATGAAAATAAAGTTTTGTCAAAAAGTGCTATCGCAGAGCATTTGTCGGGTGATATGGCAGATATGCTTGATAATCATGATTTTGTATATGCTCATATCAAGAATCTAAAGAAAAAACTCAGCAAATATAAATGCAATAATTATATTAAATCTATATATGGGCTTGGCTACAAATGGCAAAATGACTAAGAAACTTCTTTATAAAACCCAGTTTGCCTACTTGATATTCTCGGCGATTGTATTGGTTACGGCAATTCCTTTGTTTTATTATTTCAATCAAAATTTATTTACAAAAGAAATAGATAAAACCTTAAAGCTACACAAACGAGAGTTTATGAAGCAAAATATGCCTTTGCTGAAAATTTCAGAGATTCCGCTTTGGAATAAATACAACAGTTATATCAAAATCCTTTCTCCATCAAAAAAACACCAGATGGGATTGCAAAATAGCTTTTATGTCAGCAAAAGCAAAATGGAAAGACTGTTGCCCTACCGTGAATTTAAAGCCAAAATAATCATAGAAGGCAAGCCTTATGTATATCAATCAAAAATAAACCTTATTCAAAACGAAGATTTACTGGAAACAAGTATGGTGCTTTTTGTTACTATACTTTCCATACTACTCATAGGTTTGTTTATCATCACCAAATGGCTTACCCAAAAGCTTTGGAAACCATTTTATAATACTTTGGCATTGATAGAAGAATTTGAAATAGACAAAACCAAAGCAATAAATTTTGATAATAACAACATCGAGGAGTTTAATAAACTAAATAATGCTATCAATAAATTGATTATTAAAAATATAGCTATTTATAAAAATCAAAGAGAATTTGTAGAAAATGCAGCCCACGAATTGCAAACACCATTGGCTATTTTTCAGGCCAAAATAGAAACACTTATCCAAAGAAATGATATTACTTTGGGGCAATCTCAAATATTGAGTACTTTGGGTGAAAGTGCAACTAGGCTAAATAGGCTAAACAAAAACTTGCTTTTGCTTTCGAAAATAGAAAATGAACATTTTGCTGACAAACAAAATATTTCAGTAAACGAAATTTTAGAACGCAATTTTTCTTTTTTTGAAGAACAAGCCAGTCAAAAGAAAATCACAATAAAAACTGATTTACAATGCAATTTAAACGTACAAGCATCCCCAGAATTAATGGAAATAATGCTAAATAACTTGTTTAAAAATGCAATTGCATATAACAATATTGGTGGGCTAGTGGAAATAAATATTCAAAATAACTCAATACAATTTAGGAATACAGGTCAAGATTATGAACTAAATAAAGAAAAGTTGTTTAGCCGTTTTTCAAAAGAAATTTCGAATAATAAAGGTAACGGACTTGGCTTGGCAATCATTAAAAAAATCTCCAAAGTGAATGATTGGGAGGTCGATTATTCTTTCTTAGAAAAAAAACACATTTTCTGTGTTAAATTCTAATAAAATTCAAAATTAATTCAAAATTCAAGTGCAAATTGATATAAAAATAGCAATAAAAGACAAATAGATATAATTCAAATAACCAAAGACAATCTTTACTCCAAAACATTTACTGTAAAGATATGTTATGACCAAACCGCCAAAGGGTCTCAATTCGCTAAACAAACATTCATCCCTAATGTGTTTAGTATGTATATATTAACACCAAATATTCGATAATTTTAGTATTAAAATTTGAGAAATATTTGGTGTTTTTTTATGCCCTAATCATCAATTTTGCAAAGCTCAGTAATAATACTTTTTCGCCAACTCCACCTTCAAACAAAATGGTAGCTTTGCGGTCGAGTCCATTGATTTCTAGTTTTTTTACAACACCAATTCCAAATTTCAAATGTTCAACTTTATTGTTTTCTTTTAATTCGGTCAAGTCGCTTGGCACAAAATCAGCAGACGGAACGTGTTGAGCAACTACAATCTGAGCTTTAGGTTTTTGGATTAAATTCACAGCAGAAGTAACCGTATTGCTAGTATTGGTGTTGGTAGCTCTTTCTGCAACGGTTTTCATAAATGGCAAACTGCTTGGTCGCTGCTGTGGGCTAGCTACTGAATTTTCTAATGAGCGTCTAACCGTTTTAGACATTTCGAGGTATTGAGGGTCAAGCTCATCTAAAAAGCGACTTGGCTCACAAGATTTTAACCTGCCAAATTGATAACGTGTTTCGGCATAGGAAATCATTAATTTTTTTTCGGCTCTGGTGATGGCAACATAAAATAAGCGACGCTCTTCCTCTAAATCTGCCCTGCTTTGTAGCATCATTTGGCTAGGGAAAAGGTCTTCTTCCATGCCTGCAATATACACATGGTTAAACTCCAAACCTTTTGAGCCGTGTATAGTCATCATCGTAACCCTGTCATTGTCATCTTCGTCTTCGTTTACATCTGCAGTGGTAAGGAGCGATACGGTTTGTAAAAAACTAGCGATAGATTTATCTTCATTTTCTTCAGAATCTACAAATTCTTTGATACCATTGAGTAGTTCCAGAACGTTTTGATAACGAGACAAGCCTTCTACGGTTTTATCTTCGTGTAGCTCTTTGAGTAATTTAGTTGCTTTAGTGACATGAGCGGCTACTTCGTAGGCATCTTTTTGTTCTATTTCTACCATCAACTTAAACGAATTTATCAAATCCGAAAAGTCTTCAATGGTATTAGAAATCCTGCCAGCTCCAAAGTTTTTAATATTTGCTACTACTTCCCAAATGCTTATATTGTTTTCGGCTGCGGTAAGTTGCAACTTAGCAATAGTAGTATCTCCAATACCTCTTTTGGGTAAATTTATAATTCGCTTGAAAGCTTCTTCGTCGTTTTGATTGATTACAAAACGCAAATACGCCAATACATCTTTTATTTCTTTTCGTTGATAAAAAGACAAACCACCAACTATTCTGTATTTGATATTTAGCTTACGTAAGGCTTCTTCAAAAGAACGTGACTGAGCATTGGTTCTGTACAAAATGGCAAAATCATTATTTTTAAGTGATTTTGTCATTTTAGCTTCAAAAATATGCGAAGCTATCAAACGACCTTCGTCATTGTCTGACATCGCTTTGATCACTTCCACAAGGTCGCCGCTTTCGTTGGAGGTGAAAACATTTTTTTTGAGCTGACCTTTGTTTTTGGCTATTACCTTATTGGCAATTTGAACAATATTATTGGTAGAGCGATAATTCTCTTCGAGTTTTATGGTTTTTAGATCTGGATAATCTTTTTCAAAATTCAATATATTTTGAATGTCTGCTCCTCTAAAAGCGTAAATACTTTGGGCATCATCGCCTACTATACAAATGTTTTGATGTACCGAAGAAAGCTTGCGAGTTATCAAATATTGAGAAACATTGGTATCCTGAAACTCGTCTACCATAACGTGTTTAAACTTGTGCTGGTATTTATTGAGTATGTCTAAATGGTCTCTGAACAATATGTTGGTTTGATAAAGTAAATCGTCAAAATCCATTGCATTGGCTTTGAAACAACGTTCGGCATAGATTTTAAAGAGAATTCCCAATTTGGGCATATTCGCACATTTATCATCATTTTGAATAGTAGCGTTGTTGAGGTAATCTAGTGGGCCTATTAGTCTGTTTTTTGCACCTGATATTCTGTTGAATACAGCATTTACTTTATATATTTTATCGTCTAAATTTTGTTCTTTGATGATGGCACGTAGCAACGACTTGGAGTCATCGGTATCATAAATGGTAAAGTTTGAAGTATAACCCAACACACTGCCTTCGATACGTAATATTTTAGCAAATACAGAGTGGAAAGTTCCCATCCAAATATTTTTTGCTTCTTTTCCTACTACTTTTTCTATCCTTTCACGCATTTCGCCAGCGGCTTTGTTTGTAAAGGTGAGAAGTAAAATATTAAAAGGGTCTACATGGTTGGCAATGAGGTGTGCAGTTCTGTAGGTAAGTACACGTGTTTTTCCTGAACCTGCACCTGCTATTATCATCAATGGGCCATTGATGTATTGTACTGCTTCGCTTTGTGGGGCGTTCAAACCTGCTAAATAATCCATAATTTTGTTTTGAAATGGCATCAAAATTACAAAAAATGAAGCAGATAAAAAGTTTTATTTGATAGCTATTTTTATTTTTAACTCAAATAAATTACACTAAAAATGACGATACCTGAATGTTACATTTCAGGATTAGATTTTTTTTATAGAATAAAATTTTACTATGAAATATATCAAAAGCAAAGCTAGAACAAGACAAATACCTTTTAATATATTAGCATTTTCTTCTATTTCTGATAAGGTAGAGTGGCTTTCTTTGGTCCATCCTTTTTGTCTTTCTGTTAGTTCCAATAAGTCTGCATATTTTTGGCTTAATTCGTTATTTTGCTGAATAGCTTCGTTGTACTTACCTGTCATTTCTGTCCTTGACTTATCTTGCATTCGACTCAATTCGTCCAAAATTTCATCATCTTTGGCAAGTATTTCTGTAAGTGCATCTATGCTAGCTTGCTGGTCTTCTTTGGTTCTGTTACCAAAAATCCCACTGTGCTGACTTTCTGTTTCTTTATATGTTTGGTACAAATGGTATCGTTGCTGGGTAAGGCTATCTAGCTGTGCTTGAGCATTCGCCATTTTGATACTTATCAAAAATAGAATTATAAATATGTTTAAAAATTTCATTTTTTGGTATTGTTTGACGATTTTCTGCCACCTATAACGCTTCCTTTAGATTTTGTTGCATAATTTCTAGGTTTGCTTCCTGTATTTTTTTTAGCACTACCCGTTCTTTTGCTGTCGCTTTTCATTTTTTCGACTTTGGGTTTTGCTGTAGCTTTTTTTATGATTTTTTTCTCATGAAAAGCTCCTTGAAAATCTGGATCTTCTTTTTTTCTTTGGTCATCAATAACCTTTAGCATGGCTTGACTTTCAAGAAAAGGCGTTTCTTCTATTCTTAAATCATCTGGAAGTGCTAGTAATGGTATTTTTTGATTGATAATTTTTTCTATTTTTTTGATATGATATGCTTCGGCTATGGTCGAAAAGGTAATGGCTACGCCTGTTTTTTCGGCTCTGCCAGTTCTGCCTATTCGGTGCACATAGTCTTCATATATAAGCGGTACGTCAAAGTTAATTACATGGCTTACTTCTTCTATGTCTATACCACGGGCAGCTACGTCTGTGGCTACCAATACTTGTATATTGCCTTCTTTGAAGGCTTCCATTGAATTTATCCTAGTGTTTTGTCCTTTGTTGGCGTGTATTACTCTGATATTGTTTTCGCCTACTATTTTTCTGCCTAAATATTTTGAAATATTATCAGCTACTTCTTTACTTCTACAAAAAACTATTACTCTGTTGAACTCATTTTTTTCTTTCAAAATATAACCTAAAAAATTAATTTTGGTCATAAAGTTGGGTAATTCGTACAATTTTTGAGTAACTAACTTGGCGGTAGATGCTTGAGGAGAAACCTCTATTTTGATAGGGTGTTCCAAAAATTCGTGCGAAAGATTTTCTACTCTTTCAGGAAAAGTAGCCGAAAAAAGCAAATTTTGACGTTTTTTTGAAGGTATTACTTCGAGTATTTTTCTTATCTGTGGAAAAAAACCCATGTCCATCATTTTGTCTGCTTCATCCAAAACCAATATTTTCAGCTCTTTGGTTTTTATTTCACCCTTAATATAAATATCCATAAACCTACCTGGTGTGGCTACAATGATATCTATACCTTTTTGTAGGGTTTCTATTTGAGTTTTTGGTCCTAAACCACCATAAAGGGCTACATGGCGGAGGTCGGTATATTTGGCAAGCTCTGTTATCGCTGCGTCTATTTGCATCACTAGCTCTCTAGTAGGAGCTATTATTAGTGCTCTTGCATGTAAACCTTGTGCGTATTTACCTTTCATTAATATTGGCAAAACATAAGCAGCGGTTTTACCTGTGCCTGTTTTGGCTATTCCTAGAACGTCGTGACCTGCCAATATTAACGGAATTGTCTGTGCTTGAAC
>JAGNSI010000120.1 GCA_017988135.1 Pseudarcicella sp.
AAAGTTCTAGTAATAAATTTTGAGTGCAACTATATATTACTATGATAATAGTTTGGGTTGATTTAAGATTGTTTTTGTATTTTTTTTTGTTCGAAAAAAAACTAAATATTTAGATTTTATTTAATGCGTTTATAAGATTTTCAACATCTTCGCTATTTACTGCTGCAAAATTTGCAATTCTAAGTTGGCTGTCTTTGTATTTTCCATATCCACTTCCAATAATCATGTTGTGGTTTTGTTTGACTATTTCTATGATTTCTGCAGGTTTTTTGTTGATTGTATTTACTACAACCACTGTTTGCGAGCGATGATTTACATTTTGTACAAAAGGCTCTAGAAATTCACACTTTTCTGCAAAATCGTATAGCATTTTTGCTTTTTTGTCTGTTTCCTTTCTGATATTTTCTATTCCTATTTTGTTCATGTCTTCGGCTACTTTACCCAATACATAAATCCCCAAAACATTAGGTGTTTCGGGAGTTTCGAAGGTTTTGAAGTTTTTGAAAAGTGCAGGTAAGCTATGATAAGTGCCTATTTGATTTTCATTAGTTTTCATTTTTTCTGCTTTTTCGAGCAAGCTTTCATTGGCTATCCAGCAGCCTAAACCTGCAGGCATTCCAAATGATTTTTGAACCGAAAATAAGGCAGAATCTATCAAAGAAAAATCTAATTCGGGGTAGGGGGCAGATGAAACCATATCAACCACCAACGTTTTGTTTTTGTTGGCACGTTTTAGTTTGTGAATTTCTGCAGGTTTCATTTGTACGCCAGAAGATGTTTCGTTGGCGGTAGTGCATATTAGTTCGGCGTACTCTGGTACTGCTATTTCCGAATTGTCAAAACCTTCGCCAAATGGTTTTTCAAGTTTGTGGGCAAACTTATTTAGCTCTAAAGAAAACTCGTAGAATTTTTTTGAAAACGAGCCATTTACCAAATGGTAGCTTTCGTGTTCCACTGTGTTTTGGATTACCCTCTCCCAAATTTCTGTAGCCGAACCCGTAAAGAATATTCCTGAACTTTCGGGGATATTCATCAATTGCCTTAGTTGTTCAACAGTATGCTGGTATATGTTTCTAAACTGATTGGAACGGTGTGATATAGAGCCCAACTGCATTTCGAATGCTTTGTTGTAATGAGATTCTACGGTTGGGTATAACTGAGCTGGGCCAGGAGTGAAAAAAATACTACGCATATTTGCTTAAAAACTTGGTTATTTGCTTCAAAATTAACCAATTATTTTTGAATTAAATAAAATTTAAACAAAACATATTTTTGGTTTAAAGGTTTTTAATTGATTTGTTAGAATGAATTGTATTGTTTTTTTATATTAAAAATATTTAACCAAGATGTAATTGTACTTTTTTTATATTGAAAAGTTTTTAATCCTATATATTTAATCCAAAAAATAGGATTGACATCATTTAATTAACCTTCATTTTTTTGATATTATTTTCTTAAATTTGTAAAAAAATCAAAAAAAATCATTTTTCGATTAAAATGTTATAGGCTACAGTTTGACTTTTTAAATTTTAAATGTTTGATTTTTAGTATATAATAAAGCTTAAGTGTTTAATTTTTAAATGAGTTTTATATTTTTAAAATATTCATTTTTCGGGTGAATGATTTTTAGGCATTAGCTTTTTATATCTTTGATTTTCAGAATGTTCTATCGGTTACAATTAAATTAATTAAAAAATAAACGGATGAAATTAAATCCTCATTATCAGGAGCAGTTCGAGTTGAGACATAGCAATTCAGACCTAAAAGATGTTCAACAAATGTTAGAAACATTAGGCGTAGGTTCTATAGATGCCCTGATTGACCAAACTATTCCTGTTTCTATTAGGTTGAAAAAGGCTTTGGATTTGCCAGCACCAAAGTCTGAATATCAATTTTTGAACGATTTTAAGAAATTAGCCCAAAAAAATAAAATTTTCAAGTCGTACATAGGTCAAGGCTATTCAGATACCATTGTACCTTCAGTGATATTACGAAATATATTAGAAAACCCTGCATGGTATACGGCATACACACCTTATCAGGCAGAAATCGCTCAAGGAAGGTTGGAGATGTTGCTCAATTATCAAACCATGGTAATAGAGCTTACTGGAATGGAAATAGCCAATGCTTCGTTACTTGATGAAGGAACAGCTGCGGCAGAGGCGATGAATTTGCTTTATTCTTTACGTAAAGGTGCTAAGAAAAATGCCGAAACTTTTTTTGTATCAGAGCTTTGTCATCCTCAAACCATTGATGTACTGGTTACAAGAGCTACTCCACTGGGTATAAATATTTTAGTTGGCAATCACCAAACAATAGATTTAAACAACTCTGATATATTTGGATTGTTGGTGCAATATCCTGCAACAGATGGTCAGGTTTTCGATTATACAGATTTGATTGCAAAAGCCCATGATTTAGATATAAATACGGTAGTTGCTGCAGATTTATTGAGTTTAACCCTGCTCACACCTCCGGGTGAAATGGGTGCAGACGTTGTAATAGGTACTTCGCAAAGATTGGGTGTTCCTATGGGTTGTGGTGGCCCACATGCTGCCTATTTTGCTTGTAAAGAAGCCTACAAACGTCAGATACCAGGTAGAATAATAGGTGTTTCAGTAGATGTAAACGGAAATAGAGCTTTAAGAATGGCTTTGCAAACCCGTGAACAGCATATCAGAAGAGAAAAAGCTACTTCAAATATTTGTACAGCACAGGTTTTACTTTCGGTTATGGCGGCTGGTTATGCTATTTATCATGGCCCAGAAGGTTTAAAAAATATAGCTAATAAAATACATTCTTTAGCTAAAATTACGGCTATTTCTTTGCAAAAGTTGGGTTTTGAATTGCTTTCCAATAGCTTTTTTGATACTGTAGTTGTATCTGTTTCGGATGTGGTTGCTGTAAAAAAACTTGCCGAAAACTTGTCTATCAATTTTAGGTATTTTTTAGATAACAAAATAGGTATCGCTATCAGTCAAACTACATCTTACGAAGATGTGTTGGAAATAGTGTCTATTTTCGAAGAAATAAAAGGTCAAAAGCTTGATATTGATGTTTTGGCAGGAGGTATTTCATGGGATTTTTCTGAAAATTTAACCAGAAAATCTGCTTTCTTGACTCATCCAGTTTTTCAAAGCTACCATTCAGAACATGAAATGTTGCGTTATTTGAAGTCGCTCGAAAACAAAGATTTATCTATGGTACATTCTATGATTTCTTTGGGTTCGTGTACCATGAAGTTGAATGCCAGCACCGAAATGATACCCGTTACTTGGCCAGAATTTGGACAAATACATCCTTTTGCACCAGTAGAACAGCTCGGAGGATACGCTCAAATGATAGCCGAATTGAGCGACTGGTTGTGCCAAGTCACAGGTTTTGCAGCCATGTCTATGCAGCCCAATTCGGGTGCACAAGGTGAATATGCAGGGCTAATGGCAATACGTGCTTATCATATTTCAAGAGGCGATACTCATAGAAATGTTGCATTGATACCTTCGTCGGCACATGGTACCAATCCAGCTTCGGCAGTAATGGCGGGCATGAAAGTAGTAGTGACTAAATGCGACGAAAATGGCAATATTGACGTAGAAAATTTGCGTGAAAATGCTATTTTGTATAAAGATACATTGTCATGCTTGATGGTAACTTATCCATCAACGCATGGTGTTTTTGAAGAATCTATCATTGAAATTTGTGATATGATTCACCAATACGGTGGACAAGTATACATGGATGGTGCCAATATGAACGCACAAGTTGGTCTTACTTCACCAGCTACAATTGGTGCAGATGTATGTCACCTCAATTTGCATAAAACTTTCTGTATTCCTCATGGTGGTGGTGGTCCCGGTGTTGGGCCTATAGGCGTAGCTCCACAGTTGGTGCCATTTTTAGCGAGTCACGCTGTAGTAGCACCGCTATACGATACGCCAATGATATTGCCAGAAAATGGTTTTGGAGCGGTGTCATCTGCACCATACGGTTCGGCTTCTATCCTTACTATTTCTTATGCTTATATTGCTATGATGGGTGCAGATGGTTTGAAAAGAGCCACTGAAACGGCTATTCTGAATGCCAATTATATCAAAGCAAGGTTAGAAAGTCATTATCCTATACTCTATGTAGGTTCGCAAGGAAGATGTGCCCATGAAATGATTTTAGATTGTAGACCTTTCAAAAATTCGGCAGGAATAGAGGCCGAAGATATCGCCAAAAGGTTGATGGATTATGGTTTTCATGCACCAACGCTTTCGTTTCCTGTAGCCGGTACATTGATGATAGAACCTACCGAGTCTGAGTCTAAAGCTGAGTTAGATCGTTTTTGTGATGCCATGATTGCTATCAGAACCGAAATAGAAGAAATAGAAAATGGACAAGCAGACACCAAGCAAAATGTATTGAAAAATGCACCTCATACCCAAGCTGTTCTTACCACTGAAAATTGGCAAATGCCTTACACACGTGAAAAAGCAGTGTTTCCGTTGCCAGTAGTGAAACAATCTAAGTTTTGGCCAACAGTATCGAGAATTGACTCTGCCTTTGGCGATAGAAATTTGGTTTGTGCCTGCGTACCCATTGAAGAGTATGCAGAGTAATCAACTTTAACGAAATTATAACAATGCCAGTATTATTTTTGTAATACTAGCATTGTTTGTTTTGAATGATATGAAATGGTGAAAAAACCACCACCATTTAATTTGATTTATAATGCTTTTTTGATTTTTTCGATAATATTATTTACAAATACCTTGTCTTCTTTTGATATTTTAGTGGAGTCTTCAAGCCATTTTGCGAATTGATCTACATTCCAATTACCTTTTTCTTCAACTTTTTCTTCATTTATTAATTTATCAAGTAATAGTTGTTGTTGAGTGTATGGATTTTTTACCAAATATCTAGCTATCACATTCAAATACAAGTATATAATTCTATCTTTTACTGTCAAATCCTTTATTTGTAATAATTGTTCTGTGATTTTTTGAGATTCTAAAAACTGATTATTGGTTATCAAAGCTTCTGATAAATTTAATAAAATTTGATTTTTATCTTCACCAGTTTGTTTTAAAACTCCTAATGATTTTTTGTAGAAGTAAACCGATTTGTCAAATTCTTCAATTTCATATAATAGAACAGCAATTGAATAATATTGATTTATGTCTTTCCCTTTTAATATAACTAGTGAATCTACAGCTGTTTTTAGTTCACTCAACCTATTAAGCTTTTTTAAAACTACAGCTTTAGTGAAAAAGTAATTTTCAGATCTTTCATTTGATTTTATTTCATTCAATGTTTTTAACGCTTCTTCATTTTTATTTTGAAGCATTAGTATTACTGCAATACTCTCTTCAAAATTGGGTTCCTGGCTTTTTTTATAGTCTTCAATCGATTGTTCATAATTTGCTATAGACTTATGTAATTCAGCCCTAATTGAATAATAATTTAATTCTTGTTCATTTAAAGAAATTAATTTGTCACACACTTTAATGCCTTCTTCATCTTTAGATAATTTCGTGACTAAAATCTCTAATTTTGAAAATAGCACTCTTGTGTCTTCTGGGTTTTTCCATAAATATTTATCATAATTTTTTAAAGCGTTTTCAAAATCATTTGCACCTTCAAAATTCATGGCATCTTGAAGCCATTTTTCATCTGGTATGATCACTTTTTGGCAGGGGTGCTCAGGGTCTGAATCTGTGGATTCTGATAAATTATCCATTCTTTTATAATATGCATTCAAAATATCATCCATTTCAATTACTTTTTCATTTTGTCGAAAAGCAATTTCAGGCGAATTATCTTTGTCGAAGCTAACTTCTACTTGGTATTTATAAGAATAGGTGTCTCCAAGTCTTTCGAAATATGTTCTTACATAATGCTCTTTACCATCGTCAAATTGTAACCAGCCTGGTTTGACCTCTTGTGGCCAATTGAAATTTTGATAAATATAGTTAGCTTCTTTTGAAATTTGACCTGAATCTATATTGAAAGTTTCTTTAATAGAATTATAATCTTTTTGTTCTAATAAATTTATAAATGCACCTGCCCAGGCTATTTTTGAAGCACTGCCTGAGTAGAAATCTATTTTATGAATCGAACTATTGTATTGACAATTTGCTCGGAAACTAATTGCAAAAATGGTAATATAAATGATTATTTTTTTCATGACTTTTTTTAGTTTACAATTTTATAGACTGCATAAGAAGATCCATATTTTCTTTTTCTGAGCCATTCATTAAATGTTTTCGGTATTTCAGCTATTGGGTTATTGGTAATTTTGAATTCTGAATTGTAAGCTGCAATATTTATTTTAGTTTTGATTAATGGAATGTTTTTCAAGCTTATAATTTTATTATTACTAAGATTCAAACTTGTTAAGTTAGACCATCCTTGGAATTCTTTTTCAAATGAAGTGATTTGATTATTAGATAAGTTTAAAACGTTAATTGTCTTAGAATCAAGCAAATCTTGTGGTAATTCTTTTATCATGTTGAAAGAAGCATTTAAATTTTGTGTTTTTCCAATTCCAACAGGTAGTTCTGAAATTTTATTGAAAGATATATCTATATACTCTAATTCATTTAATTTGCTAGAATTTAAATTTAATGATCTTAAATTATTATTTGATAAATCTAATTTATTTAACTTTCTACATTCAGAAATAGAGTTTGGTATGCTTTCTAGTAAATTATCATTCGCATACATAGTGTTTAATACTAAACATTTGCCTAAATTATTTGGTAATATTTTTAGTTTGTTATTGCTTAATCTTAATTCTGTTAAATAAGTTATGTTAGAAATTTCTTCAGGTATACTTATTAAATCATTGTTATCTAAATGTAAGGTTTCAATGGCTGTGTTTTTCCCTATTGAAGCAGGGATTGAACTAAGCTTATTGTTAGATAAATTTAATTTTTTTAATTCAGTCAAATTTGAAATATCTGGTAATGTTAATAAATTATTGTTTTCAATGTTCAATTCCTTCAATGCAACAAGTTTATTGATTTCATTTGGAAGCTTATTGATTTGGTTATTATTTAAGTTGAGTTCAATTAGTTTTGTAGATTTGCCTATCGAAGCAGGAATAAGAGGAATGTTTGACTCGTAAATGCTTAATGATTCTAAGGATAATAAATTAGACAAGCATGTTTCTATATTTTGTATTTCTATTGAAGAAACTTTAAGTATTTCAAGTTTGGGTAAACTGCCAAAAGACTCTGGAAACTTTATTTTAACTGGATTGTTGTTATAAAGTTTAGATAAATGTGCTAACTGCTAAATATTGGACACGTTTTTAAAATGTTTACCTTTACAAAAGGAACACAAATCGACTTCTTAGGGGAATTGCTTCATCTCAATTCCTTTTTGAAGTAAATATTTGTAGGGACTTTTGTATCCTACTCCGCCATGTATTCTTTCA
>JAGNSI010000121.1 GCA_017988135.1 Pseudarcicella sp.
GTGTAGGTATACTTTTTAGTTTATCGTCTACTTTAATATCTGGATCAAGTGGGTCAAAAAACGGGTCTGACAATTTTTTATCATAAGACACAAACATTGGCAAATTCACTCCCCATTTAGCAGGCAAAAATTTATCTAATTTTACAGTTGCAGCCACTCCCACTTCCAAGGTCGCTTCTCTTTCTCTATCAGATATTTTGGTTTGAACACCTCCATAACCAAAAGTTTTATAAGCCGCATTGGCTGTCACATTGGCAAAATCTGCAAGCTTAATATTTACTTTACCGATAGCTGCTCTACCCACTGTGGCATCAAACCCTGCAGCCCTTAGCTCGTTTACCCAAATACAAAATTTCTTAGAAAGCCCATCATTAGTTTTAGGATTTCTTATTCCTATCATCATGGTTTGGATAGAACTCATATCTGGTCTTCCAAGTACGCTTATTCTATAAGTTCTTTCAATACCGTCATCGCCAATTTCTTTGACAAGCTGTGGTGCGGTAAATAATTCTATAAGGCTTTTGTTGGCTTGGTCTCTTTGTATTTTTACTTTTTTTAATGTTTCGAAAGAAACATTAAACTCATTTTCTTTTGGCCATACTTCAGATGCTTGAGACTGCCCTTGTTTGGTTTGTTTAAGACCTACCATTTCTACTTCGTAGTAATTATCGGTATTGTCTGTTCCTAACCTTAAAAATGCTGACACTTGCTTGTCTACATCATCTGGACTTTCGAGGTGAACAAACATTTTTAGGTTTTTGTAATTAATAAAATCGAATGTTGAATTTTTAAACACAGCACGTGCGTCGCCATCATGCAAATCGTCTACACAAAGCGACATAGATTGTTCGTTGAGCGCTATTTGGTTTTGAGTAGTAACGTCTACATCTCTGATGTATCCTGGAGGCACTACATATGGAATATAAGAGCCCCCTTTTGCTCCTGGTCCATTTTCTTCTATGTTTACTGTAGAAACCTTAAATATAGGATCATATTTTTCGGGTGTTTCTTGTAATGAACGTGGATTGAGTTCGCCTGTAAACTTGCGGTAATTGTATCCTGAAAGTTGCAATTGGGCAAAACGCAATACTACTGGTTCTTCAAAATCGGTAAGGTACATTCTGGCAAAACGAATAGATTTAAAACCGTTTATGTTGCCCACTTTACCAGTAAAATTGCGAACTGGAATCCTAAATAAATACCAATTAACACCATTTTCAACACTTTTGTCTACGATATAAGCTTTTCCAACATCCATTTGCCCTGGCTTTAGGTCTACTTTGTATTCGTAATAAGACTCTATTTCGTTGATGGTATTATCGTTGTTTACATCTTCAATGTCAGGCAAAAGTCTATTGGTTTCTGTGATTTGATTGGGGTTTTTATTGGATGCTGGCGAATTATTTTCTATACCTAAATAATTGCTATAGCGTTCAATTACACTATTTGAACCCGTTTTTTTAGGACTGTTAAAATGAATAAAATCATCTCCAGATGGATCCGCTTCTATTTTTGCAAATTCTTCAGGGTCTAAGTTTGTTTTGATTTGTGTAAGGTAATCTTTAAAGAAAACTTGCTCTGTATATATATCATTAGGGTCTGTAGAGCTATTGGGTAAACCATCAAAACCAACGTCTTGTTTTTGGCGTGAACCATCGCTGTTGTCAAAGGCATTTACGACAAACTGTTGCGTAGGTGCCAAACCCCAAGTAGTTTTTTCAACATTCCCTATTGCTGAATTGCCACCGCTAAATTGTTTATCTGTTGCAGGAATACCATTTTCATAATTAGAAAAATGATCTGGCACAAAGTCTTCTGATATATCACCTAGGTTGAAATACAAAGAACCACCTGTTGAGTTTGGTTTACCATTCTGGTTGTTTACAGGATTTATTCTACCGTCTCTTACTGCCGAATACTTAGGATCTCTATTATCGAATGGATCCATCATCCAAAACTCTAACTGTTCGATATTAGAATTATCAAAGTCGGTATCTGATGTAATGGCATGGGTTATAGCTCCAAAGTTTTGTTTCGGATTTTTGAGTTGCCCTACTCGGGTAAGATCTGTGCTGTAATTATAAATACCTCTTTCGCTAGGAAAATAGGCTACATCTAGCACTCCCGAGAGGGTTTCGTAACCTGGTTGAAGCTGTTTGTTTTTAAATAAACCCGAAAGTCCTGTAGCTAAAATAGGTCTTTCGTAGGTGTATTTTACTAATTCAGCTTTATTTAAACCTGTAGGTTCTAAATCATTACTACTGTAAAAATAATTTTGATCTACCGAATAAGCTGCAATTTTAGCTCTTCGAGCATTATAATTGACATCATTTTTATTTCCATTTGCCAAAATGCTCGGTGTTGCAGCTGGTCGCCAATTGTTGGGATCACCTGTAAAGCCAAATGATGCTCTATTGGACTCAAAATCGTCAATAAAGGCATTGTTTTGGGCATATTTATTTACTTTAGGAATAATTTGAGCATACTCACCATTAAATTCTACAGCAGACAATTCTTTGGTAGAAATCAATGGTAGTGCGTCAACCATTTTGGTAAGGAAACGAGATTTTTTTATAAAATTGGCATCCAGACCCAAAACTGTATTATTTACAGGCTCTTGACCTATTGCAACTCTTGACAAACTTGCTGGTGGTGACTCTGAAAGATTCTGATAAGTTGCACCTAAATTTATATCTTTTGTTAATCGATAGTCAAGCCTTGTTCCCCAAAGTGCACGGGTTTGGTTGGAAATCAAATCTTGTTTTTCAAAGCATACTATTATTTCTCTACTCGAATTACCTACACCTGCATTCAGAATTTCTACCCTATTAGAAGATTGGTCGTACATAAAATCTGTACCTTGATTGAGTGCTACACCTCCCGCTGTTACTTTCAAAGATGATTCTGATGTTCCTATTGGCAAATTGAGCGAGCCACCTACTCCACCCTGATTGAAACCTTTCAAGAAATATTTATTCTTGGTAGTATTTTGGGTTGCATCTGCAAAAGTCTTTGTATATAAGTCATTATAAACATATTTTTCTTTCAGTTGGGTTTCTGTTTCGTCAAAGAATTTCCCCAAATTAGATTCACCAAATGGTTCCAATACTGGAAACATTATTCTTCCAGTTTTTGAATCTATAGTAACACCTTCTACAAAATCAAAATTACCGTCGGCTTGTAAATCTCCATTTTGATTGAGTTTATCCAAATTCATCACACGTAGCAAAGGAATGTCTTTGATTTTTTTCCCTTCTTGTAGAAATGGATTATCAAAACCCGTCAAATCGTCTTTATAAATTACTTTCAACTGAAAACCTTGCTTTGAAACTTGAGAAGTTTTTAATGAATAAATGTTTTTCATCATCAAATTCCACATGGGGTGGGTCAAGTTGTTACGAATTGTCGAAGACTTCAACAATTTCATCACCAACATTTTGTCATTGGTTTGCCCTTGATATTCTGAGCTTACTTCTCCTACTTTATGTGGCGCACCTTTGTAGGTATATTCATAAGATACAGCCAACACTTCGTCATTTCTTATAGGTGACAATAATGAAATATAACCTAACTGTGGATCAAAGCTAAATTCGTTTTCGGTAAGTCTTTTGGCTCCTTTTATGATATCAAAATCAACACCATTTATCAATTTATAGTCGTCAGACAAAGTCGTAATTACCTTATTGGGTTCTCTTACTGTAGCGGCACTTGCTGGGTCTGTGAGTTTTTTAAACAAGCCATTATTCACATTGTCGGGCGAACCTACTTTGAGTGGCGAGACAAAAGGAGAGTTTTTATTATATGGCGACGATTCTGCCAAATCACTAAGTGCAACTATATTTCTTAGGCTTTCGGTAGAGCGTGTTCTGTTGGTCACATATACTTCTACTCTGGTTATTATCAGACCAGAGTTTATCATAGGTAAGTTTTTTAGTGACTTTTCAAAATTATCTCTAAAAAAATTCGACAAGAAAAAGTGTCTATTTTCGTCATATTCGTCGGCTCTTATTTCAAATCCTTTACCTTGAGTACCCCCTCTTATGGTTATACATTCTTGCTTTGATTGTTGTTGTGCAGCCACTAAAGTCATATCAAGTTTCCCAAACCGAAGCCCTACTTTTGCACCAAAAAGATTATCAACACCTGGAATTAGTTGTCCGTTGAGTTTCCATCCTATGTTACCTGCTTCTACACTTTGTACAATGTCTTCTTCGTCTGCACGCCAATCGAGCTTGAGCTGATTCTGAAAATTAAAACTGGCTTGGGTGTCAAAATTAAGGTTAAGATTTATTTTATCCCCTATTTTCCCGTCTACACTCAACTGGTTTTGAAGGTCAAATACAAACTGTGAATTATTGGTTTGGGCACTATTGGAGGTTGGTACGTCTATAAACTGGTGCCTATAGCCCAAATCTACCAATATGCTTCCACTCAACTTTATATCTACCAAATCGCTACCAAATATTCTATCCAAAACTGGGGGTAATTTAATTTTTGGCAACAAACCTCTTCCTTTGCTTTCACTATTACCATCGAGAGAAGATGAATAAGACTTCCAATAGTTTTTCAAGTATTCATTCTGCTGTAATTTTGAAAACTCTTCGTACGAAATTCTTTCTCCAGGCTTGTAATTATTTCTATAGGGTAACGATTTTATTTTTTCGGTAATGTTTATTTTGCCTTCTTTATCTAGTAGAAATTCATCTGCAATTTCTTTGGGATTTTTAAGTATAAATGGCGAATTGGACGAACGATCGGTGTATTGATTACCTATTTTGTCTTTTACTTGAAACTTAGGCAACTTGTTGGGTTTGTATTTTTTGGTGGTATCAGCTACCATTATAGTATTTTCAGATATAGAAAAATGGTCTGCAAAAGTATCATCGATACCATTTGCATTGGTAAAAAACACTACAAAAAATACAATTAACCCCACCCAAAGGGATTTTGAAGAAAAATAATTCACAAATAAATATTTTTAGGCTTTTCAACCAATTTAATTCAAATCAGATTTTATAAAAAATGTTAATGGATAAAATTAACACAAATAGCTACAAACAACAAATAATGAAAGGGTTTCAATATTCCAAAAGCGGTTTTGTTTG
The DNA here is from genome assembly GCA_017988135.1 of Pseudarcicella sp. Lineage (GTDB taxonomy): Bacteria > Bacteroidota > Bacteroidia > Cytophagales > Spirosomataceae > JAGNSI01. The sequence continues at coordinate 5,106 of JAGNSI010000121.1, forward strand.
TATTGTTTCAATATGTTTTTTTAAACGAAAAGTGTACGTAATTATTTCAAGAATTTCTGTTAATTTTGGGTTTTATCGTGATTAATTTCGTTTTTCTACAAAATAAAACGAAACCTTTGTAAAAATATCAATCAAAAATGGGATTATTATCAAACAAAACAGCTCTTATTACAGGAGCATCTAGAGGAATAGGTCGTGCCATTGCCTTCGGAATGGCTCAAGAAGGTGCCAATATTGCATTTACATATCTATCATCTGTAGAAAAAGGCTTAGCACTAGAAAAAGAGCTTGAAGTATTTGGCATAAAAGCAAAAGGCTATCGCTCAGATGCTTCTGACTACGCTCAAGCTGAAGAATTAGTAGCTAACGTAATAACAGATTTCGGCAAAATAGACACTTTGGTAAACAATGCTGGTATTACAAAAGACGGCTTATTGATGCGTATGTCGGAAGAGCAATGGGATAATGTGATTCAGGTAAACCTAAAGTCGGTATTTAATCTTACCAAAGCAGCAAGCAAACATATGATGAAAGCTAAATCTGGCTCAATCATAAATATGACTTCGGTGGTAGGTATTCGTGGCAATGCTGGGCAAGCTAACTACTCAGCTTCAAAAGCTGGTATTATCGGTTTTACAAAATCTATTGCACTAGAGTTGGGTTCAAGAAACATACGCTCAAACGCAATCGCTCCAGGCTTTATAGAAACCGAAATGACGGGCGAGCTCAACCATGCTGCTACAGAAGAATGGGCAAAAGCCATTCCAATGAAAAGATCGGGACAAGCAGTAGAAGTAGCCAATGCTTGTATTTTCCTTGCTTCTGAGCTTTCAAGCTATATTACTGGACAAGTGTTACAAGTAGACGGTGGCATGCTGACCTAATTATTATTTTTAAACCATTTGAATGTTATTTGTTTATTTTGTAAAATGCAAAAAGCAAACAAAATGTATTTTTCTAAAAACTAAATCATGAATTTTGAATTTCTGTTACAATCATCGCCATGGTTGCTATTGATTTGTCTTTTAGTAGGTGCTATTTACGCTTATGTACTGTATCAAAAAAATAACAGTTGGACTAAAAAAATAAATTATGCTTTAGCTGCACTCAGATTTATAAGTGTAAGCATAATAAGTGCTTTGTTGCTCAATTTTTCTATCAAACAAAGCACACAAAACATTCAGAAAAGAAAAATAACTATTGCCATTGATAATTCTCTATCGATGAACAGCAATGGGAAAATTTTTCTGAAAGAAGCCATATCAAAACTTTTTCAGCTAAAAGAAATTTTAGCTGAAAAAGATTGTGAAACTTCATTTGCAAGCCTCAACAACCCTAACTTTCAAAACCCTGATAGTATTTTATTCAACGCCAAAAAAACAAATATTTCGTCTTTACTTACTGAAATAAAAACCAACTCAGAAGACGAAAACCTTACTGATGTAATTTTATTTACAGATGGTATTGTAAACGAAGGCATAAATCCACAAGGAAAAGATTTTAATTTCAGAATACATTCTATTGGCACTGGAGATACCATTACCAAAAAAGACATTCAAATCACCGCTATTCATCACAACAAAATTGCTTATTTAGGAAATGACTTCCCTATAGAAGCAGACATACGTTCCGTTGGTTTTTCGGGGAAAAGTACAGCTGTTTATCTTAAAAATGAAGGCAAAATTATTGCAAAAAAAACAATAATTTTCAAACAAAATGACGACTTTCAAACTGTAAATTTCTTAACCAAAGCAACCAAAATTGGTTTACAACATTTCACGATAGAGCTAGAATCATTACCACAAGAATTTTCAAAAAACAACAACAATAAAGATGTTTATGTAGACATTGTAGATGGCAAAGAGAAAATATTATTGTTAGCCTCTGCACCACATCCAGACATAAAAGCTTTGAAAAGTTGTATTGAAAAAAACGAAAACTTCAGCCTTGACATACAGATATTAAATACCTCCACAAACAATGATTTTTTAGCTAAAAAATACAATATTGTTATTTTACACCAGCTACCCGATATCAGCAATGCGTATAACAGCCAAATAAAAAGTATTTTAGAAAAGAAAACACCTGTTTTTTATATTTTAGGAAATAGATCTACTACCCAGTTTAACAATAAATTGGTTCAAATAAATAGTCATTCCAATCAAAATGACTTGGTGCTAGGTAGTTATAATCCAGACTTTAAAGCCCTCAATCTAAACACTGAAAGTCTGAAAATATTAGACAAATTTTCGCCGCTTTCGGCACCTTACGGAAACTACACTACGGCTCCCAAAACTACTACCCTACTTTATCA
>JAGNSI010000122.1 GCA_017988135.1 Pseudarcicella sp.
TGCTAATAGTATTTACTACCAAATTAGAAAATAATTTGTTTAAAGTTGAATTGATATTTTTTTTGACTAAAAAAGTTATCAACACGATTCCAAAAGAAATAAAAAGCAATGTAAACCCTAAAGTTCTTACAAAAAAAGAAGTGAAAGGGTCGATAAAAGGAGTCCAAACCAAGCCAACAATACAAATGAAATATAAATAAAATTCTGTTTTTTGAAAAAAGTTTTCTAAAATGGTTCTTTTGAAGTAAAAGAAATAGGCAATCAAAACACCAAATAAAAGTGAATCTATTCTTAAATGCGTCATAGTGAAATTACGACCTGTTTCGTGTGGGAAAATTATATTGCTAAAAAGTCTAATTATAGATACAAACATTATTATAGCAACAATTATTGTTTCGAATTTTGTTTTTGTTGCTTTGTTTAGCTGGGGGTTTAAAATGTTTTTGTTATTTTTCAAGCCTAGCCAAAGAAAAAAAGTAAATAAAAAATAAAAGTGTTCTTCAATGGCTAAAGACCAAGTAATTGAGCAAGCATAACCAAATGCACGTACATAATTTTGAGTAAAAGTTATATCTGAGATTAATCCTTCGAGGTCAAAGCCGTAAGTGTTGATAACTGGTCCTAGATAAACTGCAAAAGACAGGAAATAAATTGGATAAATTTTAAACCCACGTCTTATTAAGAATAATTTAGGTTTAATATTTCCAAATTTAATATATTCTTTAAAAAGCAAGCCCGAAACTAAAAAGCCACTTAAGACAAAAAAGAGGTCTACGCCAATCCAACCCAATTGTTTGACGTATGTGGATAAGTCGGAATGCCTTAGCATCACTAAAATTATAGCAATACCTCTTAAGAAGTCTAATTCTCTTAGTCTAATAGCAGGTGTTTTTTGTGTGGATAACTTATTCATTTGATTGTTTTTGTAATTGTTTTTGGCTTTTTTATTCTCCCGCCCAATTTTCTCTGTCGAGGCTTCGGTATTGAATAGCTTCAGCTAAGTGTTCGGTTTTGATTTCGTCAGAACCTGCCAAATCTGCTATAGTTCGGGACACTCTTAATATTCTGTCGTAAGCTCTTGCAGAAAGTTGTAGTTTTTCCATGGCTCTTTTTAGTAAAATTTTACCAGCGTCGCTTATTTCGCAAACTTGTTTTACCATTTGAGAAGGCATCATAGCATTTGAGTATACTTCATCTATTTTTTCAAATCTTTTCGTTTGAATGTCTCTTGCTTTTATCACCCTGGTTCTGATGGCTTCGCTGCTTTCGGCTTTTCTGTTTGCCGTCATTTGGTCGAAATTTACAGGAGTCACTTCTACATGCAAGTCAATTCTATCTAATAAAGGTCCTGATATTTTGTTGAGGTAGCGTTGTACCATACCCGGTGCACATACACATTCTTTTTCGGGATGATTGTAATAACCACACGGACAAGGATTCATACTGGCTATTAACATGAAATTTGCAGGAAATTCTACCGCCCATCGTGCTCTTGCTATCGCTACTTTTCTTTCTTCCAAAGGTTGTCGCATGACTTCAAGAGCTGTTTTTTTGAATTCAGGCAATTCATCTAAAAACAATACACCATTGTGTGCCAATGATATTTCACCAGGCTGAGGCATACCTCCGCCACCTACCAATGCAGCATCAGAAATAGTATGGTGTGGAGATCGGTACGGACGAGTTGCTATCAATGACGATTTATTTCCCAATTTGCCTGCCACAGAGTGTATTTTTGTGGTCTCAAGTGCTTCTTGTAGCGAAAGTGGCGGTAAAATGGTGGGCAACCTTTTGGCAAGCATAGTTTTGCCTGCTCCGGGCGGGCCTATCATTATTACGTTGTGTCCACCAGCTGCCGCAATTTCTAATGCTCTTTTGATGTTTTCTTGACCTTGAACATGCGAGAAATCTGCATCATATTCGTTTTGTGAGGACGCAAAAATATCTCTTGTGTCTACTTTTAATGGTTCTATAATTAAACTACCATTCAAAAAACCAATTGCTTCTTTTAATGTTTCTACAGGAATTATATCAAGGTTATTCACAATGGCGGCTTCATTGGCGTTTTCTTTGGGTAATATAAAACCTTTGTAACCTTGTTTGCGTGCTTCAATTGCTATAGGTAAAACGCCTTTTATGGGTCTTAGTTTTCCGTCTAAAGATAGCTCACCCATTATTACATAGCGTTCTAATTCTTTAAAGTTGGCTTGTTCAGACGCATGGAGTATACACAATGCTATTGGTAAGTCGTAGGCAGACCCTTCTTTGCGAATATCTGCTGGTGCTAGATTTACTACTACTTTTCTTCTTGGGAAAAAATAGTCGTAATGTTTCAGTGCAGCTTCTACTCTTTGTTCCGATTCTTTTACAGCATTATCAGGTAGTCCTACCAAATAGAAGTTTTTGCCTTGGTCTACACTTACCTCTACTGTTATCATTGAGGCATTTACGCCATATACTGCACTTCCAAATGTTTTAGCAAGCATTTTGTGAATTTATTTTCTTAGTCAAAATTTAACGTTGTATTTTTTTCTTTTACGCTCAAACTAGCTATTCTACCAATTGGAATCGCAAAATTATCGGCTTCGTGTCCCACAGGAAAGTTATGCACAATCGGATATTGGTATTCTAAAGTTGCTGCTTGAATGATTTCGTTAGCATTTTTTCCAAAAGGATTTTTTTTGTCATCTATACTTTCGGTAAATTGACCTACTATAATTCCTACAAGATTTTTTAATACACCCGCTCTTTTTAGTTGATACATCATTCTATCTATATTGTGCAATTGTTCGTTGATGTCTTCTATCAATAATATTTTGTTAGAACAATCTGGAAATGATTCTGTACCTAACAAGTGCACAAAAGTACATAGATTTCCTCCTACAATTTCAGCTTTGGCTTCACCTATTTTGTCGTATTTGCTTGACTTTACTGTGTAACTGATTTTTTTGCCAAACAATATTTTGTGTAAACTTTCTAATGCTTTTTCAGTACCAGTTTGAGCAAAATTTTTGGGCATTAGTCCATGGATGCATTCAATATTTAACCTATTTATTGTGCAAAGAACCGTTGTTATATCAGAATAACCAATAATCCATTTTGGTTTTTGTTTGAAAATTTCAAAATCAATGTCATCGATAAATCTATGTGACCCGTATCCGCCTCTTGCTGAGAATATTGCTTTGATGCTTGGTTCGTTCAACATTTTTTGAAAATCTTGCTTTCTTTGGTCGTCTGTACCTGCAAATCGATAGTTTTTTTCAAAAGTGTTTTCTCCCCAAACAACATTTAGTCCCCAGTTTTCAAACAATTTGATTGAGGCGTTTAGCTCTTCAATTTTCACTTTTCCTGCCATGGCAACAATTCCAATAGTGTCGCCTTTTTTAAGATATTCGGGTTTTATCATTTTTTTACGGTGTAGGTGTCAGACAGTTTTCGCAAGTCAAGATGTATAGTTCCTGCTCCAATTTCGTCGGCATTATACGAATTGTTGGAGTATACTTTTTGATTAAAAGTGTCTTCGGTTCCGCTAATAAGTATCAAAAATTCAGCTTTTCTACTCTGTAAATCAGCTTTTGTCATGCCAAAAATGGGGCTATTTTCCGTTATTGGGTGTACAATAGTCCAGTTGGTAGGAAAAAAATTTACTTTGTCTCGTTCCAGATTGAGTGCTATGTATTTTCTTCTTGGACTGCCGTCGGCTTTATATTCTATGATAGATAAAATTATTTCGGCTCTAAGGTTGATCAATTGATTTGCACGTTCATTTACAATTCTGAACATAAAGCCCGTCATGTCTAAATAGGGCGTAATAAGTGCATTTTCTGAAAATTTTATTCGAGCTACTGGTCTCGAAAATCGCCCATAAAGCAAACCGGTAAATAGTGCAAAAATCAAAAGTCCCATCAGCGATTCTATAGCTGCTATAGCACTTGTAAGGTTGCCAACAGGTGCTATTCTTCCGTAACCTACAGTAGTTAGTGTTTGAGCAGAAAAAAAGAAAGCGTCCCAAAAACGAGTAACATAAGATGTGTTGTTTATTCCAGCTAAATTTTCTACGCCTGCCAATTCAAACAAAAAAGCAAAAATCAAATTGGTGATAAAGAAAAAGCATAGAATCAGTGAAATGAATTTTGTCCACGAACAAACTATCAGTCGATTGAAAATATTGAGTCGGTCTCTGAATTTCCAACCAACTCTTTTTACATTAAAACTACCATCTTGATTTAGTAATCTTGTAGCAGGATCATTTATCTGAGTGCCAAATCCTACATCTGTTCTGTTTTCTTCATCGCTAAGTAATTTGTGTTCTATTTTTGAAGCCTTTTCGTTAATCATATTAAATGGTTTTTTAAATAAACACTACATCTAAAATTGTGGTTGTGCCGATGTCTTCATTTACAAGCTTTACTATTTTCGATTTTCCTATCATCAATTCGTTTCTCAACGGAGCTGAGTCTATTTGAAGAAACAATTTTTTTTCAAAAACATATATTTTTGTAGTTCTAGATGCAATTGCCTTTCCCATGATTTTTTCCCAAGCGGCAGATACATAAGTTTCGTTATATTTTGTTTTCAGGCGATACGAAGCCAAAAAATCTTCAATAGCATCACCTACAGAAACTGCCGTGCTCTTTCGAGGATTAAACACTTTCTTGAATTTGTAAAATTGCTCCGCCATGATTGTTTTTAATTGAAACCTACATTTGAAACAAATCTAATAAAAATAAAATTTACCCCAAAATCTCTTTCCTTTGAATGTATTTTTTTGAACCAACCTGATTGTGGATAAATTTGGATTGTTCTAGAAAAAATTTAAACTTTGATGCCAATATTTAATCAACCAATCTCCAGATTCATGCACCTCATTCATTTGCAAATCGCTGAAACCGTTCATCAAATAGCTTATGGTTTCGATTATCTTAAAGAACCGCTTTTCTTTCAAAAACCTTTTATCCATTCAGAAATTGATAATTTTTCAGAAGTGAATGCCGTTCAAGAAGTATTAAACATAGTAAAACAACACACTCAAAATATATTCGTTGCTAGAATTTCTGAAACTCAAAGTCTTGGTTATTTGTCAAGAATTTTTAATTATATATTGGATGCCGATGATGCAACAATGGGTCAGACATTTTTTATTATTTATGGAGAAAATAAACAATTAGAAAAGAACATAAACTTTTTGCCTTTATCAAATAAAATATTCTTAAAAACATTAACAGAAATTCCTCAAGTAGTTCAGAAATGTATACCATCAACACAATTTATTTAATGCCAAATTCTTTATTTGGGCTTTACATATTTTAATAAATACCTAAATAAATTGCTTTAAATGCAGTAAATCCATAAAAATAAGCGTAGAAATAAATTTTTTTTTTAAAAACATATCCTTGTAAAGTTCAGTAAAATCAATCGTTTTTCTATTGAAATATTATAATAGTACAATTTCATTGAAATATAGAATATTTTCTTTCAAAAAACTTCAAAACAGCATGATTTGAATAACAAAAATTCTTTTACATTTGTGGTGCAATCAAAAAAACATAAGTATTTCAAAAACCATAAACAAATACTTAATAAAATATTTTTTAACCTTTTCCAATTTATTTACAAAATGAGTGCACAAACAAAATCTCCTGCTGCAAGTGGTGCGGCACAAACAAAAAAGTCAGGTGGAATACCAGCAGGACTAGTAATTATCATCCTTTTTATCATCGCACAATTGTTTTTCCATTTTGTAATGGGAGATGCATCAAGATTTGAAAATGGAGACCCAATCAAAGGACATCCTCACCCAGGAGATTATTTGGCAATCGCTTACAAAGGTGGACCTATCGTGCCAGTTTTAATTACATGTTTCCTTACGGCACTTGTATTCTCTATCGAGCGTATCTTTACAATCAACAAAGCGAAAGGAACAGGAAATGTAGATTCGTTTGTACGTAAAATTCAATCATTATTAGACAAAAACGAAATTGATTCGGCTATCAACGAGTGTAACAAACAAAAAGGATCTGTAGGTAATGTAACACTTGCTGCTGTGAAAAAATACAAACAATTAGCAACAGACGGTTCATTAGATAAAGAACAAAAATTGGCAGCATTGAGCAAAGAAGTTGAAGAAGCTACTTCATTAGAATTGCCAATGTTAGAAAAAAATCTTACTATCATCGCTACCTTAGCATCTGTATCTACGCTTATTGGTCTATTAGGAACAGTATTTGGTATGATTAAAGCATTTGCTTCATTAGGTGGAGGCGAAGGCGGAGCAGATTCAAATGCACTTGCAAATGGTATCTCAGAAGCACTTGTAAATACAGCATTAGGAATTGGTACTTCAGCTATATGTATTATTGCATATAACTTCTTTACTTCTAAAATCGATGAGCTTACTTATAGCGTAGACGAAATCGGTTTGAGCGTAAACCAAAACTATGCAGCTCACAACAACTAATATTTTTATATAATTTGGAAAAAAACAAATCATCGGTAGTTATTCGGCTACCGATGGTTTTAGGCAAATAAAGAGCCTTTTGTTCAAATTCAATATTTTCTTAATTAAATAAAATTATGCCAAAAGTAAAAGCCAAACGACAAAGCGTTTCCTTAGACATGACGGCCATGTGTGATGTAGCTTTCTTGTTATTGACGTTTTTTATGCTTACCGCTAAGTTCAGACCCGAAGAAGTAGTTACCATAGTGCCACCTTCATCTGTATCAGAAACCAAACTTCAAGGTGCCAAAGGGCTTATTACATTGTCAGTATCAAAAGACGGAGCAATTTACATGACTACAGACGATGCTAATACAAAACGTGAAATCTTAACCAGAATGGCAGGTAGATACAATATACCTTTGACAGGCGAAATGATAAAAAATTATAACGCTTCGGAAGTTATTGGATATCCTGCAGGAGCCTTGTCTCAAGTGTTAAGTTTAAAACCTGCCGATGCCAAAAAAAATGGATTACTGAAAGGTATTCCTTGCGACTCAACAGCAGAAGGGAACGAGCTTTTTATGTGGATAAGTTATGCCAAGCATGCAAACAAAGATTTAAAAGTAGCCATAAAAGGAGATGCAGAGTCAAACTACAAAGCATTCAATTCTATAGTTCAAACTTTGGTGATGCAAAAAATAAACTCGTTTCAGCTCATTACGTCTCCCGAAGCAAGGCCTAAAATCTAATTTTTAACAATCATTAAAAATCATTTAAAACAAAATGGCAGAAATCAGTCAGTCCGGCGGGGACAAAAGCGGAAAAAAGAGAAGTAAAAAGGCGTCCACCAAAATAGATATGACGCCAATGGTAGACTTAGGTTTTTTGTTGATAACATTTTTCATGCTCACAACTACACTGGCAAAACCAGTAACTATGAAGTTGAACATGCCAGAT
>JAGNSI010000123.1 GCA_017988135.1 Pseudarcicella sp.
GCCATGGTCTGTCCATGATTTCATATCTGATGATGAAAAAGTATGGTATGAATGCATGGTTGAATATCCACCACCGTTTTCATCATCTACAGAGGTCACCATCCACACTTTTCCGTCGGGCATCACACGTGGTGATGCATCTGCAGTGTACATGTGATGAATCACAGGATTGCCATAAGGGTATGGTTTGGTGTTTGTATTTTTTTTGCCTGCAGGATTTTTTTGGGCAAATACCATATTTCCAACAAAAAGCATTGCTAGGGCAAGTAGTTGAAATTTAAAATTAGATTTTGTCATTGTATTACTTAATTTTAATCAAAAAAAATCTTTATAGATTCGTTATATTTTTGGAAAGAACATTTAAATAAAATATTTGTAAAATTACACGACTTATATGAATTCATAATGACAATTATTCTTATTTTAGGATTCAATCATACATATATTATAAACGAAAGCCTCAATTTCTTATAAATTCTAGTTTTTCGATATTTTTTGTTCAAAATAATAACTTCGTAAAAAAGTACTTTTTTAGAGTTCGAAAATAATTCAACAACCTGTTTTAGCTGTCATTTTCAATATAATTGCATTAAAAACTTATTCTCCTGATTTTTCTGCTTCTAGTAATTTTATTTCAACATTTGCAATATTGACTAAATTGGAAGCTTGAGCTCCCCCTCCAGCATATTTATACAATCTGTTGTTTTCAAAGTAGCTCATATTTAGTGCATTTGCATCTTCATCTATTACTAGTTCATACTTTTTACCTGCCTTTAGTTGGACAATAAAAGGGGTTGATTTATCCCAGCGTTTCCAATTTCCAGATTGTGGCATAATTAAATATCCAGCAATAATCTCTTTGCCTGATTCTTTGAGTATAATACGTTTTACAGAACAAGTAATTCCTGTATTAATCGGACCTGAACCATTTGCAAATTCTGTATTTATGACATACCTTCCGTCGTTATTTACAGCAAACTCAGTGCTAAGAGAGTGACTTGATTTTCCCCAACCTTCAAAGTGATGACTATCAACAAGCGTACCTCCTTGATTTTGCATTTCAACTGCTGACAAAGTATACGTTTTTTCAGAATTAAAAAACCTATTAATCGGAGAAAGATGCGATACAGTTCCCGTCAGATTATCAACCGCCTCAATGGCATAACCATATGCAACTGTTTGGTAATCTTTGGTTGATAAATCATGCCAACTGGTTTGTTTGATATTGGAAGCAACACATTTGCCATCTCTATAAATATTGAATGTAACTTTCGCAATATCAGGATGGGTAAAATGCAACTTTAAGCAAGCTTCTTCGATGGTAATGCCTTTGTTTTTTTGGGTATCCCATTCTGGCATTGCAGGTGTATAAAGAAGTCTTTCGTTATTTACATCAACTATTTTAAGTTTTTCGAGCTGCTGTATGTTTGTTTTTGCAACTTGTAAATAAACATCCCAATGGTTAGTAGCTTGCATTTTATTGGTAGAAATATATTCTTTACCTACATTTTGCCCATTAAAACTAACCATTTTTATTTCGTACGCACCTTTTGTTTCCTTATTAATGGCGGGAAGATGCACTGTTAAACTGTTTTGTTTGCCTCGATAATCAAAGTTTCTAAACTCCAGTTTGTCTGTGGATGCAAATAACTCTTTGTGTAGTTCGGCAGTAATATATGGAGCAAACCGCATCCCTTCCATGGTAGTTTGCAATCCAAAAAGTTCGGACTGCACCATAGATAAATATCCTGCTACAGACCATAACTGATGCCTTGAATTAACAGTTGGACCAATATTTAATCCGCTTCCTTTTATCTCGGCCTGACCACTTACGAAGTCATAGTTTTCCATATTCGAGAGGTTTAGTGCCGCTAGCCTATGCATAGTAAGCACGCCATGATTCACCGCCGAAGATCTATTTTGCTTACAGGCAGCCTTGATCCAATATGCTGTAACAAAAGGCCAAATAGCTTGATTGTGATAGATTGGCACATTGCGTTCTTGAGGCCATACCACACTAGGTCCATGCGGCCCAATGGGATAATTGGTAAGCACAGATTCCGATTGTTCGGTATCAGCAATCCCCAAAAGAATAGCTAATGAGTTACCTAAAAGATCGTAACGTTTTACACGAATATTATGCAAGCCATCTGAGATTAAATAGGCACTATATAACCCACTAGTTTTATCGAAAAAGTGAGTATTTATTGTTGCCTTCAATTTTTCGGCCCATTGGCTATATTTCAATGAAATCTCTTTATTTTGTTTTAAATCAGCACATTCAGACGTGATTTTCAGTAGCCAATAATTAAGTACGTTTACCGAAAGAGCTTTTGATAATGCTATTGGCAAAGGATTATTTGATGTCCAAAGCGGATAGGTTTGCTCTCTCCAATCGAGAAATGATTGTTCGCCACGATATAGCCCATCGGTATTATCATAAACAAGCATGCGATCTTGCTCAATGGTATTGCTAAGTATTGGATATATTTTATCAAGAAACGAAGCCCGCTCGTTATCTTTCAGAAATTTCAAGGTTTCCCAAACCCCTAAAGCCCAAACCACTCGGTCTGTAGAAACGGGATAACTTCCTCCAGAACCAGTATCTTGAATAATCTGAGCAAGCCCTTTTTTGCCTACTGAATCTTTGAGCTCTGAGGTTTTGAATAAAAGTGAGTTTACCGAACGTTTTGTATCAAAACCTGCCAACGCCAAGTGAACCGAATAGGCCAAATCTCGTGTCCAAACATACGTCCATTTTTCACCCGCTTGGAACGCCTCTACCAAATGATGTTTTCCGTTGGTATAATTGTCATTTTTGATTTCGGATACTGAATTTTTTTTAGCTTCGTCTATTGCCATGGCATAAAGCCCATCAAATAAAACATTGCCCGTACGTATGTAAGCGTGGGTATTTGTTTCGCTAAATTCTATACGTTTGTTTACAGGAACATTTTCTCGAAGTGAGGCAGTAGTTCTCAAAACATAATTACAAAATTCACCTGTACTTTTAGCTGAAATAACCGCCTCCAAGTCGCCAAACTTCAACTGTTTTCCTTGCTCATCTGTTTTCATTTTTTTTGGATAAAAAATAGCAGCATTTTCTTTTTTCAGATTAGATTTTTTTTGACAAAATGTAAAATGAGGTGTATAACACAATACGAATACTAAATAAAACAATACATTTTTTATCATGGCAACTATTTATTGGAATTGAATTTATATTTTTCGAATCTATAAATTAGTCTTTTCTTAACCAAATGCAAAAACGAAAATACAATAAACATAACATTCTTTTACCAACATAAAAACTTAGCAATCAATTTGATTCTAGCCTAGGAAACATTTGGCATAAACTAGATGATAATAAAACCGTTTGGAGTTTATTTGATATGTTTTCTGTATATCTACTATCGAAAAAAAACTGTGATTACATTTTTAATGGGGACAAATATAAAAGGGAATATTTTAGGTCAGAAAATTGGTTGCTTCAGCATTAGGGAACGCATGTTTGTAGCGTTCCCCGTCTGTGGCATTGAAACCATCAACGTAATTTTTGATGATTTTTGTTTGTAAAATCTGAGATGTTATTTTTTGAGCTTGCAAAAAAATTAGCAAACCGATAAATGCAATTAAAATCGTTTTTGCTTTTTCATGCAACAAGGATTCAAATAATAAATTTACCCAGTGATGCTAATTCAAAATATCTTCATAATCAAACCAATCAAATATTGCACTATTTTGAGACACCAAACCATTGCTTGAAGTGTACACCCCTACAAATGGGCCTGTAAATCCGCCTAAAGTAGCTTCGTCTGAAACCACAGCAAAATCTTGTGGAACAGCTATTGCTTTCATGCTCCATTCTTTTTCTCCGTACATAAAAAACAGCTTACCGTCTTTTGCTTTTACCGACAAATGAACATCTTGATTTTTGTACTCAACTTCAGCAACAACTTCTTTAGTACTACCTTTACGTTTTATAAGTTTTATAGCAGAAGGAGTTTTTACTAATTGATAATAATTGGCACTTGCCCTGTAGATGGTCAAACCAGCAATTTCATTTTCAGCATTTGATTTAAAAATAAGTTTGGTTGCTGCATAAAAATCTTGATTTTTTATTCTACGAATTATCATAGAAGGATTCACCAAGCTATCGGCCACTTCTGGTCTAAGATTTATACTTAATTTATTATCTTTCAGGTCGTACCATTTCTGATAAGGAGTTCTTAGAAAGTTCCAATTTAGGTTTAAGCTTTGACCTTCAAAATTATCTCTGATTTCTGTTTTAGGAAAAGGACTCCAAGGCAAATTGGGTCTTTTTGTAACTGGCTCTACTTTGCCAATACCTGGATTAAAAACTGGCGTATTTCCTTCAAAAGCAACTGGCGTTAGAAAAGTTTCTCTTCCTAGCATTGTTTTACCATCTTTTTTTCTTTTTCCTAATGCCACTGCCCACCAATCTCCATTTGTCAATTGAAAAAGTTCGGCATGACCTACCGAATGTATCGGGTAGTCTTTTCCTAAGTTTCTGTGGGTCAAAACAGGATTTGTATGCTCTGGAATATAAGGTCCAAATACATTATCACTATGAAAAACAGTTACAGCATGGTGAGCTCCCGTTCCGCCTTCGGCAACTAATAACAAATATTTACCGTTTATTTTATACAAATGAGGCCCTTCTGTCCATCTTGCATTTGCGGCGTGTCCGTGTGTCAATTGTTTTCTTTCGCCTACAAGTTTTTTTGCTTTCAAATCTAACTCTTGTATATAAGCTCCATTTTGATTGGGCCAATCTTTTTTTCCTGAAATATTGGCACAGCCTGTATAGTAGCACTTACCATCTTCGTCAAAAAACAGCGATGGATCTATGCCCGGCGAATTGAGCCAAACCGGCTCGCTCCAAGGTCCAGCCGGATCTGTTGCCGTTATGTAAAAATTATCTTTACAGCTCACACAAGTGGTAATAAGATAAAAAACACCTTGGTGATGCCTAATGGTTACGGCATAAATACCTCTAGAATCGGCAAGACCTTTGGGCAATTCTACTTGATTGGGTCTGTTGAGACCGTATCCTATCAAATTCCAATTGACCAAATCACGACTTTTGTAAATAGGAATGCCCGGGTAAAACTCAAAACTAGAAGTAACCATATAATAGTCGTCTCCCACTCTACAAACCGATGGATCTGGATTGAATCCACTCATTATGGGATTCTTAAATGTTTCGGGTGGTGTGCTTGGTTTTATTTCTCCGCCAACAAGAATTGACCTACGTAATAGTTCGTCGTGGATTCTGTGTGACCATTTATCGAACTTATTTTCATTCTCTTTTTCTAATTCAGGCGGATTGGTACCGTCTTTTTTAATATCCGACAAGCTTACGCCCCATTTTCCTATTAAAACCCAATAAGTAGCTGCATCAGAATGATCTACCGAATTAAAAACAAATTTACCTTCAGCAAATATTTTACCTAACTCACTAGTTTTAAACTTATTATAATATTCTAAACCTTTTTGACTTCCACTTACTATTCCATGCTGACCGATGGCGCCACATTCGTAATAAATAATTTTGCCTGTACTTGCCATTTGTTTTAAATAAGCACAAGCCTGTGCGTCTTCTCTGCAATTGGCTACATTTTCGGGATGTTCTAGGTTTCCTTGGTGCCAGTTGGAACTAGTCCAATGAGAAATAAATTTAATTTTCTTTAAAACTTTTTCTTTACCCGTTGCCATACAATGCTTTACCAAAATAGCTGGTTCTGTGGTAGAGCCCCAAATAAGCACATTGATAGTATCTTTACCGCTTTCGACCAAATCTATAAGTGATTTCACTGTACCATAAGAAGCCAATGAAGTATAATTTTCGGTAGCAACAAACCTTTCTGCTGATTCTTTGATACAAGACTGAGTAAATTTGATTTCTTCTGGGTAACCTTTAAGCTTTAAATTTAGCTGTTGAACATCTTTTTTATAAGCCTCTCCAAAGAAACTATTTGCCCAATCTGCCTGATTGGCACTTATTTTATGTTCTTTTCTATGTGTACTTGCTACTACTATTCCTTTGGTATCAAACTCATTTGCCATAATTAAATATCCCGCCATAGCCGAAATATCATCTGGATCATTGGCAGAACCTTCTTTCTCTTGACCTTTAATATTTTTGTCACTCATGTCTGTATATATCCAGACTTTAGGTTTTTTTTGTGCAATCGATACATTTGCTATCAATGTAAAAAGCAACAAAATAATCGTATTTTTTTTCATCCTATTTTATAATATTTAATGTTTAGTATTTCCCAAAATCAATGTTTGTCAATAATTCTAAGATATTGTTTGTTTATTTTTAAAGGAAAATCCAAAAAAGCTTTTGTTTTAAAAACCATCGACTACATTAGTCTAAACAATTGATAAAAGTAACCGAGCTATTGGTACTTTTTCTGTAATTGATACTTGTTTTGTGTTTACAAAAACCGTCAATTATTATGTGGGCATTTGTTGGGTTGTTATCTGCTTTTTGGGAAACTCTACCTATGGTATAAAATTGAGAAGATTGTTTTCCTGGTCTTGTAGAATAATTAAAAGTACCTTCAAATTTCAATCTTAAAGTTTGAGCAGGTGCATCTTTTTTACCTGCCCATGCTATTACACCATGATTATAATTTGTACCGTTATAATTATCTTCTACAGTGCAATTTCTGATTACACAAACATGGTTTTCTGGTACATCATTGCCCCATGAAGTCATAAAAGGGCTTCCGTTTTTGTTGTGAATAATGGTGGTATTTTCTATCAGTTTGCATTCAACAGTATATAGTGCATCGTCAAATACGTCTATAAAACAGTCTTTCACAACCGTTTTGCCAACGCCTCCGTGAATACCGTCGGTGGTATAAGTCTCTGTGCCAGCTATAATATCGCATCTCTCGACGGTAAGATTTCCAAATCCTGCATGTATATGAAACTTCATAGGTTCGGTGATTCGTAGGTCATGAATATACACGTCGGGCGATTTGTCGCACCTTATTGCAGAATACGACCTACCTTTGATGCCGTCATCTGTAGGTCTTGTTCCATTGCCTCTTAATACAGATGTAACTCTGCTTTCGCCTGCAATTTCTATTGGCTCTGTGCGATCGGGCATAAAAAAACTACCTATCAAAGTGACATTTTTCTTGATAACAATTTTCTTCCAAGTGTTTGGCACTAAACGCTTTACGCCAATATTTCCACTTACACTAAAAGTAGCTACGCCATCAATCAAAGTGGGCTCTAGCTCATTGATTTTATTTAATTGTGTGCTTGAATTTAAACCATTTGAACGTCCTTGTTTGAGACCCAAACAAAGAAAAACACCTGTTATAAGGTAAATAATTATAGCT
>JAGNSI010000021.1 GCA_017988135.1 Pseudarcicella sp.
TCTTTAAACTCTCTGCGAAGTGCATCTTTTGTGTCTTCTCCGTAAGCTAATCCACCACCTGGAAAGCTCCAAAACGATTCGTTTTCTACTATTCCTTTATGATTGATCAAAAGAATTTTGTTGTCTAAGCTAGCAATTCCACAAATCCTTGTGCGTAAAAAGTTACTGTATTTTTGCAATGAATCATGCACAGTTTTTAATGGTTATTTCATTCAAAATTATCAAAACCTCATGTAAATTAAAAACAATTTTTTCATTTGCTCTGTTTTTGTTTCTCTGTTTTGTTTTTTTGACTAAAAATCAGTATTTTTTATTATTTTTTTGACTATTTATTATGTTCTCAATTTTCTATTGATTTATTTTGAACAAATGTTTTATGAATAATAAAGCATTATACACTTCAATCATACAAATTTTTAAAAAAATGAAAAAATTATTTATTTCGATGCTTATCGCATCGAGTGGATGCTTTTGGGTGTCCGCTGTTGCTCAAAATGTCAAAATTGACAGGATAAACCCCACCAACTGGTATGTTGGTATGAAAAATCCAAAACTGCAATTGATGGTACATGGTGATAAAATTGCCGAATCTGTTGTTTCTATCAATTATCCTGGTGTAAAATTGCTTAAAACTCATAAGGTAGAAAACTCCAATTATTTATTTTTAGATTTAATGCTTGCTCCAAATACCCAAGCAGGAAGTGTTTCTATTAATTTTACCAATCCCAATTCAGAAAAGTTTGTATATAAGTATGAGCTCAAAAAACGTGATAAAAAACCTAATCATGTTACTCCACAAGATTTGATTTATCTGATAATGCCCGACAGATTTGCCAATGCAGACCCAAGCAATGATAAATTTGACGACATGGCTGATAAAGATGCAGACCGAAATAATCCATATTTAAGGCACGGTGGCGATTTATTAGGTGTGCAAAATAAATTAGATTATTTGGCAGATTTAGGTGTTACAACCGTTTGGTTGAATCCTGCAGTAGAGAATGATCAACCACAAACAGACGAAGGTGGCGTAAAACGCTCGGCATATCATGGCTATGGTTTTACAGACCATTATCAAGTAGATAAACGCTTGGGTGGCAATATCGCTTATAAAAATCTGGTAGAAACAGCTCACAAAAAAGGTATGAAAGTTATGTATGATGCCGTGTACAATCATGTGGGCATCAATCATTGGTTTTTGAAAGACATGCCCATGAAATCGTGGCTCAATCAATGGGATACTTATACCAATACTTCTTATCGTTTTGAGCCTGTTCTTGATATTTTGCATGGTTCTAAAATTGATTTTGATACGCAGCAAAGTGGTTGGTTTGTGCCATTTTTGCCAGATTTAAATCATAAAAATGATTTTGTTGCTAATTTTTTAATACAACACGCTCTTTGGACAGTTGAATACTTTGGTATAGATGCCTTCAGAATAGATACTTATCAATATAACGACTTGGCGTTTATGAATAAATGTAATAACGCAATCCTTGAAGAATATCCAGGGATGTATATTACTGGCGAAAATTCTATAACCAATGCTATTGGGTCGGCATATTTTGTAGAAAACAACTTGAATTTTCCTTTTAAAAGTACTTTGCCATCTGCCCATGATTTTGTGCTACATGGTGCTTTGCCAGATGGTTTCAGTCATAATTTAGATTGGGGAAATGGTTTTAATAAATTATACACCGTTTTAGCCACAGATAATATTTACAAAAAACCAGATTTGAACATGATATTTTTAGACAATCATGACGTAAATCGTTTTTTTTCGGTAATAAATGAAGATGTAAACAAATACATTCAAGGTCTTGGGTTTTTGTTAACTACAAGAGGCGTTCCGCAGTTATATTATGGTACAGAATGTTTAACAAAAAATTTCATCAATCCTTCAGATGCTGAAGTTCGTAAAGATTTTGAGGGCGGTTGGGCTGGCGACAAAGTAAATAAGTTTGTGGCAAGTGGGCGTACCGAAAAAGAAAATCAAGTGTTTGACTTTATTAAAAAATTGGCCAATTTTCGTAAAAAATCGGAGACGCTCGGCAAAGGTAAATTGATGCAATTTTTACCAAAAGATGGTTTTTATGTGTATTTTAGATATACTAAAACGGCTACTTCGATGGTAATAATGAGTCAAAATAAAGAAGAAAAAACACTCGAAACAAAAAGGTTTCAGGAGATGTTGAAAGGCTATACTTCAGCAGAAGAGGTGATGTCTGGCAAAAAAATCAATAACTTGGAAAAACTTACTATTCCAGCAGGTTCATTTATGCTTTTGGAGTTGAAAAAATAATTTAACATAAGATTTTTAGAATTTAAATAATATGAATACAATTAAAGCGTGTCTTTTTGATTTGGATGGAGTGATAGTAGATACGGCAGTTTATCATTTTCAAGCATGGCGTAAACTAGCTAACGAATTGGGTTTTGATTTTACAGAACATCAAAACGAACAACTCAAAGGTATTTCAAGAATGGAATCTTTGGATTTGATTTTGGGTTGGGGAAATGTAGTTTTGACCCAAGATGAAAAAAACAATTGGGCAAAATTGAAAAATGATTGGTACCTTGAGTTGGTTATGAAAATGACACCCAACGAAATATTACCAGGTGTAGAAGATTTTCTAAAATTGTTGCAACAGAACAACATCAAAATAGTACTGGGCTCTGCGTCTAAAAATTCAAGATTGATTTTAGAAAAAATCAATATGTTACCATATTTTGATGCAATAATTGACGGAAACCATATCACAAAAGGAAAACCCGATCCACAGGTTTTTCAAATGGGAGCTGAAGCCGTAAGTTGTCTGCCAACCGAATGTGTAGTGTTTGAAGATGCAGTAGCAGGCGTTCAATCTGGTAAGGCAGCTGGTATGAAAGTAATAGGAGTAGGCGAAAAAGATGTTTTGCACGAAGCGGATAGGGTAATAAAAACTTTTTTAGAAATGTCTTTACAAAATCTTTAAATGTTGATAATCAATAATTTTTTTGATTTACCACAGCCAAAAACTGACTACGAAAAGCTTGTAGTCAGTTTTTGTGTTGAATGGCTTTCTGGAAAAGAAGAATTTATTATAAAAACATCGGGATCCACAGGTGAGCCTAAAAATATTATTATCAAAAGAAAACAGCTTGTAGCGAGTGCTCTAAAAACTATTCATTTTTTTGAATTAAAATCCATTCATACTTTTTTTGTTGCCTTAAATGTAAGTTACGTTGCAGGAATGATGATGCTGGTAAGAGCGATGCAAGTACAAGCCAAAGCCATCATTGTAGAGCCATCAAACAATCCACTTTTAGCATTAAGTAAAGATGTAAAAATAGATTTTGCGGCTTTTGTTCCTACTCAAGTTTCGGGTATTTTTGCTCAGAATGGTGGTTTTGATCTTTTCTGTAAAATCAAAAATGTAATCATTGGAGGTGCAGCTATTTCAGAATCTTTAGAAGAAAAATTAAAAATTGCTTCTAATAATGTGTTTGCTACCTATGGTATGACCGAAACGGTTTCGCATATAGCCATCAGAAAAATAAATACAATTGAAAAATCGAATTGTTTTAGGTTGCTATCTCATGTCAAAATCGGAATAGATGACCGAAAATGCTTGACTATAAATGCTGATGTTACTGATTTTGAAACCATTGTAACCAACGATTTAGTAGAAATAATAGACGAATTGCATTTCAAACTTTTGGGAAGATTAGATAACATCATCAATAGTGGTGGCGTAAAAATACAGCTCGAAAAAATCGAAAAAACGATTTCTGAAAACCTACCTTCAAATCTTCAATCTATACGTTTTTTTGCATTTGGTGTACATGACGAGCTGTTGGGTCAAAAATTAGTGGTTGTTTTTGAGTCTAAACCATTTGAAAATGAGCAACTTGAGTTATTGAAGAAAACTATTTTAACACATTCTTCTAAATACGAAATGCCTAAAGCTTGGTTTTTTGTAAATGAATTTACAGAAACTCAAACCCAAAAAATAGATAAGATTTCTATTATAAAAAACCTAAATTGCAGTCTGAATATAATTAATAAATAAAAATACTATACCAAATGTCTGATTTTAAGCAAGTTGAAATATTTTTCGAGACGGCTTCTATAATACCCGCTCCATTTTCTAATAGAATAGATTTGAAAATTATACACAAAGGTGATACACTTTCTGTAGATTTTACCATTCATTTTACCGACAGAGAAGATCTTAGCGAAGAAGAAATTTACGAAGAAGGATTTACTCCCAATGACGATTATAGCTGGAAAGGAGATCTTTCTATTGCATGGGCGGCTTCTATCAATAATTTGATAAGCAATACTGGTCAAAGTTTAAAAAAGAAGGTCGAAGAGGAGCAAGACAACTATCTATTATTGAAGATAAATGGTAAAGAAGCGCCTCATCCAACCAATGAAAACGATTGGGAATATTTATTACAAGAACTCACTCAGGCAGTTTACGAAACATCACAAAAAGAAAGAAATTTAACCATAAAATACATTAAAATTGATCCCAATCAATTGTCAAAATCGCTTTCGATAGATTTGTTTTTTAGTACACGAAAAGTGTTGGCAATTTCACAAATTGGAGAAGTTGAGTTGTCGAAAAACTTAGCTTGGGAAGAAGCTAAAGATTTGGTTCAGCAGGTATATGTAGGAGAGTTTTTCCCAGAAATTGCTCAAGCTAAAACTCCTAATAAGCCAGGGAAATATTTGTATATCGGAGATGAATATTGGTATGAATTCAACAAAAGCATAAAAAATCCATCTGGAAATAAAAAATACATCGCCAATCTCTTGACGATGTTTGATGAACTTATTGGTTAAGATTTGAAATTATTAAACAATTTCAAAATATCACGTTTTGTAATGGTTTATCTAGCGCTGAATAAACTAGCTAAACTGTTACAACTCGATAATTCGTTAGCAAATTGAGGAAACATTTTTTTGGTTTCTTTAAATGAGCTGTTGTTAAAACCTTTTGCCGAAAATTCTTTCATTCGCATACAATAAGCTTTAAACTGAGGAGTTTTGGCATTATCATGAGCTAGTTGGTAATAATTTTGTGCCAACACATTGGTTCTATATTCGTTTTCATCTGTATAAGAATCGTCTGCTATAGGCTTACTATCATCATACCCAGTCGACTCAAATCGACGCATCATCCATGCGTTTCCATGGCTACTCATATTGTAATAGCAGTTGGCTATTAAACTGTAAAAGTAAGCTCTGTCTTTTGTTTTAGGATTATTTGCTATAGAAATATACTTCTTCAATTGCTGTATTACAGCCAATTTTGTTACCATGATTTCTGTTTCGTGTTTGATAAAATTGGGTGTATAATTGAAATCGTAAAAAGGATTTTTTTCGAAACTATACATCTCACCAAACTTATCACTTTCCCAAGCGTTGTAGTTCATTGCCCAATATTTTTCAGGTATGCTTTTTAGTGTTTTTTCTGCTTGTGCTAAATTGTTTTCTCTCAGGTATTTGGTTCCCAGTAAGTCTAACAAATAATTTTTATCTGTCATTAGCTGGCTGTATACTTCTTTTTCAAAGTCGTCGAATTCGGTATTGTCTAATTTATTTACAATACTTTGAAGGGTTTGGCTATCGTAAACAAAGTCTAAATACAGAAAATAATCGTTGAAATATTTGAGATTTCCTGACCTTGCGTTTCTATTTTCTTGCCAATTTACATTATTACTAATCGACTCTTCTAAAGTGCTGTAACGGTGACTACATAAAGCTGTAAGCGCTATTCCATCCGATTTATTTCCAAGAAATTCTAATTCTCTCCCAACAGAAAACATAAATTGGGCATCATTTTTATATTTCAACACTAAACTTTGTACAGCTTTAGGAACAATAGCTTTTCCGCTTGGCTGATTACAAATAGTTGCCAATATTTTTATTTTTTCTAAAATTGAAAAATAGCTGGGGTTTGTGTTTTTATCTTCCAACTCATTGATTTTGTTTACACAAGCGTCATATTGTTTGGTCATGAAAAGCAATTGAATTTTTGCAATTTTCCACAGAACTGGATTTTCAACATTTTTTAAGTTTACAGAATCTACAAAATTCAATATTTCTTTAGCATAAATACGGTCTTTTTCAGAACGTAATCTTAGCGTAGAAGTAGAAATAGCATTATCTGAATCATTTTGAGAAATATTTACAGCTGGTAGATAATTGGTATAATATGGCGTAAAAATCCAATCTTCTACTTTGTTTATTTCTCTGAGCAACAAAAAGCTTAATATTCTTGAATGATTACTGTTTGAGTATATTTTTTTCAAGTTTTCGATATTCGGTTCTGCTTTTTGTAATGAAACATAGGCATAACTATTTGCTATATCGCTGGGGCTTTGGCTTTGTTTTAATGCTTTTTCAAGATCAAATTTTTCGTGAAAATGATAAAACGAAGCTATTTTTTTGTCGTATGAATATGCCATAACATTGGCAATATTTACTTCAGAATTTGATTGTTTAAAATTATCAAAATATAAGCTCCAATAGTATAAATAATCTTTTTTGCCTTTACTGAAATAGGTCTCAAAGAAGTTATGAATTGTAGCATAATCTTCTAAATAATAAGCTGTTCTGATAGCCTGAAAAGCATATTTTCTTTTGAAATAAAAGTTATTTTCTGATTGGATTTTTTGGTGCAAACTATCTATAAAACTGTTGCTTGGATTTTCGTTTTTATCCCATTCATCCGATGTGATAAGATTGTTAAATTCTTCGCATTTTTTTGCAATTTTAAGGTATTCTATTGCTTTGTAATGTTTGTTTTCAAACAAATATTTTACAAAAAGATTACTTGAACTTGCATTTATATCTTCCAAAGTAAGCTCATTGAAGCATTTGTTGATTTGATAAACTGGTACATTTTTTTTAGTAAAATAATACCAATCGTACACATTAGAGGGTGTTAATGCAGGTTCTTCAAAATTGTTCATTCCGAATAAATTTGCATTGTAATTGAAAGCATTGAAATCTTTATAGCCAAAATATTCAGGCTTCAGAAATACAAATCTAATGTCTTCACCATAAGGTGAATACCCACAGGCAAAAGTTGGGATTTTACTTAGTAAAAGAGTTATAAAAATTAGCCAATTCTTCATTGTTGTATTGTTTAAAAGTGTTTATGTCTAAATCAAATAAGCTTACAGTTGTGTTTTTTTCAAAGACAACATTTTGTTTTAAAATAGCAATAGCTTCATTTAATGTTTGTTTGTTTATTTCTTCTATTTTTATTTGGTCGCCTTTTCTCAAATACGTTTGTCCATAGTTCAATGAAGTGTCATTGCGTACTGTGTACCACATTTTTTCGGTTTCTTGGGTAAACGATTTTACTTCTTGAGGGCTGATATTTAATAACTTTACAAACTGATTGTTTTGATAAAGAACATTCCAATTGAAAACAGGCAGTGCTATGTCTAAGTGTAGTGGATAGTTTTGCTGTGGAATAAGGTATTTTTTTAACTCATCTAAATCCAAAATCGAATTTTTGTTTTTTTGTGCCAATGGTTTTATTAAGTTATAGCACATGAGCATGGCTTTATCAACTGGCGGAACACCCATTTCGTCCGAAAATTTATAAGGGTACAATCTCAAAGTACAGCTCAATTGTTTGTCAGAAAGTTCTTTTATCTTTTTTAATAGATAAAAGTATTTTTCTTGAGTAGATTTTGTCCAATCGCAATCTATTTGTATTTCGTCGTAGCTGTATACTTTTTGTGTTTCGTCGTTTTCATTTTTGCTAAATTTTTCTACCAAAAACACTATATTTTCGGCAAGTTGATCCAACGTTTTTTCGTTGTTATGTGCAAAAATGTCATTTTTTACAAAAATAGTTGGTACTACCAATGCCGAATCTAAGTTTTGATATATTTCTTGAGTCAGTCTTTGTTTTTCAAAAGGAAAATTGCCTTTTACAGGGGAGTATCCGATTTCAAATACTTTGAAATATAATTTTTGTGCTTTTAGCTTTTTGAAATTTTCTTGACTTTCATCGTCAATGGAACTGTTGCTTTTCCAATAAAAAAACGCTTTTTCTACATTTTGAAGCATGCCAGTTTGGTTGCAACTCGAAATAATGCAACTAAGCAGCATAGCTGATAGAGTTTTTCTCATTTTTTTGTGGTTTGGTTTATGTTTAATTATAGTAATATTTAGTATTGAAACAATTTGAAATTGGGCACAAAATGATTTCTGTGGTTCTATTCATAGAAAACCAAATGTTGATTTGGTTTTTTAGTTTCGGGTGTTTACGGTAACATGATAATGAAATATTTTTATAGAAATTGTATTTAATTTGTTAATATATGTTATTTGGGAAATTTGAATTTAAGCTTCAATTAATTTCTTAATATCAAATTTTGACATTTGCATGAAAGCATACATAGTTTTGGCAGCTGTTTCGGGATTATTCATCAATGAGCCCAATATAGATGGTACTATTTGCCAGCTTACACCGTATTTGTCGTCTAGCCAGCCACATTTTCCAGTTTTACCACCTTCGCCTAATTTTTCCCAATAGTGGTCTATTTCTTGTTGGGTATAGCAAGTAATTACGTACGAATTTGCAGGCGAAAATTTGTATTCTGGACCAGCATTTAGACACATAAATTTTGCCCCATTTAGCTCAAAAACTACTGCCATTGGGTTTTGAGACAATATTTTTGAGTTGGTAAAAATACTACAATAGTACTCAGCAGCTTCTAGGGCTTGTTTTTCAAACCACAAACAAGGGAAAGGTTGATTGGTCATTATTGGGTTATTCTATAAAAATATTTTGTTATACATTTGGTTCAAACCAAACGCCGTCTTCTTTGATGATTTCTATCAATTCGTCCACCGCAACAGATGGGTGTACCGATTTTTTGATAACTTCTTGACCTCTGTAAAGTGCTATTTTATCTTTTCCTACACCTACATAGCCGTAGTCTGCATCTGCCATTTCTCCTGGTCCGTTAACGATACAGCCCATAATGCCAATTTTGATGCCTTTTAGGTGGTCGGTTTTTTTACGAATTTTAGCCGTGGTTTCTTGTAAATCAAATAATGTTCTACCGCATGATGGACACGAAATATATTCAGTTTTACTCATTCTTGTGCGAGCAGCTTGCAATATGCCAAATGCTGTTTGGTTACAACTTTTCAGGTCAATATGTTGATTTTCAGTTTCATTGCTTAATATAATTCCATCTCCAAAACCGTCTATGAGCAACGCACCACAGTCTGTAGCTGCAAATAGCTGAAAATCGCTTGTGCTTAGCTGCGCAGGATAATTTCTTTTTATGATAATAGGAGTTTTTATATTTTTTTCTGAAAGCTCAAAAAATACTTTTCTTATTGCTGCCATTCCATGATCTTCATGGCTTTCAACGATGAGTACAATATTGGAGTTTTCTGATAAAATATTTAGTAAGTCTGAGCTTAGTTCGGTATTGTTGATGAGTAAAAAGTAAGTTTGATTTTTTTGAAATTCAACACCTTCCCATTTTTTTATCAATGGAAATATATGGGTTTTGTTTTCCGAATTTTGCCAAACATCAAAGTTTACAATTTCTTTTAGTCCCATTGGTAGCATAAATGGGGCAGGAGTGGAGCCTGTATAAATATAGTCGGCACCTTGGTCGTTCATTGCCCATTTGTCTGTAGCGGGCAAATAAAAGTGTCCAATATGTTTTAAGTCTTCTACGTTCTGAAGCGTATTGACTGAAAAATCTGCTATAACTCTTGGAACATTACTGGCTCCAATATTTAGTACTTCGTTGGTTTTTCTTCGTGTGTACTGAAATGGATTGATTGGAGAGTTAAAGGTGTTTTTTTCTGAAACATTGGTTCGTTGGGTATATCTGTCAATAAGTGATTTTGCAACGGGAGCTTCTAGCTCTGGGTCTTCGGTTAGGCTTACCCTTACCGTATCACCAATGCCATCTTCTAGCAATGTGCCTATACCTACCGCAGATTTTATTCTACCATCTTCTCCATCGCCTGCCTCTGTTACACCAAGATGTAGCGGGTAAGGTTTCAGACCTTCTTCGTTGAGTTTTTTGCAAAGCAATCTGTAAGCTTGCACCATTACTTGGGTATTCGACGATTTCATAGAAAGCACTATGTTAGCGTAGTTTTCGTCTTCGCATATTCTTAAAAACTCTAATGCCGACTCAACCATTCCGAGAGGAGTGTCGCCGTATCTGCTTAGTATTCTGTCGCTTAGAGATCCATGATTGGTTCCTATACGCATGGCTGTGCCATTTTCTTTGCATATTTTTACCAAAGGTAAAAATTTATCTCTTATCCTCTGTAGTTCGTTTTGATAGGTTTGCTCTGTGTATTCTATGGTTTCAAACCTTTTTTTGTCGGAATAATTTCCTGGATTTATTCTTACTTTAGCAACAATTCTGGCGGCTAGTTCTGCGGCATTTGGGGTGAAATGTATGTCTGCAATCAAGGGTATTTGGTGACCTCTTTTGCGTAATTCTTTTTGAATGTTTTCAAGATTTTGTGCTTCTTTTACAGAAGGGGCTGTGATACGTATGTACTCGCAACCCGATTCTATCATTCTAATGCATTGTTCTACAGAGCCTATGGTGTCTAGTGTGTCTATGGTGGTCATAGACTGTACTCTGATAGGGTGTTCAGAACCCATAAGTATGCCTCCAATATTGGCTGTGATGGTTTTTCTGCGAGAGTAGTTCAATAATGAATCGCAGTATTGGTTGCCATTTTCTGAAATATTTGCAAATGATTGGTTGGTAGACATACTTGATTGGTTAAGCTATTTTGTTTTATTTCCAGTATTTTACAAAAATACCTAAAATCCCCAACTTGTAGGGCTGGGGATTTTAGTTTTTTGTAATTTTTTGATATTATCTTTTTGTAGGATTAAAAAGGTAAATCGTCGTCTGCTTCGCTAAATGTAGGCAAGCTAGCTGCTGGCGTTGCTTCAGCTGTTTTGGGTGCAAAACCTGCATTGCTGGTAGGTGCTGAAGTTGAAGCTCCCATTTTTTCAATTCTGTATGCTCTCAGATCTGTGTACCATCTTTCGTTGTATTCTCTAGATTCTACGCTGAAAGTTACTTTTATTTTTTCGCCCAATGAAAAACCTTTCAGTTCTTCCACTCTTTCTCCCCAAGCCGAAAAACTTCCTTTTTTAGGGTATTGTTCTTCTGTTTCTATGACGAAATCTTGTTTTACCCACGGACCTTTTTGTCCTTGACCAGTTACTTCTGGTAAAATTTTGATTAAACTTCCTTCAAATTCTAAGGCCATTGCTTTGACTTTTAATTAATTATAAAATAATTTCTTTTTTTTTAAACATTATTGCTTTTTGGTGTCTAAAAAATATGTTGCAATTAAGTGAAAAAACTTTAAATTTGCATCATCAATTTTATGGCGATGTGGTGAAATTGGTAGACACGCTACTTTGAGGTGGTAGTTAGAGCAATCTTGTAGGAGTTCGAGTCTCCTCATCGTCACCCTTTAAAAAAGTCTCTTGAATATTTTCAAGAGACTTTTTTTGTTAAACACTTGCTAACCTGTAATACACGCCCAATGGTAATTTTTTCTGATAATTGTCTTCCAAATATAGCTCTCCAAACGCATGATTTGCTCTGTTTGGAAAGCAAGAATGTATAAGGTTTTCTATTATCAAAGACGAAAAACCCATAGAATAGGTATTGAGTATTAAAAAATAATTTTCTTTGTCGAGTATTTCGGCTACGGTTTTCAACAAATCGTTTATCTGTTCTTCTAATACCCATTTTTCGCCGTCTGGCCCTCTGCCATATGCAGGTGGGTCAAGTATTATTCCTTGATAAACATTACCTCTTTTGGCTTCTCTTTTTACAAACTTTAAAGCATCTTCTACCACCCATCTGATGTCGGTTAATTGGCTGATTTCCATGTTTTCTCGTGACCATGATATTACTTGCTTGATAGAGTCTACATGGGTAACGTCTGCACCTGCTTGTTTGGCAGCGATAGATGCACCACCAGTGTAGGCAAATAGATTGAGAACTTTTGGTTTTTTGATAGGTAAACTACATATTTTTTCGTGAATATAATCCCAATTGGATGCTTGCTCAGGAAAAATACCTACGTGCTTGAACGAAGATAATGATAGCTTGAAAGTAAGATTGAGCTCTTGGGTAAGGTAATTGAGTTGCCAATTGTCTTTTACGTGTTTTTTAATAAACCATTCACCTTTTTCTTGGCTTCCTTTATCTTTTTTGAAAAAAGCATCAGCTTGCTTGTCCCATTCTGTTTCATTGAGTGATTTATCCCAAACGGCTTGTGGTTCAGGTCTTCTGAGGGTGTACTGCCCAAACTTTTCTAGTTTTTCAAATTCGCCTGAATCTATCAATTGGTAGTTTTTCCAATTGCTAGGGGTTTGTATAGCTATGTTATTTATTTGCATTATTTATTTTTAAAATTTTATTTTTTTCAAAGAGTAAACGTTTCTTTTTTCGTTTACTATTTTATTGGCAATTTTTTGATTTCCTGTGTATATAAATTGGTTTCCGTACCAATTGTTTAATGCTTCGTTTTCTACTGATTTTACTTTGTCTCCCTCAAACTGTGTGTCGTACGGAGTTTTTGTTTCTTGACGAACATTGTTTTTGAGGTCAACAGTTTTTGAATAAAAGTTGCCGTCATTGGTATATGCCATGGTAAGTATTTGGTCTTGCAGCCCTACTTTTAGTTTTTCGGTTAAAAGTTTTTCTTTTACGTCATAAAAAGGCATACTCTCGTTCCATACTATTTTGCCTGTTTTGTCAAAAGCAACTACTATTGCAAATTCGTAGTTGTATCCTTCAAAATTTCTGTTGTTGGAGCTTTGGGTGTTTGGGAAATAATACCTACTGTAAGGGTTATAGTTACCATAAGGGCTAAAACCCCACCTTCTTGAGCTTGAAAATAGCGATGGAATATTGCCAAAATTGTTGTTTGTACTGTATTCGGGTTCAAAAATTTCTGCAACTAATATAAATAAACTGTCTTGATAAATAATGTCATGGGTAAATAGCAATTTGTTGTGCTTGATGTCTGAACCCGATTTTTTTTGTTTGGCTATTTTTTTATCGGCACTTTCTTTTTGTTTGGGTTCTAGGTAGTCGTAAAAATTATTTAATTCAGAAAAACTGATATAATTGGTTTCTAAATTGTCGTGATTGTCTACTTTACTGAAATATACGCCTTGTGAAGAAGTTTTTCTTTCATCGTTAATATATTTTTTGTAACCATAAGTACCAATAGCTATTTTATCTAGATCATTGATGTATTTTATTTTGCCGTTCATCAACCCAAACTCGTCATCTGTTTGGTCGTTTATTTCAGTTAGCAGTTCACCAGCATCATTGAAAGTTTTGATATTTATTTGGTATTCTTTGACTTTATTTCCTACAAAATGTGTGATACTTACTGTGTGATGATTGGTGTCTAAATCTATAGACTGAAGCTCAGCAGTGTTTTTTAAGGCACTGGGTAGTATTTTTATTTTTTTATTTATGAGGCTAGCATATAAAATAACATCTTTATTTTTCATTTTTCCCGTAATAAAAGCGGCATTGTTTAGTGCTTTGAAACCCGATATTTCCATTTTTTCTATTGAAAACAATTGGAATTTATCTAGCTGTCCATCTTCTATTCCTATTCTAATAATTTGGTATGAGTTGGTGAAGTAAGTACTGAAAAGTAAATATACTTTTTTGCCATCGTAACTATAATTGACGTATTCTGCGTCTTTGTCTATATTGCCCATTTCTGCCCATTCAGAAACAAGGTCTTTATCGTATTTGTGAACAACGTAGTCTCTTTTGTTTACTTTTTCTAATATTAATAAACCTTTTAGTCCAATGGGGATAGAAATAAATTCGGAACTATTGGTCAATACTGGTAGCTCATTTTGAATGTTTTTTTGTGCTTTACAAGTATTGATACTATTTGACAAAAGTAAAGTTGTTAGTAAAATGGGTAAAATGAATAGATAGGTAATGGTTTTAATTTTCATTTTTTGTTTTAATTATTTTTTTTAAAATCAATATATCTCTTTCTTTTTATATTTTCAAAAAGAGTTTTGTTATAAAACGTATTTTAAACATTTAATTACCTATCTATTCTTATTTTTTTATTTTATGTATCTCCAGTCTTCGTTTCCTTTGAGAGCAAGTACCGATTGATATATAAGTTCTATTACGCTTTCTACATCTTCCATCGCAACGGTTTCTACTGTTGTGTGCATATATTTTAGAGGTAACGATATCAATGCTGATGCTACACCTTCGGTTGCGTATGCAAAAGAGTCGGTATCTGTACCTGTAGATCTAGAAACAGCCTGACGCTGAATGGCTATTTTTTGATCGTTGGCAATGTCTATGATAAAGTCTCTCAAGTTGTTTTGAACAGCAGGGCCGTAGCAGATAACAGGACCTAAGCCACACTTCATATCGCCTTGCTCTTTTTTGTTATACATTGGAGACTGTGTGTCGTGGGTTACATCTGTAACTATGGCAACGTCTGGTCTGAGTCTTTTTACTATCATTTCGGCTCCTCTTAAGCCTATTTCTTCTTGCACAGAGTTTACTACAAAAAGCGTAAATGGTAGTTGAATATTGTTTTCTTTTAGTTTTCGAGCTACTTGTGCTATCATATAGCCGCCCATTTTGTTATCAAGTGCTCTACCTACAAAATACTTATTGTTGAGTTCCATAAGACCATCTGTGAAAGTAACTACAGTTCCCACATGCACGCCCATTTCTTCAACTTCTTTTTTGTTGGCTGCTCCAAGATCAATGAAAATATCATTTACCGTAGGTGCTTTATCTTTAGATATGTCTCTTACATGTATGGCTGGATAACCAAAAACACCACTTACCACTCCTTTTTTGGTATGCAAGTTGCATCTCATAGAAGGTGCTATAACGGCATCTGAGCCACCGTTGCGTCTTACAAAAATATAACCATTGTCGTCTATATAATTTACAAACCATGATATTTCGTCGGCATGAGCTTCTATGACTACTTTATAAGGTTGGTTAGGATTGATAACCCCAACTGCTGTTCCGTATACATCTACAATTTGTTCGTCTATATATGGTTTGATATAGTCTAACCATATTTGCTGACCAGATGCTTCGAAGCCAGTAGGTGCTGCGTTATCTAAATATTGATAAAGGAATTTTTTTGAATCTTCAGTCATTGTTATATATGCTTGTTTTTTTTGATTTACAATTTTAAGCAATAAATTTAATCAATATTTTGTGATAAAAATAAGTATAAAACTAGAAACCTTATTCCTAAATTACACGAAAGGATTTTTTATACTCTAGTTTTTATATAAGTATACCTAGCTTCGGAAATTAATGAACTACGAAAGTTGATTTTTTTATAGCCTAAGTAAGTTGTACTATTGTGAGGAATGAGTTTTTTCAAAACACAATGATTTTTGAAATGCGTTTTCTAAAGTAGATTAATCAAGAATGTATAGCTTTACCGGATTTTTTCTATTTAGTTTATTAGGCAATTAATAAAACTTTTAAATTATTTATAATCACAATTGAGCCATTTTAAGTTCTTTTAAGTTCATCTTGAAGTTCGTTTACCAGCTGTTTGATAGCTGATAATGAGGCTTGAGGTTTAGGCATATTATAACTTAAAAAAGCTATAATATGCCATATTTCTATAATTTCTTTAGCTTTAAGCTCTACCGTTGGAATGTTTATGTTGTCTGAACTGAGCAATATAGTACCTCTAGTTCTGAGCTGATTGAAAATACGGCGATACATAATACCATGATTGCTAGATACTAATAAATAATTTTTACCGTCTATCATTTCATTTGTATCGAATAACAATTCACCAATAAGCAAAGCGTTTTCAAAATTAAACTCTTCGTTAGCTTCAAAAGCTCTATAAGTTTTGTGATTATCTAAATTGGGCAAAGTCATTTTATCAAGCGAATTTATAAAACCAGATTGAAGTCTTTTGCTTAAATATTCTGCACTTTGATTTTTTTTGACAATACTTACTAGGTTATTTTCAGTAAAAACAGCTTCATTTTGTTCGATATTATGTAACAATCGGTCTATTTCTTGGTTGTAAGCATCATTTGATTTTGTTTCATTTGAGTTAGGCACTTTGTTTTCACTTGCTTCTGTGACAATAAAACTGAGTTGATTTTGGCTAAGTTTGTTTTTTTGAATATCTATTTTAATGATTTCGTCAACACTTGTGCCAAATAGTTGGGCTATAGTTTGTAGATTTTCTAAATTTGGATTGGCTCTAGCCTCTTCGTAAGCCCCTAAAAGTGACCTTTTTATGCCTATTTTTACAGCAAATTGTTCTTGTGTAAGTCCGTTTAACCTTCTTAAGTATTTGATGTTATTGCTAACGATAGACATGGTAGGCTTTTTTTTATATAAATTTTTATCTTAGTGCAATATAAATACAATATTTATCATGACAAAAAAGCCTTTTGGTTTGATTTCAAAAGCTTTTTTGAAGAAAATCTAATTTTATTTTTTCTTTTATAAATATATCATTGTTTTTATAAATAACGAAGTCAAAGCTGTTGGTTGTTTTTTTTGAAAATTCTAATCTTTTTCTTTTTAAAGAAGTTTAATTTTTGAACCGAAGTTTTTTTTCAAAAAGTACCACTATTATTATTCCAATGATATAGGCAATAATATCATTCCATGCAAAAGTAGTTCCGATAATTAAAGTCGCAAATTTAGAATGTTGTAGACCAAGTATATTTAAGATTTTTAAGTATTGTAAACCTTCAACAACAAAGGAAAATGCCAAAACCGATAATGCTGTACCTAAAATTGGAGTGTTCAAGAATGACTTTATAATGCAATAAATAAGAATTACTACCAAAACATCTCCAACATATGGTCTAATAAATCGGTCATGTGCAAATTTTGCAATAATAATTTCAATGGCAAAAAGGAACACTGCTAAATAAAAGTAAAGTTTGTTGAATTTTAGTAAGCTGTTCATGATATTTTACCCAACTTCGTGGGTTTATAATTGTTAATTATTTTATTTAAAGCCAATTTTTATAACAATAAAAATGCCTTTGATTTTATTCAAAGGCATTTTTTGTAATTCTTAAATTCGTTCTTGCTGAATCATTTGAATGTCAGGTATTGAAGTGTCGTCTAGCTGAACTCTACCTCTTTCTTTACGGACAATTCTCGAATACAAGCCAATTTCTTGACTAAATAAAAATTGTAATAACAGCTTTGTGAATGAAGTATGGTATTTTAAATTGTCGTAAAACTCAGGTGCCATTGCTTTAAGCTTAGGTAAATTATTCCATGGAATAGACGGCATATCGTGGTGTTCGTTGTGAAAACCTACGTTCATATTGATTCCATTCAAAGAACCATAATAACTGTAAGTTTCTTGATTTTTATCTAACACCAAAAAGTGCTCTTGAATCCATCTTGCACCAAGTGGATGTAAACCAACAGAAAACATAAAGCTTGCACCTAAATATCCCAATGCAGGCCATCCCATGTAGTAAACGATAATGGCATCAAAAGCAATTTGACACACAATATTCATTACCACATATTTGTCTATAATGGCTAGTTCAAGGCATCTTAAAGTACGAATAGCTTGAAAAACAGGGAAAAATAATAGCCAAATAGCTTTTCCTATAAAATAGTTGTTGATTAATTTTGCTTCCCAAAGGTCAGGTAAATCAGCATCTAGCTCATGCACGCCTTGGAAAGCGTGGTGTTTGAGGTGGAAATTTTTAAAAGAAATTGCAGTTGGAGCTAAAGAAGGAAAATTAGCAAAAATACCAGCATATACATTCCAAGATGGTTTTTTGAAAATTAAATTGTGAGAAGCTTCATGTATACATATAAATAAAGTATGTACAGGAAAAGCACCTATCAGCCAAGCGGCTGCCAAAATAATGTACCAAGCTTGGTCTTTAAGCAAATAAGCCATAGCTATCTGGAAAGCTACGCAAGCAAATATCCAAATGGCAGTATTGGGGTTTTTCGAAATCAATTTTTTAACTTCTGGGTGAGCTTTCAAAATTTCTCTCGTCCTTATTCTATGAGGTTCAACACCTTCGACGTAAGTAAAATCGTTTTGGTAGGCCATGTTTGTTTTTTGAAATTTAATAATAAAATAATATTTGATTTCGATTTTTCTCAAAAAAGAATGCAAATATACTAATAACCCTTCATTTTGTCAATTTGTTCGATTCAAAACGAATTCTTTTTTCATATGACGTAAATTGTAGCTTTTTGTCATATTCTATGAAAGGTATTTTTGATATTTCGGTCAAAAAGAAAGCATTTGCTGTCAAATTGGCATAAAATATTTTTTTAATGGCATTGGCATCAAGATTGATAAATAGGGATTAAAGAATGTTAAAAAAAAACATTTATTCAATTTTTGTAAAATATAATTTAATTAATAAATAACGCTCAAAATGGGAAAAATTATTGGAATTGACCTAGGTACAACCAACTCATGCGTAGCAGTAATGGAAGGTAACGAAGCCGTAGTTATTGCCAACTCAGAAGGACGTCGTACAACACCATCTATCGTTGCATTTTTGGACAATGGTAACGGTGAACGCAAAGTAGGTGATCCTGCCAAACGTCAGGCTATTACAAACCCTACTAATACTATCTCGTCTATCAAAAGATTTATGGGTAGAAAATACTCAGAAGCTACTAGCGAGCTAAAAACTGTTTCTTACAAAGTAGAACAAGGTAACAACGATACTCCAAGAGTAAGAATAGGAGATAGGTTGTATACTCCACAAGAAATATCGGCTCAAATACTTACAAAAATGAAACAAACTGCCGAAGATTATTTAGGGCAAACAGTTTCAGAAGCCGTAATTACTGTGCCAGCTTATTTCAACGATGCAGAACGCCAAGCAACCAAAGAAGCTGGGGCTATTGCAGGCTTAGACGTAAAACGTATCATCAACGAACCTACCGCAGCAGCACTTGCTTATGGTGTAGACAAAGGTGGTAAAGATATGAAAATTGCTGTTTTCGACTTAGGTGGTGGTACATTTGATGTGTCGGTACTTGAACTAGGTGACGGTATTTTTGAAGTAAAATCAACAGATGGTGACACCCATTTAGGTGGAGATGATTTCGATCAAGTAATTATCAATTGGTTAGCAGAAGAATTTTTGGCAGACGAGCGTATCGATTTACGCAAAGACCCAATGGCTTTACAAAGGCTAAAAGAAGCTGCCGAAAAAGCAAAAATTGAATTGTCTTCAGGTGCTTCTACCGAAATCAACTTGCCATATATTATGCCAGTAGATGGTATTCCAAAACACTTGGTAAGAAGTCTTAGCAGAGCAAAATTTGAGCAATTGGCAGATTCTTTGATTCAAAGAACATTGGAGCCATGTCGCCGTGCAATGAAAAATGCTGGTTATACCAATGCTGATATCGATGAAGTAATATTGGTTGGTGGATCTACACGTATTCCACGTATAGCAGAAGAAGTAGAGAAATTTTTTGGTAAAAAACCATCAAAAGGAGTAAACCCTGACGAAGTAGTAGCTATAGGTGCTGCCATTCAAGGTGGTGTACTTACTGGAGAAGTAAAAGATGTATTATTACTAGACGTAATACCTCTTTCTTTGGGTATAGAAACTATGGGTGGTGTATTCACTAAATTGATAGATGCCAATACAACAATTCCTACCAAAAAATCGGAAACATTCTCTACCGCCTCAGATAATCAGCCATCTGTAGAATTGAACGTTTTGCAAGGTGAAAGAGCTATGGCAAAAGATAACCGTTCTTTGGGACGCTTCCACTTAGATGGCATACCAGCTGCACCAAGAGGTGTACCGCAAGTAGAAGTTACTTTTGACATAGATGCCAATGGTATTTTACACGTAACTGCTAAAGACAAAGGAACAGGAAAAGAGCAAAATATCAGAATAGAAGCTTCAAGCGGTTTGACAGACGCTGAAATAGAGCGTATGCGTAACGAAGCAAAAGCAAATGAAGCTGCTGATAAAGCTGAAAAAGAAAGCATTGAAAAGGTGAATCAAGCTGATTCTATGATTTTTCAAACAGAAAAACAATTGAAAGAATACGGCGAAAAGCTTTCTGAAGGCAACAAAACAGCCATAGAAGGTGCTTTAGCTGATTTGAAATTAGCTCATGGATCAAAAGACGGTGTAGCTATAGATGCTGCTCTTGAAAAAATGAACAATGCTTGGGCAGCAGCTTCGCAAGAAATGTATGCCAACACAGGTGGAGATGCACAAGCTAATCCAGAAAATGGACAAGCTAATGCAGGGCAATCTTCACAACCTGAAGCAGAAGATGTAGCTTTTGAAGAAGTGAAGTAATCTTTTTATTAACTGGTTAATAAAAATCCCCCATAAGCTCATTTTGAGTTTATGGGGGATTTTTTTTTGAGTATATATTTTTGAAAATATTAAATTATTTTTTTTTACTTTTTAAAAATAAAATCTGAATGTTTTAAACCTTATTTTTTTTGAATGAAATTTATTTTCTTCAAAACTAAAAGATGGCTCAATAAAACTAAAGGGACTATTATAGCAGCTAAAAAAGTAAAAGGAAATTCTAATATTGCTACATTAGGTTGCTCTAATGCTAAAACTTGGAAAGGTGATTTTGCTGATAATATAGCTAAAGTAACGATTATGAAAAGCAAAATTATACATGCGAAATTCCAAATCTTTAGAAAGCTAAAGCTAATTTTTGGCATAAAAAATAACAACAATAATGCAGATATTCCAGATAATATGTCAAAGTTATATCCTTCGAAAGTCATAAGAAGGGGTACTTTTTTGTCAAAATAAAGTTGCAATAATGTTAATTCTACAGGGATTCTTACAATATGTAAAGCGGTGAGAATTGAAATGTTAATATTTTCGATATTGATTTTTTTGAATAAAAAATATATGAAAAAAAAATTTGGTACTACTGCAAATGCAATTCTTGGAGGAATGCTTTCTGTATTTTCAAAGAAATGATTGTAAGATAATACACCAGTGAAAAGTAGCCAAACACTATAAATG
This sequence comes from Pseudarcicella sp., assembly GCA_017988135.1. Taxonomy (GTDB): domain Bacteria; phylum Bacteroidota; class Bacteroidia; order Cytophagales; family Spirosomataceae; genus JAGNSI01. The sequence goes on from JAGNSI010000021.1 coordinate 21,078, forward strand.
GTTAGAGCTGTTTTGTTTTGGTTTGTCCCCCAATAAAAAATGCCTATGGTAATAATTGCTAATATAAAAAATGATGATGCTAACATAGTTTTGATGTTTTAAAGTTTATGTTTCAAAACTAATTAAACTTAAATTGGTAACACTTGTCATTTGGCAAGAAACAAAAATTAAGGTTGAATTTTGCCTAAATTACTTTCAAAGCGTTCTATCGAAAAGTTATTATTAGACCAAACACCATAATGACAGCTGTTTTCATCACTAAACCATTCGCCCAAATTAATATATTTTGAATTTTCACTAATTGGCATATTTATCACCAAATGTCTATGTCCAAACAAATAAATATCATGGTGCTTTTGTGTTTCTGTAGCTAAAGCATATTGGAATAAATATTCTTTATCATTGTAAAAATCTTGTGCTACAGCTTGTTTTTTTCTACTTCCAGACCACTTTGTAGCTAGCCAAATCCCTAAAGTAGGGTGGGCAAAACCAAATAGAAAAATGCTGATTGGGCTTAGGAAAACTTTTTTTAATAGTTTATAACCATTGTCGCCCGGCCCCAGTCCGTCGCCATGACCTAGGTATAAGTTTGTGCTTTCGTTATTGGAATTAATTATTTGTAATTCAGTAGGTTGGTGATATATTTTTACGCCAAGTTCTTTAACGAAATAGTTTTTCATCCATAAATCATGATTTCCAGTAAAGAAAATTATCTGAATTCCATTGTCGGACATACTAGCTATCTTGCCCAAAAGTCTGGTAAAACCTTTAGGCACAGTGCTTTGGTACTCAAACCAAAAATCGAAAATATCACCCAATAAAAAAATAGCTTGGGCGTCTTTTTCAATAAGATTCAACCAACGAACAATTTTTTTTTCTCTCTCCAAGCTTTCTTCAAAGTTGGGCGAACCAAGATGGAAATCAGAAGCGAAATATATTTTTTTGTTGGATTCGTATTTGATTTTTAACATTTCATGAGTTATCTATCATAAAAAAGGCAAAAAATATACTTTTGCCTTTTTTATGAGATAAATGTGTGATTAAGTAATATTAAAATTATTTTTATTTATCACCAACCATATCTTCTGGTTTTACCCAAAGGTCAAACTCTTCTGCGGTTAAGTATCCCAAAGCTACAGCTGTTTCTTTTAGTGTTGAGCCGTTTTTGTGAGCAGTTTGTGCAATTTCTGCTGATTTGTAATAGCCAATTTTGGTATTTAGGGCTGTTACCAACATCAAAGAATTGTTTACGTGTTTTTTGATATTCTCGGTCAAAGGTTCTATTCCTATTGCACATTTGTCGTTGAATGCCACACAAACATCACCAATCAAACGAGCCGAATGCAAGAAATTAAAAATCATTACAGGTTTGAATACATTCAATTCAAAATGCCCCATTGAGCCACCAATGCCTATTGTTACATCATTGCCCATTACCTGAGCTGCCACCATGGTCATGGCTTCACACTGTGTAGGGTTTACTTTTCCTGGCATAATTGATGAGCCAGGTTCATTGTCTGGAATGTATAATTCGCCAATACCAGAACGTGGGCCAGACGAAAGCATACGAATGTCGTTGCCTATTTTCATCAAGCTTACAGCTATTGTTTTCAATGCTCCGTGGCATTCTACAATAGCATCGTGTGCAGCTAGGGCTTCAAATTTGTTTTCGGCTGTTATAAATGGTAAACCTGTTAAAGTTGCAATGTGCTTTGCTACGTTTTCAGAATAACCTTTTGGTGTGTTTATTCCTGTTCCTACAGCAGTTCCTCCCAAAGCAAGCTCCGAAAGGTGTGCCAAAGTATTACGCAAGGCACGTAAGCCATGGTCTAATTGAGAAACATATCCCGAAAACTCTTGTCCAACAGTTAATGGCGTAGCATCCATAAAGTGAGTACGACCTATTTTTACGACGTCTTTGAATTGTTGGGCTTTGCTATGTAAAGTATTTCTTAGTTTTTCTACCCCAGGAATGGTTATTTCTACCAATATTTTATAGGCTGCAATGTGCATAGCGGTAGGGAAAGTATCGTTTGACGATTGCGATTTATTGACATCGTCGTTTGGGTGAACCACCTTAGTTTCGTCTAATAGACTACCTCCATTCAATACATGAGCTCGGTAGGCGATTACTTCATTACAGTTCATGTTTGACTGTGTGCCAGAGCCCGTTTGCCAAACTACAAGTGGAAATTGGTCGTCCAATTTACCTTCTAAAATTTCATCACAAACTTTACCTATCAATACTTTTTTTTCGTCAGTAAGAATACCAGCTTCAAAATTGGTAATTGCTGCAGCTTTTTTTAAGTAAGCAAACGCCTTGATGATTTCTTTTGGCATTTGATTGATATCTTGAGCAATCGGAAAATTGAGTATAGAGCGTTGTGTTTGAGCTCCCCAATATACATTTACAGGCACTTCTACTTTGCCCATTGTGTCTTTTTCTATTCTGAAATCCATTTGGCTGTATGTTATTTTTTTTTAGTAAAGTTAATAGTAAATGTTTTGAAAAAAATTTTGAATTAATCAATTTTTGAAAAAAAATCATTAAAAATAATTATTACAATGAAGCATTTTTTTGTTTTTTTACTTTAAATTATAGCTTAGTTTTTTTGTGTAAATTTGTCGATTAGTTTTATTTATGAAAAATGGCAAATTAAATATTATTATGGTTAAAATATACGGCATACCCAATTGTAATTCAGTAAAAAAAGGATTAGATTTTTTAAGAAACAATAATATAGATTTTGTATTTCATGACTTCAAAAAACAAAGCTTAACTAAAGAGAAATTTGATGAGTGGAATTCGATTTTTGAAAATACTAAGTTAATAAATCGGTCAGGAACTACATTTAAGCAATTGACCGAGGAGCAAAAAAGTCTTTTGTCTGAGATAAATTTTTCATTCGATTTTCTAATTTCAAAACTTTCTGTGATTAAAAGACCAATTGTAGAAACAAGTTCAGGCTATCTGATTGGTTTTGACGAAAATGAATGGATAAAAGTGATTTTAAACCAATAAAAAACTAAATATAAGATAGTTTAAACATTTTTTAATATGAAAAAAATAACCTTATTCCTTCTATCGATTATTTTATTTTTGAGTACTAAACTGGTATCTCAAGACCTTAAAAAAGTAAGCTTAGCCGATGTTTGGCAATATGGTGCTTTTCGAGAAAAAACGGTTGATGATATCAATTGGCTTAAAAGTGGCGAATTTTATACTGCTTTAGTTGATAACGAAATAATAAAATATTCTGTAAAAAATGGAGAGGTTATTCAAACATTATTGAAAAAGTCTCAAAATAAATTGAAAGTACAGATAGAAGAGTATTCTTTCTCTGAAGATGAGCAAAAAATTCTCATTAAAGCTAATTCTGAGAAAATTTATCGACGCTCATCTATTGAAGAAAATTATATTTTTGATTTAAAAACAAATGAAATTTATCCACTTTCTAGCTCAGGGAAACAAATGTTAGCTACTTTTTCGCCTGACGGAAAAAAAATAGCATTTGTACGAGATAATAATATTTTTTTGGTAGATTTATTAACCAAAAAAGAAACAAAAATCACACAATCAGGTAAAAAAAATGAAATAATAAACGGTTCTACCGACTGGGTTTATGAAGAAGAGTTTGGGTTTACAAGAGCTTTTGAATGGTCACCAGATAGCAAAAAAATAGCTTTTATATCTTTTGATGAACGAAAAGTACCCGAATATAATATGCAATATTGGGCTGGTTTGTATCCTCAAGATTATCGGTACAAATATCCTAAAGCAGGAGAGAATAATTCTAAGGTTAGCCTAAATTGTTATGATTTAATCAAAAATAAAACTAAACCAATAAAAACGGGAGAGGATACTTATTATATTCAAGGTATAAATTGGGCACAATCTTCAGACATACTTTCTTTTAGGAAATTGAATAGACATCAAGATACTTTACAGATTGTGCATGCTCAAATTTCTAATAACTTTACTAATATCGCTTATTTTGAAACCAACAAAAGATACATAGATTCTGAAAAATTAGCCGATGATTTGATTTATTTGAAAGACGGAAAATCTTTTTTAATTTCATCAGAAAAAGATGGTTTCAATCATATTTATCATTACCAAAATGACGGTAAACTTATTAGGCAAATTACTACAGGAAACTGGGATGTAGATGATTTTTATGGTATCGATGAAGAAAATGGATTGCTATATTTTACGTCTACAGAGGTTTCGTCAATAGAAAGGCATTTATATGTAATAAAATTAGACGGTACAGGAAAAGTTAAAGTGTCTTCAGAAGAAGGAATGAACAGTTTGAATTTTAGTAAAGATTTTAGTTATTATATTTTAACAAACGCAAGTTCTAAAAGACCAAGTAAAGTAAGTTTATATAAAACATTAGGAAATAGCTTGGTAAAAGTGCTAGAGGATAATCAAGCATTGGCAAATAAATTAACCAAATTTAGTATTTCTTACCCAGTATTTTCTACTATAAAACTACCCAATAATACAGAACTAAATACCTGGATGCTAAAACCAACTGACTTTGACCCTCAAAAAAAATACCCTTTGATCATGTTTTTGTACGGAGGACCAGGTCATCAAGAGGTTCTTGACGAATGGGATGGATGGAACTTAATGTACTACCAAACATTATTAGATAAAGGTTATATAGTTGCTTGTGTAGACAATAGAGGTACAGGAGGAAAAGGAGAGGAGTTTAAAAAATGTACCTATAAGAACTTAGGTAAACTAGAGCTTGAAGATCAAATTTATGCTGCCAAATATTTTGGTAGTCAATCG